>JAPKMQ010000158.1 GCA_026645875.1 Longilinea sp.
AGGCGATGAACGCGCCGTTGGCGAGCTGATCGCCGGAGAAGGTCATGATGTAACCGTCCTCGGCTTCAATCTCGACGCCCATGTCGGCGCCCAACCCGCCCACCTGGTCGATCAGGGTGAGCAGGCTGACGCCCTTGAAGAGGTTCGGTGGAGTGATCTTGCCGGTTGAGGATTTGATGCCGGCCTGGCCTTCGACGGCGGGCAGGGCTTTCAACGTTTCCATCGAAAAACTGATGCTCTTGGACTCGCCGATCACGTCCAATACCACGTCACCGCCGACCGGTGCAGCCGTGGTCGGCTCGGCCGGGGCGGCCGTGGGGCCTGCCCCAGCATTGGGGTCGGCGGCGGGGGCCGTGGTGGGCGCGGCGACCTGGGTGCAGGCGGCCGCGGCAAGCAGCAGCGCAAACAGCGCGAAGAGGAGCAGAATATTCTTATTCATGGGGAACCTCGGAGGGATGTTTATTTGAACCAGTATGATTATACATGGAAATCAAAAACCCCTGACCGTGGCACTGGGTTGGGGTATGGTATGGGTGATGACGGACCAATATGGGCACAGCTAATCCGTTTATGGCGATGTTGATTTGATCCTTGCCGCTGTGCCCCTATCCGTGGCCTCGTTGGGGCACAGCGATGCTTGCACAGACGTGCAGGCATCGGGCGTCAGTTAACCCATAATTTGCTGTCCGCGGTGGAATTCTTAACGTAGTGACGATGTCAGTCGTTCTTCAACCCCAACGCTCAAGCGTCCGGGATTTCGTCTTCGTCCGGCAGGAATGCGTTGGAACTGGCTTTTTCTTCCACCTTTTGGCTGGCGAAATACAGCGCCACCTCCAGCGAACCGTCCTGCTCGGCGCTGTTGGGCAGGTTCTCGCGCGTGTCGTACAGCACTTCAGGCGCGCCGGAAGTGCCGCCGACGATGACAATGATATCGCTCAGGCCGGGCAGCACAATGACGCCCCGCTTGCCAACCGGACCCTGCTCAGGCAGGCGCGTCTTGAGCAGGTCGATATCGGCCTGCATGATCTGATGGGAAGCGCGGCTGTCCTGATCAATTATGGAGAACACTTCGCTGCGCAGGATCTTGAAATGTTCGCGCAGATCGGCCGGCAGCAGCGCCCTGACTTGCGACTCAATTTTTCCCCAGGCCTCGTCGATCTGCTGGACGGCGCGGTTCCATTCGGCGATTTTGCGCTCTTCAAAATCGAGCACCTTTTTCTGGCCGGCAGAGATGCGCTTTGAAATCGATTCGAGCTGTTCTTTACCCATATCCGGTTTTCCCTCGCCGCGGATGGCGATTTGGATTCATTTTACTACACCCGGGGATTGATTTTTCAGCGCGCGGCGGGTGGCCCATGCGCGGTAGGCAAACAGGACACGCAGCATGGGTGGCGAATAAAGCAGCCGCGTCCAGGCGTGCCGCAGGCCCGGCCGGTGCTGGTATTCGATCTGGTCGTTCACCTGCGTCAGCCCGCCGGAAACTGCTTTGAAGACGTGCTTGTGGCGCCAGCGCAGCAGCGGCCCGCTGGTTTGCTCGTCGGTGAAGCCGCGCAGCGCATCCACATGGTTGTGGCGCGCTGTCCAGCGCATGGGGAAAGGGCCGAACCACAGGGTGAATTCAGAGATGGAGCCTTCGCCCAGGGGATCGACGCGGTGCAGTTGGGCGACCATCGGGAAGGGCGTCAGGCGTTTGAGCGCGTGCGTGCTGCGGTGAAAATCGGCCACCGCCCGCAGCGGCGCGCGCACCTGGAAGGAATGGTTGAAGGTGGGCATGCTGCTCCGTTTCATCCGGCCTGCCGGACCAGCTTCGCGGCGCGGGCAGGTTTACCGGCGGGCGGCGGCAGCAGACTGGTGGTTTTTTCAATGGCGGCGGCCAGGGTTTCGCCCAGGAAGATGCCCGGCACGCGCTTGCGCAGGGCGGGGTCGTACACAAAGGCGAAGCCGCCGTAGCCGAAGATCGGCGCCGGGCGCAGGCGGCTGAGTTTCTCTTGCATGCGCTCGAGGTTGAGCGCGGTTTCGCGCGTGGTGGCGGTGAGAATGATCATCTGCGGCTTCTCGTAGCGGGCATGCTCCACCATGTCGTCCAGCGGCAGGTCGGGCCCCAAAAATTCCACGTGGTAGCCCTGGCTGCGCAGCAGCACCGATATCATCAGCGCGCCGATTTCGTGCTGCTCGGTGGGCCCGCCGCCCAGCATGATGTACGGCGCGCCCTTGCGAAAGGGGTAGGCCTGCAGCAGCGCCAGCAGCCGGCCGCGCACGAAGGCGCTGGCGTAATGCTCGGCGGTGATGCCAATCTCGCCGCGGTACCAGGCCTCGCCGATTTGCACCAGCGCGGGCGTCAGCACCTCCTGCATGATGGTGATCAATTCAAGCGATGCCAGGCTCTGGCGCACCAGGTTGGCGGCCTCGACCTCGTCGTAACGCAGCAGCGCCTGGTAGAGCTGGCGCGATATTTGCGCCGGCGTGGCGGCGGCGCGCCCCCCGGAAAGCGACGGCCCGCCGGCGACCGCCTCGGGCCATTGGCCCTGCTCGGTCATCTGGCGCAGCTCCCGCACCGCTGTGCTGATCGAAACGCCGCCCTGCAGCCGGCTGTTCAACCAGCGCAGCACGGCCACATCGCGGTCCGAGTACAGCCGGTAGCGGTTGCCCGAACGGCTGGGGCTGAGCGCCTCGTAGCGCCGCTCCCAGGCGCGCAGCGTCACCGGCTGGATGCCCGTCATGGCGCTGACGTTTTTGATGGTGTAGCGGGGTTGATCCGAAAATTCTGCGATGGTTGTCATTTTGACCGCCTTTCTGCGTTCCTGCGCCTGCCGCCGTTTGCATCGTACGAACTTTTGTATACTGTACAGTCGTTTGATCCGGTTTGGCAAGCCTTTTCCTGCAATTCATTCATTTTTCGCAGTCAAGGGCTGCCCCCGATCCTGCGGGACAGCCCTTGCGCGTGTGCCGTTCCCGGCCGCACTCCGTCAGGGGTTACTGCGGCGGCAGGAGAACTGCGTTGATGACGTGGATGATGCCGTTGGTGGTCTTGATGTCGGTGACGATCACCTGGGCATCGTTGTTATAGACCTTGCCCATGTCCACTTTGATGGTCACGTTCTTGCCCAGCACGGTTTCGGCCTCGGTCAGCTTGACCACATCTTCGGCCAGTACGCTGCCGGAGACCACATGGTAGAGCAGGATGTTGGTCAGTTGCTGCTTATTCTCGGGCAGCAGCAGGCTGGCCAGCGTGCCTTCGGGCAGGGCTTTGAAGGCATCCTCGGTGGGGGCGAAGACGGTGAAGGGGCCTTCACCCTTGAGGGTATCCACCAGCTCCGCGGCGGTCAGGGCGGCAGCCAGGGTGTCGAACTTGTTGAAGACGGCCGCGTCGACCAGGTCCTTGGGCAGGAGCACGGTGTCGATGACATGGATGACGCCGTTGCTGGCTTCGATGTCGGTCAGGACGATTTGGGCTTCATTGACGTAGGCGTTGCCCATGTCGACCTTGAAGAAGAGCGAGGTGCCCAGCGCGCTGTCGGCGATCAGGCCATCGGTGACGGCCGAGGAGGCCACCTTGCCGGGCATGACGTGGTAGAGCAGGATGTCGGTCAGCTGCTGCTTGTTTTCGGGCTTGAGGAGTTCGTCCAGCGTGCCGGCGGGCAGCTTGGCGAAGGCTTCGTCAGTGGGGGCGAAGACGGTGAAGGGGCCTTCACTCTTGAGCGTATCAACCAGCCCGGCGGCGGTCAGGGCGGCGGCCAGGGTGCCAAAGCGGCCGTCAGCAACCGCCAGGTCCACGATATCGAGGGCTTTCTCTTCAGCGGGCGGCAGGATGACCGTGTCGACCACATGGATGATGCCGTTGCTGGCCTGGATGTCGGTGATGACCACCTGGGCGTCATTGATGAAGACCTTGTCGCCATCCACCTTGACGGCCACATTCTTGCCCAGGGCGGTACCGGCTTCGGTCAGTTTGACCACATCGGCGGCCATCACGCTGCCGGGAACCACGTGGTAGAGCAGGATGTCGGTGAGCTGCTGCTTGTTTTCGGGCTTGAGCAGTTCGTCCAGCGTGCCGGCGGGCAGCGCGGCGAAGGCATCGTCGGTGGGGGCGAAGACCGTGAAGGGGCCGTCGCCGGAGAGCGTTTCCACCAGGCCGGCGGCCTGCACCGCGGCGACCAGGGTACCAAAGCGGCCGTCAGCCACGGCGATGTCCACGATGGTCTGCGGGGCCGCGGTCGGCATGGGCGGAATGGGGGTGTTGGTGGGCATGGGCGCGGGAGCCTGGGTGGCGGCCGGCGCGCAGGCCGAAAGGACAAGTGAAGCGAACAGAGCTACCAGCAAAAAGCGTTTCATTTGATCTCCTCCATACGTCTAATGTTTTTGTTGTTCAATGTCGTTAGTATAATGTTTTGTATAAAGATATGCAAACAATCCGCTCGTTTTGTATAATGTTTTGAGATTATACAAATCATTAACACGATGGTATCCTGGAATGTGCAGCGAAAGTCAAAAATTCTTCACGTTGCTGCAATCGGATATAATTAAAATATGACACAAACAGGCGAAATTCACCCGCGCTTATCCGTGGGCAGCGCGGCCCCCGACTTTACCCTGCCCGACCACAACGGCACGCCTTTCACCCTGTCGGCCATTACCATGGCGCGCAACGCGCTGCTGGTGTTCAACATTGGCTTTGCCTGACCGCACTGCACCAACCATATGGCGCAGTTGCGCCATGACCATGCTAAGTTCCAGGCCCTGAATACCGAAATTCTGGTGATGGTGCCCAACGGCCCGCGCATGATTGCGCGCTACGTCGAGCGGCACCCCACGCCCTACCCCATCCTGAGCGACAAAGGCTCGGTGGTGGCGGGGCAGTATTTGCAGGTGAAACGGTTTTTCGCGCTGGGCACGCCGAGCGTCTTCCTGGTGGACCGCGGCGGGCGCATCCGCTACGCCCATTACGCCAGCTCGCTGATCGCGGAGCCGGACAACCGCGAGCCGCTGGCGGTGCTGGAGGCGATGGCCGGGTGAAGCCTTTTAATAAAGCGTTAGTGTTATTGTATGCTTATGAAGATTTTCGATGTGAGCGGCAGATTTTGCAGGAGCAGCTAAGGTTGGTAAAATGCCTGACCCCAACAACCTTGCCATCCTTGCGATCTGCCCGGCTGAAAATTAGGTCAAAGAGTTCCTCTTCTCCATTTTCCAGGTATCTTCGTAATGCGTATGCACATACATCTGCAATTTGAACCATGCTGGTTAGTTGGCTGTCAACAAATAACGGCGTTTCAATAATATTGTCAATCGAAGTCCACAAAGTGCCCGTTTGATGAAACCGTTTCATCATATCGGTTAACTTCTTGGAAACCGTTTGATTATGATCGTGAATGATCAATCCCTTTCGATGAGATCCATCCGTTCCAATTAGCTGAAGGAATTGTTCAAAGCGGGAAACCAGTTGTTCAAAAGCTTGTTCATCAATGGTTTTGCTGGCTTTTGAAGGGTCAAAGAAAACTTTGTCTACGCATTCGGCAAATAATCTGGCGTCACGCCATTTTGATATTGCAGTAGCGACTTCAATAATAAAATTTCTTCGCTCATTGTACGCAAGATGGACATAACTGTCCGTTTTAAGATAATTTTTCTTCGTTTGCTTTAATAACTTTGGATTGTTACTTCTTTGTAAACGAAAAATTTCAGATTTTCGATATGCTTCAACTTTTGACCTGCGCTGATCATAATTTAAACCTACAAAATCATCAATTTTCGTTTGTTCCAAATAGGGCCGAAGGATCCAGGCAATGTGAATTTCCGAATCACACAGATCATATTTTCGTTTTATGCGATCGATTTCCTGGTCACAAGACTTCCAATTCCAGATGGGTATCGAGATTCCGGCTAATACAAAGTGAGAAGAATTGCCTGGTAGATCCGATGTCCCAGATTCATCGACATAGCAAAGATACATGTGACCCCCTCTGCTTAAATAAAAGCGACTGGTTTTGGGGCTAAAAGCCCCAAGATGAGACGCTTAGCGACTCAACCCAGACGCGTATTTAGTTTATCACAAACGAAAGGAATGTCAATAAGCCTTTCGCCTTTAAAATCTGTGCGCATCTGCTTTGAGAATCTTATGTACATGACCAGTACCAGTAGAATAAGTTTAGCACTTAAGATCATTTTCGATTATTAAAATAAGGATAAAAAAGCGCGGTCAGGATGACCGCGCTTTTTGTGCGCCGTGCCGCTTACAGGCCCAGGAATTTCAGCGCTTCGAACACCAGGAAGGCCGGCCAGACGATGGCCTTGAGAAAGCCCAGCACGCCCAGCCAGAAGGTGGTGGCAGTGCTGATGAAATAGATGGCCGCGCCGATGAAGCCCAGCCCGTACACGGCGCCGCCGCCGCTGCCGCCGCGGTAGCCGCGATGGTGGTGGTGCTGATCGTCGTGGTGGTGACGCGCTTCGCGCGGTTCTTCGTTGAAGTCAGATTGCGTGGTCATGGATTCTCCTTTTGTTGATCGATCTCTTTATAGTATACGCAGGCGGCCAAGAATGGTTGCGACGCTTCTTTGCGCGTATAATCAAACCGGTATCATCAAACACTCCCCGACCCATCAGGAAAAAACATGAGCTCATTGGACGCATTTGCCCGCCAGCAATATCTGAACCTCGAGACCTTCCGCAAGAGCGGCGTCCCGGTGCGCACGCCGGTCTGGTTTACCCAGGACGGCGACCTGCTGTATGTGATCACCGAGAGCGGCTCCGGCAAGGTCAAGCGCATCCGCAACAACGGCCAGGTGAACCTGGTTCCCTGCAAAGTTGACGGCACCCCGCTGGCGGACTGGCTGCCGGGCGC
>JAPKMQ010000159.1 GCA_026645875.1 Longilinea sp.
ATTTGCACCCGGCTGCACTGCACACCAAAGTTCGTTGAAACCGCGTGGGATGGTCTTATTCAATCCGTTAGCGCAGGCCAAAATGACGTTGGAGGTGATGGCATCACAATCACCGAAGAACGCGCAAAGAGTGTCGACTTTTCAATCGGGTATATGCAAATTCAACAACGCTTACTGGTGCGCAAAGGCGAAACCCGCTTTGGAAGCATCGAAGAGTTGGCCGCAAACCCCGATTTCATCCTGGGGACACAGGTCAATACGACCAACTACGAAACCGCCAAGGGTTACCTGCCCGAGGATCGCATCAAGGCATTTGACCAATTCCCCTTCGCAATCCAAGCGTTGCTCGCCGGCGACCTGGACGCGGTAATCATCGATGAAATCGTTGGAATGGGGTACCAGGGCACCAACAAGGACGAGTTGGATTTTGTTGGCCCGTCCATATCAAGCGATGAATTGGGATTTGCCTTCACCAAAGGCAGCGACCTGGTTGCACCGGTAAACCAGGCCCTCGAAGCCATGAAAGCAGATGGAACACTGGGAAAGTTGAACGAAAAATTCTTCGGACCTGGTTTTTCAATTGGCGAGGATGACATCCAATAAAACCACATATGTCAACCGGGGCGGCAGATAACTGCCGCCCCTGAGATTATTGGAGGCGAGTATGTCAGTCAAGTTGACAACCAATTCTGCAATCCCCATTTCGCTCAGCGCAATTCGTCGACGCAAACGATTGAGAGACTATCCCTGGTGGCTACTGGGGATTCTACTGGTTGTTCTGGGAACTTTCGCGCTGATTGTGTCTGAGAATAATTTTCGCAATGCCTTCGCGTTTATAAAGGCTGGCCTTGGCGTTACGCTCTCAACGACATTCACAGCCTTTGGCATTGCGCTTGTTATCGGCCTGCTCGCCGGGCTGGGCAGGATATCCAGCAGTGTAATCATCAAGAATATTGCCACGCTGTATATCGAACTGATCCGCGGCATCCCCATGCTGGTACTGATCTTCTTCATTGCCATTGTCGTCGTTCCGGGCATCGTCAATGGTTTGAATGCGCTGGGTGAATCGCTTTCCAAGAATGGTTACCCGATCCTGGCAGGGATTTTATCAAGCGTTCAAATCAAGGAAGTGCCCATGAACGCGCGCGCCGTCGCAGCGCTGGCAATCACTTACGGCGCTTTTCTAGCCGAAGTCTTCCGCGCCGGGATTGAATCCATTGGCAAGGGTCAGATGGAAGCCGCTCGTTCGCAAGGAATGAGTTATGTACAGGCCATGCGCTATATCATCCTCCCGCAGGCCGTCCGCAATGTGCTGCCGGCGCTGGGAAATGATTTCATCTCCATGCTCAAAGATTCCTCGCTTGTTTCAGTACTGGCGGTTCGGGACATCACCCAGGTCACCCGTCTCTACACAGGGCAAACCTTCCGCTATGTTGAAGCCTATACAACCCTGGCGGTACTGTACCTGACGATGACCGTTATCCTTTCTCTGCTGGTCAAAACCATCGAAGGGAAAATGCGCCGTGATGAGCAATCCTGATCAACCCATGATCGATATTCGCGATCTTTATAAGAGTTATGGCACGGTGGAAGCGGTCAACGGCGTCAACCTGGCGGTGGAGCGAGGGAAGGTGGTGGTGGTTATCGGGCCGTCCGGCTCCGGAAAATCCACGCTGCTGCGCTGCATCAATCACCTTGAAATCGAAACCTCCGGTGAAATTTGGATCGACGGCGAACGTCTAACTCACGATCAAAAACAACTCAACCGCGTTCGCGCCGATATCGGCATGGTCTTCCAGCATTTCAATCTGTATCCACATTTGACTGTGCTGGAAAACATCACCCTGGCACAACAGATCGTGCGCAGGCGAGAAAAAACCGAAGCCGTTGAAATCGCTGAACAGCAACTGTCCAGGGTTGGCATCCTGGGAAAAAGGGATAATTTCCCCACGCAGCTTTCCGGCGGACAGCAACAGCGCGTGGCAATTGCCCGTGCGTTGGCGATGAAGCCGAAAATCATGTTATTCGATGAACCCACCAGCGCGCTCGACCCGGAAATGATCAAGGAGGTGCTGGACGTGATGCTCGACCTGGTCAAGGATGGCATCACCATGGTGGCAGTTACTCATGAAATGGGCTTTGCCCGCCGCGCCGCGGATGAGATCGTCTTCATGGACAGCGGTTCAATCGTCGAACAAGCGGATCCCGAAACGTTCTTCACGCGGCCCCAAAACGAAAGGACGCAGCTTTTTCTGTCACAAATTCTAAATAAATGACTCGAAATGTCAACATTGACTCATCTTCTATGTTGACCTTTTTGACAATAATGATATATTATTACCAGCGTGCATCAATATTCTGGACAATTGGCGGCGGTATTGCGCCATTCATCTGGATGTTGCTACAAATTCATGACAACGGCACAGGGAGAAGTAGCAATGAAACTCTATGATCGAATTTCAGCCCAACTGGTTGGCTGGCGGCAACGGGTATCGCACCTGAAGGAGTCGCACGGATCGTTTAAAGTGAGCGATATCACCGTTGAGCAACTTTACGGCGGCATTCGCGGCGTAGCTATCAACGTTAGCGACATTTCATATGTTGACCCGCAGGAGGGTATCCGGCTTCGCGGCTTTACAGTTCCTGAGATTTTAACTCTGCTACCTAAGATGAAAGGCGCCGAAATGCCCATGGTGGGCGGGTTGTATCATCTCCTGATGGCAAATGAGATTCCAACTTACGAGGATGCGCTCGCGGTCGAAACCGAATGGATTCAACGCAGCACGGTCCCCGAGCACGTCTTTGATGTCATCCGGCAACTGCCAAAAAACGCACATCCCATGACTCTGTTTTCCATGGCAATCCTGGCGATGCAACCTGAGTCGGTGTTCGCCAGGAGATATGATGAGGGCATCCCCAAGACGGATTATTGGAAATACTACCTCGAAGACAGCCTGACCCTCACCGCCCGGCTGCCGGTTATCGGCGCATTTATTTACAACTATAAATATCGCCAGGATCAGCACATCTCCCTTGACCCAAACCTGGATTGGGGTGCCAACTTTGCCCACATGATCGGCAAAGGCGACGATAAAGAATATCAGGATCTGGCCCGCCTCTTCTTTATCCTCCATTCTGACCATGAGAGCGGGAATGTCAGCGCACATGCTTCCCACCTGGTGGCATCTGCGCTATCGGACGTGTATTACGCCTGTTCTGCGGGTATGAATGGCCTGGCTGGACCGTTGCACGGCCTGGCCAACCAGGAATGTCTCAAATGGCTGCTGGATTTACAGGAAGCGTTTCCAGACCTGCCCTCCTGCCAGCAACTCGAGCACTACATCTGGGACTACCTGAATTCTGGCAAGGTAATCCCTGGCTACGGGCACGCGGTATTGCGAGTCACCGATCCGCGCTTCATTGCGCAACTGGAATATGGCAAACAGCATATGCCTGACGACGAATTATTCCAACTGGTCACCCAGGTTTATGAATGTTTGCCTGGGATATTGGTAAAACAGGGTAAAATCAAAAATCCATTCCCCAATGTGGATGCCATCAACGGCGTATTGCAGTATCACTACGGAATTCGAGAATTTGATTTTTATACAGTCCTGTTTGGAATGGGCCGCATCCTTGGCCTCACGTCGCACGCGGTCTGGTCGCGGGCATTGGGCAAACCCATTGAGCGTCCCAAATCGCTGACAACCCGAATGTTGGAAGAAATGGTGACCAAGTCATAAGCATACCACCGGGTTACCCACCAGTAGCCCGATTTTTTCAAGTAAATTGCTGGCCATAGGGCGTTCACAATGATGGAAAACATCACGCATCAACTGTTCGATGGAAAAGTGATCTTACGGGTTCGGGACAAGGTCTGCACCAAACCTGAACACCTGCTTGCTTCTCGGCTCTTTCAGGATGTCTTGCGGCGTTTCATCGCCGATCTCGAGCGCAAGCGTTCTCCGCTACTCAACATCTTTGCACACCTCCCGGTGACAGATGATGCGATCAATCTGCTGGTTGACACTTTTAAATACCTGCTCAAACTTCCTGCCAATCTGGTTCCGCGGTTGGACCCTGCTTCGGAGCAGTTCTTTAGGGACACAGGTCTGCTGAACGAGTTCATCGAGCAACTTTACAACTACTGGCGCAGTATGCACCGGCTGATCATTTGCGATTCGGCCGGCGACCGGTTAGATAAACGCCCCTACCGGACGTTCCACGACACCGTGGAAACCCTGATGCACGTCGTCCGCAGCACCTACCGAGATCTGCAGGAAAACGTCACCGGCAACCATCCGCGCATTTACCGCCAGGTCAGCGCCGGCGCCGAAATTGCTGCCATCGCGCTCCCAAAGGAAATGGATTTACCCGCTCCACTTTCGGCGAAACTCAAGGATATATCAGTCATCCGTCAGGTCATGATCTATCCGCCAATGATCTACAATTCGCCGATGAACAAACGCAAGGGCGAATTTGAGCGCGTTAACTTCAATCCGCTCATTACGGTTGACCTGGACCCTTCGGATTGGTTATGCTATCCCGCCAGGGTTGGTCCGCTGCTTATCCTCGTTTATTTTCGTATGCCGTTCTTTGAGCTGGGCTTCTCATTAAGCAATCTGTTTGAACTGGCCAGCGACGAAGATTTGGCTCGCGCGCCGGATGCCATCTACCTGTTTGGTGTCCCTCCATCGCAAAACCAACCCACCAACGAGACCATCTTTTTTGACGATGAATCCAATCATCTCCTGGTTGCCACCATCCCCTACCGCGACGAGTACGGCTATTTTGGCTACCTCAAAAAGATGGTGCTCACCCTTCATAACATCACCATGATGAAGCGGGGACGCCTGCCATTTCACGGCGCTCTGATGAGCATCAAGCTGCGAGATCACGCAGCATCGACCATTTTGGTGATGGGCGACAGCGGCGCGGGCAAATCTGAAACCCTCGAAGCGCTGCGCCAAATCGCTGGCGAAGATGTCGAAGGCATCACCATCATCGCCGACGATATGGGTTCGCTGGCACTAACCGGCGACCGCCTGCTCGGTTACGGCACAGAAATTGGTGCTTTTGTCCGGCTGGATGATCTGCAATCCGGATATGCCTTTGGGCAAATTGACCGCACCATCATCATGAACCCCGATCAGATCAATGCCCGCGTCGTTCTTCCAGTGACGCGTTTTGAGGAGTTGGTCAAGGGCTATCCGGTCGATTACGTCCTGTATGCAAACAATTACGAGGTGGTTGACGCGCACCACCCATCCATCGAACGGTTCGATGAGCCTGCTAAAGCGCTCGAGGTCTTCCGGGCAGGCGCAGTGATGAGCAAAGGCACCACCGCTTCCACCGGCCTGGTGCACACCTACTTTGCCAACATTTTTGGCCCATCGCAATATCAGCATCTGCACGAACCCCTGGCGAACACGTTTTTCCAGACGATGTTTGATCAGGGCGTTTATGTCGGGCAGATGCGCACACAACTGGCCATCAACGGCTTGGAACAGCTTGGTCCTCAAACCGCCGCCAGCAACCTGCTAGATCTACTCCGGTCAGCCAAATAAATTTATCTCCGCAGATTATTTCGCAATCCATGCTGCAAAGATTAATCCTTGCAGCCCTTGACATACATCAATTATCATCATATGATATGAGTATTGAAACTTAACAGGTGCATAATGAGAAGAAATAGCGGCTGAATCTCGTTTCAAACGAGACGACGAGGTGGAGGTTCCTCCCCGCAAGGGGAGCGCTAACCCTGTTCCCAGGGGAAAATCGATTGATCAGCGGATGCCTCTGAAGCCCTTCCACAGGCTTCTTTCTTCCCGATTCAAGGCATGCAGAGGGCCATCTGGCGACAGGTGGCGCAACGGCATTCCAATGGCACACGCCCTACAGGGCGTTAACATCAAAAACAACCTTGCTGGCGTTCCGGCAAGGATTCTTTGATATTGCTGATAGGAGGCAAAAATGGCTGACGAACCCATCCGAGTGATCGATGAAAAGGGTGAAGAAATCGTTATTGAACCCATTCAACCAACTGGAACAATGGATCAGGAGACCATCGAGATTCTACTGGCCGATAAAATCGCCACAGGCGGATAAGGGCATTGCCAAAAGAAATCAGGCTGCCCAAATTAAGGCAGCCTGTTTGGTAATTTCACAACGCAGATGCTACCCGCCTAGATACGCTTCGATAACCATCGGGTCATGCAGCAGATCGTCCGCTTCGCCCGACAAAACGATACCGCCGGTTTCCAACACATACCCGCGATTGGCAATCGACAGGGCCATTTGAGCGTTTTGTTCCACCAGAAGAATGGATGTTCCCTGATCGTTAATCGACTCAATGATGTCAAATATCTGCTCTACCAACACGGGTGACAGTCCCATTGAGGGCTCGTCCAGCAACAGTAATTTCGGCTGCGCCATGATGGCGCGCGCAATTGCCAGCATCTGCTGCTCACCCCCCGAGAGCGTCCCGCCAGCTTGTTTTCGCCGTTCCTTCAAGCGCGGAAAGCGGGCAAACGCTTCTTCCAGGGTGCGCTGCTTGGCGGCCTTGTCGCGCTGCAAGTAAGCGCCCATCTCCAGGTTCTCTTCCACGGTCAGAGACGAGAAAATCCTGCGCCCTTCGGGGACATGGATGACGCCCCGGGCGACAATTTCCTGCGGAGCCACACCGGTGATTTCATCTCCCAGGAACCGGATCGAGCCGGCAACAGGTTTAAGCAACCCAGAAATGGTTTGCAGCGTGGTGGATTTCCCCGCGCCATTGCCGCCAATCAGGGCCACAATTTCGCCTTCATTCAAGGTCAAG
>JAPKMQ010000015.1 GCA_026645875.1 Longilinea sp.
CCGCCGGTTGCGCAGCCGGGAGCCCTGCACAGCCAGTTAAACCCATCAATAACAAAAGAGTAAAGATTGCTAATTTCTTCATACGTATTTTCAATTCCACTCTCTTTTTTCGTGTGTTTCGTGAATTTCGTGGTCAAATCCTTGATCATTAATGTCTACACGAAATTTACGCCTTCATTTTCCGGCAATTCGGGCACAATCCAAACAGTTGCAGCCAGTGCTCCTCGATCTGATACCCCCAGCGCGCCGCCACCTGCGCGAACAGCGGCTCCAGGTCGTCACCGTCGAACAGCTCGGCCTGCCCGCAGCGCGTACACAACAAAACGTGCTGGTGGCCGTGCGGCGCGCGCAAGTAGCGCCGGCATCCGCCGGATTCGTGGATGCGCTGCACCAGCCCCAACGCCTCCAGCGCATCCAGCGTGCGGTAGACGGTCACCAGTCCCACGCCGGGCGCTTCAACACGCACCGCGTCAAACAACTCAAGCGGCTCCAACGCTCGGCGCGAACGCACCAGGATGCGCACAATCGCGCGGCGCGGCCCGGTCAGCCGGCTGCCGCGCTCGCCGAGCTGGCGCAACCATTCATTCTCCATCCCCTGTTCAAAAAGGTCCATCACTTGTTCCTTTTATTGATAATGAAAATCGTTTTCAATAATACTTGATCCTCTGCGCCTGTCAAGTGCATCCTCCTTCAGAAATTGGCGGTTGACTTGCTTTGCGATTTGCGCTACCTTATCCATATCCATTTTTTCTCAATTGACCCGTAACTTTTGTGCGCGTATTCCGACATACTTAGTGGACTTTTGTTAAGTCCAATTTTATTTCCATTGGAGCCGGCACTTGGATTCAGGCGAAGGAAAAGAGCTGCCTTTGTTCTCCCCCATCAGCCTGCTGGTTGCGCTGGCAGCCGCTGCGCTGCTGGTTGGCATCTACCTGTGGCAGGGCGGGTTGATCTTCAACCCCGGCCCGCTCTCCGCCGCGCCGGGAACCGCCCGGGCAGTCTCGGAATATTCCACTCACGCCGGCTTTGAGCGCGAGTGCGGTCTGTGCCACCGCCCCTTTGCTGCCAGCCAGGCCGAACTGTGCAGCCAGTGCCACCAGGACGTGGCCCAACAGGTGGCGGCCGGCGACGGGCTGCACGGGCGACTGGAAAACCCGAATGCCTGCCGCGCCTGCCACCCCGACCACCGCGGACGCGATTTTTCGCCGCTTGAATTTGCGCTGACCGATTTCGATCACTCCGTCACGCGCTTTGCCCTCACCGGACAGCACGCCACAGCGCAATGCGCCGACTGCCATGCCAGCGGTTATACCAACACCAGCACCGAGTGCTCCAGTTGCCACGCCGAACCCGCCGTGCATGCCGGACTGTTCCCGCTGGATTGCACGCAATGCCACACCGCCGACGCCTGGCAGCCGGCGATCTGGAACGGCCAGCCATTTGACCATGCCAATACGGGCTTTTCGCTGGCTCTGCACTCACAGGATTATGCCGGTCAACCGCTCACCTGCCAGGCCTGCCACCCGGCGCTCATCTCCTCCGCCGCGCAGGTCACCTGTCAGGACTGCCACGCCAGCCACGACGCGGCCTTCATGGACGAGCACGTGCTGACCTTCGGCGCCGACTGCGCCGGCTGCCACGACGGCAGCGACCGCATGGCCAACTTCGACCACGCCGCGGTCTTCCCGCTGGAAGGGCGTCATGCCGCGCTGCAGTGCCTGGATTGCCACACCGCGCAGAACTTCACCGCCGCGCAGGCAGCCTGCGTTTCGTGCCACGCCGAGCCCGCCATTCACGCTGGCTTTTTCGGCACCAATTGCCAGGAATGTCACACCGCCGACGCCTGGCAGCCCGCCCGTCTGCTCGAGCACGCCTTCCCGCTCGACCACGGCGGCCAGATCAGCGCCTGCGTCACCTGCCACGCCGGCGCGTACACGCAGTACACCTGCTACAGCTGCCATGAGCATAATAATGAAGCCGCGCTGCGCCAGGAGCACGCCGAAGAAGGCATCGGCGCCGACCGCTTCCCCGATTGCGCCGCCTGCCACCTGGACGGGCGCAAACCGGACGACGATTAAGGATCAGGCACCATGAGAACCAGACTTCTATGGGTATTCCTGCTCACCATCCTTCTGGCGGCTGTACTGACCGGCGCCGCTGGGGCCGCGCTGGCCACGCTGGGGCCCTACCGGCCCGGCCAGGCCATGTTCGCGGTGCAATACACCGCCGAACACGCCTACCTGGACCTGCAACCCGGAGCGCAGCGACGCGCCGCGTTCGGCCTGACGCTGCTCGAGCGGCGCATCGGCGCGTTGGAGGCGGTCAAAGCCACCGCCGCTGAAATCGACGTGCTGACCGCGGTGAACACGGAGATCGAACACGAGCTGGCGCTGCTGCAAAACGTGCCGGCCGAGGACGAATCCCCGCTGCGCGCAGCGCTGGTCCGCGACCTCGAGGGGCTGCTGGCGGAGCTTGACCAACTGGTTTACACGCCCTCAGCCTCACCGCAGGGCTTCATCGGCTTCCGCAATGCCATCCTGGCGCTCAGCCTGCTGGCCCGGGATGCCTCCATCCCGCTGGCCAACCTGTACGACCTGGCGCGCAACTCCAGCGCGGCCGCTGGCGGGCAGGCCACCGCCGCGCCCGGCGAGCCCACCCCCACCCCGCAAACCGCCATCGACCCGCGCATGGTCCTCTTCCCGCCCGGCAGTCCCGGCGCGGTGCATGCCTTTTACCCGCTGACCGGCGCGCACGCGCTGCTGCAATGCCAGAACTGCCATGCCGAGGGCGTTTATGCCGGCACGCCCAATTTGTGCTCCACCTGCCACGCCGCCGTGCGCCCCGCCGGTCACTACAGCGGCGAATGCGAACTGTGCCACGGCCCCGACTCCTGGCTGCCGGCGACTTTCAACCACCAGGCGGTGGGCGCCACCAACTGCCAGTCCTGCCACGCCAACAAACGGCCCGCCAACCACTATGCCGGGCAGTGTTCGGCCTGCCACTCCACCGCTGCCTGGCGCCCGGCAACCTTCAACCACGCCGCCGCGGGCGCCAGCGATTGCCAGTCCTGCCACGCCAATAAAAAGCCTGCCAACCACTATACCGGGCAATGTTCAGCCTGCCACTCCACCGCTGCCTGGCGTCCGGCGACCTTCAACCACGCCGCTGTCAACGCCACCGACTGCCAATCGTGTCATGCCAATAAAAAGCCCGCCAACCATTTCAGCGGGCAATGTTCGGCCTGTCACGCCACCTCCGCCTGGCGGCCAGCCAACTTCAACCACCAGGCCGCCGGCGCCACCGATTGCCAGTCCTGCCACTCGGCAGTTCGGCCGGCAGACCATTATAATGGTCAATGTTCGGCCTGCCATGCCACCTCCGCCTGGCGCCCGGCCAGCTTCAACCACGCGGCTGCCGGCGCCACCGACTGCCAGTCCTGCCACAGCCGCCCGGCCAACCACTTCAGCGGGCAGTGCTCGCAGTGCCACGCCACCACCGGCTGGCTGCCGGCCAACTTCAGCCACACCTTCCCGCTCAACCACGGCGGCGCCAACGGCACCTGCGCCACCTGCCACCCGGGCGGCGGCAGCGCCTACACCTGCTTCAACTGCCACAACCAGGGCGAACTGACCCAAAAGCACAATGAAGAAGGCATCCCCGATTACATCAGCCGCTGCATGGAATGCCATGCCGACGGACAGAAACATGACGATTAGAGCCAGATCCAGCCAATGAACTTCCGATCCATCTTCTCCAAAACCGCCCAAAAACATGAACGCCTGGCATCGCAGGCGGTGGTGCCCGACCCGCAGCGCTGCGTGCAATGCGGCATCTGCTCGTACAACTGCCCGCTGGGCATTGACGTGCGCCTGCACGCGCTGCAGGGGCTGGCGGTGGTCGAAAGCAAATGCCTGACCTGCGGCGAATGTGTCAAACGCTGCCCGCGCGGCGTGCTGCGCTTCGACGCTGCCCCGCTCGAGCAGATCACCCTCAAGGCGGCCAAATGAGCCTGTACGCGATCATCGGCTCCGGCGCCGCCGGGCTGGCCGCAGCCAATGCCATCCGCGCGCGCGACCCAGCCGGACAAATCCTCATCCTCACCGCCGATCCGCACGTACACTACTCGCGTCCCGGGCTGGCCTATGTGCTTTCGGGCGAGCTGCCCGAAAAACAGGTCTACCAGTTCCCGCGCGAATTCTTCGCCCGCCAGCGGTTTGAGTTCGTCCAGAGCGGCGTACAGGCCATCCAGACCGATGCGCACACGCTCAGGCTGGAAGACGGACGCGCGCTGCGCTATGACCGCCTGCTGATCGCCACCGGTGCGACCGCCGCCATGCCTGAACCGCCCGGTATGCAGTTGGAGGGCGTGGTCAAACTGGATTCAATGGCCGATTGCCAGCACATCCTCAATCTGGCGCGCCGCACGCGCCGGGCTGTGGTGGTGGGCGGCGGCATCACCGCGCTCGAGCTGGTCGAGGGTCTGGCTGCCCGCGGCGTGGAGGTGCATTACTTCCTGCGCGGCGACCGTTACTGGTCCGCTGTGCTGGACGAGGTCGAATCGCGCATCGTGGAGCGCCGCCTGGCGCACGACGGCGTGGAAATTCACTACCACACCAACCTGGTCGAGGTGCTTGGGCAAAAAGGTCGCGTGACCGCCGTGCAAGCCGAGGAAAACGGCCGCCCGCTGACGCTGCCGTGCCAGATGGCGGCCTTCGCCATCGGCATCCAACCGCGCATGGAGCTGGCCGTGCAGGCCGGGTTGAAGGTGCAGCGCGGCATCATCGTCGACGACCATCTGCGCACCTCCGCGCCGGATGTTTTCGCCGCCGGGGACGTGGCCCAGGTCTTTGACGCGCAGAGCGGCCAATACCTGTTGGACAGCCTGTGGACGCCCGCCATCCAGCAGGGGCGCGCGGCCGGGGCCAACATGGCCGGCGGTGACGTGATCTACGAGAAGAAATTCCCCTTCAACGTCACGCGCCTGGCCGGGCTGGTCACCACCATCATCGGGCGCGTCGGCAAGGGTGAAACCGCCGGCGGACGGCCCAAAGGCGACGCCGACGTGGCCGGCATCATGCGCGGCGACAGCGAGCTGTGGCGGCTTTCGCCCGAGGCGGTGGCGGCGCAAACCTACGCTGGCGACAACCGCCTGCGGCTGTATCTCAAGGATAATGTCATGGTGGGCGCGGTGGTGATGGGCGACCAGACCCTCTCGCGCCCCATCCAGGTGCTCATCCAGGAGCAGGTGGACCTCGGCGAACTGCGCGCCGCGCTGTTGAGCGATAACGCTGACCTGGCCAGGCTGCTGGGCGATTTTTGGGAAGGCTACCAGGTGAAACATGCTGCAAAAATCGCGTGAACTGCTATTTGCCGTGCTTGCCATGATCCTGATCGCGCTGGCCTACCTGCTGGCTCAGGTGCAGTACGGCGCCACGCCGCGTGCCAGCAGCCTGTTTGGGCACGGGCTGGGCGTGGCGGGCTTTGTGCTGATGCTGATGACCGAGACGCTCTACTCGCTGCGCAAGCGCACCCGCCTGGCAAGGTGGGGGCAGATGTCACATTGGCTCGAGGTTCATATCTTCACCGGGCTGGTGGGACCGTTCATGGTGCTGCTGCACCCCGGCTGGCAGTTCAAGGGACTGGCGGGCGTGCTGTCGCTGCTGACCGTGCTGATCGTCCTCAGCGGCGTGATCGGCCGCTATATCTACACCTCCGTGCCGCGCACCGCCGACGGCATTGAGATCGACCTGGCCGCGTTGGAGTTCCAGGTGGGACAAATCGAGGCGGAAATGCAGGCCGGGCAGCCCACCGACCCCACCCAACCGGCTGCCAGACGCGGTTTTGCAGGCCCGCTGGCCGCACTTGGACTGGCTACACGCAGTCCAGAGCAGCGCAAAGCCAGCCACCTGCGCGATTTGCGCCGCGAACGCGACCGCCTGGCCCGCGCGCTCCGCGACCGCCGCTCAGCCCGCCGCCTGCTCTCGCTGTGGCACGCCGTGCACATCCCGCTCGGCCTGACGCTCTTCCTGGTGGCCTTCGTCCACATCGCCGCGACCATTTATTACGCCGTGCTGTTGGGGTGAAAGGGAAGGATCTTTCGTTTTTTTGGAGTTTTCTGCATTCTTTTTTCCGTGTCTTCCGTGTGTTCCGTGGTTAAAATTTCTTAATGGCGCCGGCCTGCCTGCTGAATTTGCGCAGCGCGGATGGTGGGTTTCGGGCACGCCGTGAATGGTCCGCGGATTATGCATATTTGGCTGCGCTGCCAAAGCCCTCAACCCACCTACGACTAAAATGGTTCATCCCACCGCTCTGCGAGGTTTGCCATGCCGGAAAATGCCTCCATACGCCCTTTGACTGACCCCGACCGCGCCTGGGTGCGCGCATGGATGCGCGCGCGCTGGGGCTCGGAGAGGATGGCTCTGCGCGGGCAGATTGTTCTCATGGACGAATTGCCCGGACTGGCCGCCGAACTGGATGGCGCGGTGGTTGGGCTGCTCACTTATCGCCTCGACGGCGCTGAATGCGAAATAATGTCGCTCGACAGCCTGCGCGAGCGCCGCGGCATCGGCAGCGCGCTGGTGGAAGCGGTGACCGGGCTGGCACGCGCGGCCGGCTGCGCCTGCCTGACGCTGGTGACGACCAACGACAATCTGAACGCGCTGCGCTTCTACCAGAAACGCGGTTTTCGTCTGCGCGCGCTGCGCCCCGGCGCGGTGGACGCCGCCCGGCGCGAACTCAGGCCGGAGATCCCGCTGGTGGGCGAGCACGGCATCCACATCCGCGATGAGATTGAGTTGGAGATGGAGATTCAGGCCCGCTAGCCGACCTTGAGAAAATATCCACCGGGCGGCGGTCCGCGGCCCGCCGCTACTTTGTTTTTAATTTTAACCGGTAGATTTTCTTTTCTCCGACGACATCGGTATCAAAAAGCTCATACCCTTCCCTGGCGCACTTATTCAGGGCATCTGTGATTTTTTCGCCTGAAATAACAACAATTCCCCCCAACCATCCGTCGGTGGACAGCTGGCCTTCGATGTTCCGGACAATCCCGTTGATCGTTTCCAAAGCGATGAAGGGTGATTTGGGCATGAATGACCTCCTGCACAATGGGCACACAGAAAATAATGGAGAAGGCTGTTATGCTGAATCTATCACAAATGCGGCGATCATTCTTACTTTGTTGGGATTTTCTTTGAAAGACCAGCTCTCGCGATAAACGAAACCTGGAAAAATGTTTGCCCCCCCCTTTGGGTGACACCTTCTGCGCTTCCATTTCTTTTCGCCTGCCAGCTCATCCTGCATGGGATCATTTTCGCGCGAGCTGCCTAAACTGTTTTCCAGATCAACTCCCCCCTTGACATCCATTTTCAAACTTGCTATACTTTTGACGTTCAATATTATTTGAATGGTGAAAATAAAATGAACGTCAAAAACCCTCCCTCCACCCATAAGATCCAGGACCTTGAAACCCTGCGCGTCCTTTCAGATCCGCTCAGGGCGCAGATCATCGAGCTGTGCGCCGCGCGCCCCCACACCGCCCGCGAAATGGCCGGCCGGCTGGGGCTGGCCCCCACCCGCCTGTACTACCACATCAACCTGCTCGAAAAGCACGGCTTGCTGGTGGTGGACGAGACGCGCACGGTCGGCAACCTGATCGAGAAGACCTACCGCGCGGTCGCCGTCAACCTGGACGTCGACTCCAGCCTGTTCAACTTTGAGACCGCCCAGGGCAAGGAAAGCCTGTACGGCCTGGTCACTTCCGCGCTGGATTCGACCCGCGACGATCTGCTGCGTTCGCTGCAGGCGCGCAGCCTGGCGTTGGAGCAGGGCGCTGCCCCCACGCCGCGGCCGGTGGTGCTCAAGCGCGTCACCGCGCGCCTCTCCGATGCGCGCACCGCCGAGATGCTCGCGCGCCTTGAGGCGCTGCTGGCCGAATTCGATGAGAACGACGCCGCGGATGACCAGACCTACAACCTGACGCTGGCCTATTACCCGGTGTTTTACTACCCTGAAGACGCCACGGAACCGCCCGCCGCGGGCTGAAAAGCCGCTTAACGTCACTTTTGGTATCCAATTCTCGCTCCGGGTTGAAAGGCCAACCCGGATTGGATCAATATTCGTATTCATATTATTGGCTACACGAAATTTAGGAGTGTGATGAACGCTGAAACCCCTCAAGATATGCGCCGCTTCCTCCTCCTGTGGATCGGGCAGACCATTTCGCTGCTTGGCTCCGGCCTGACCAGTTTCGCGCTCGGCGTGTGGATCTACCAGCAGACCGGTGAGGCCACCCCCTTCGCGCTGACCGTGCTGTTTGGCACGCTGCCGCGCATTTTGCTCGCGCCGTTGGGCGGGTCGCTGGCCGACCGCCGCAACCGCAAGCAGATCATGCTGCTGGCCGACACCGGCAACGCGCTCATCACCGCCGCGGCCGCCTCGATCGCGCTCACCGGCAACCTGGCGGTCTGGAATATCTACCTGCTGGCCGCTTTTGGCTCGGTCTTCGCCGCCTTCCAGGAGCCGGCCTTCGGCGCGTCAGTGGTCATGTTGGTGCCGCAGAAAGACCTGGGGCGCGCCAGCGGGCTGCGCAACCTTGCCGAGGCGCTCGGCGGATTGATCACCCCACTGCTGGGCGGCCTGCTCTACGGCTTGATCGGGCTGGGCGGCGTGATGATCATCGATTTCGCCACCTACTTCTTCGCACTGGGCGCGCTGCTCGCCACGCGCATCCCGCAGACGCGGCCTTTGGCTGGCGCTACCTGCGCCAGCGGCCGGGATTGTTCGGGCTGCTGTGGTATTTCGCGCTGGTCAACTTCCTCTTCAACATCACCTCGGTGCTGCTCAGCCCGCTGGTGCTCTCGCGCCACTCGCCCACCGTACTGGGCGCGGTGCAAATGGCCGCCGGCGCGGGCATGCTGCTGGGCAGCCTGCTGATGAGCGCCTGGGGCGGGCCCAAGCGGCGCATTCTCGGCACGGTCGGGTTCATCGCGCTGGCCGCCCTGGGCGTGGTGATGATCGGCGCGCGACCCAGCCCGTGGGTCATCGGCGCGGGTTTCGCCCTGCTGCTGTTCGCAATACCGCTCTCATCCGGCTCCACCCAGGCCATCTTTGCCGGCAAGGTCGCGCCGGATGTGCAGGGGCGCGTCTTCGCCATCCGCAGCATGATCGCCCAGTCGATGATGCCGATCGCCTTCCTGCTGGCCGGACCGCTGGCCGACCGGGTGTTCGAGCCGCTGATGCAAACCGGCGGCGCGCTGGCCGCCTCGCCGCTGGCGGGGTTGATCGGCAGCGGCGTGGGGCGCGGCATGGGCCTGATGTTCGTCCTCTCCGGGCTGATTCTGCTGGCCGTCAGCGCGCTGGCCTGGGCCAACCCGCGCATCCGCAACATTGAAGCCGAGCTGCCCGACACGCAGGTCGAGGAAATGCCCGCCGCGGAAGCGGTGCCGGCCGCGGGCTAATCCTGCGGATCAGGTTTGCGTCTGTCCGGCAGGAAATTCCTCGTCTTCCGGCCACATGGCAGGATTACCTTCAATGTACTGATAGATCAGGCGGTAATCGTCGTCGTTACGGATGATATGTTCGTAATAATTGCGCTGCCAAACCGGTTGGCCGGGGGTATTGCGCAATTCATTGATCCGCCGTGCTGTAAAGGATTTGAAGGCTCGTACGATCTCTGATAATGGATGCCTGGTTTGGGCGGTAGGGGCAGGTCTGAGACCTGCCCCTACAGGACCTGCCACTTTACTGACAATATAATTATCATTCAAAAAAATTACCGCGTGAGCGTGGTTCGGCATGATGCAAAATGCGCCAGATTCCACATTTGGATAATGACTGGGTATTTCAAACCAGACGGCCTCGACAATTCTTCCAAATTCATTCAACCGCATTTCGCCATCCACTTCCTCGCCGAAAAGGCACGCCCGGCCGTGCGTCACCACGGTGACAAAATATGCACCAGGTTGCGAATAATCGAAACCTCGCAGGCGCAACAACCGGCGGCGGATTTTTGGTTTGTTTTTGTCCATCCTCATGCCCCTTGCAAGAAACACGGCTGGCCGCCTGTCTCACTCCCTCAAACTGCGCTCGGCGGCCGTCACCACCGCCCCGGCCAGCCCGCCCGGGTGCGCACCCTGCCGCCGCGCCAGCCACAACGCCAGTTTGCCGATCAACCAGAACAGCCCGTAGCCCAGGGCCACGCCCAGCGCGTTCATGATCGTGTCGTTGATGTCCAGCACGCGGTAGGGAAAGCCCTGCGCCAGCCCCAACGCCAACTGCGCGCCCTCGATGCCAAAGCCCACCGCCCAGGGTAGCCAGCGCAGGTCGCGCGGGCGCACCCGCGCCACAAAACCGATCCCCAGGCCAAACGGCACGGTCAGCAGGATATTGGAAATCAACATGTAGCGGCTGCGCCACAGGCTGCCAAACGGCCCGAAGTAGAAGGGAATCAGGTTCATGCGCTCGGCGAAAGTAGTGTCGCGCTGCATGATGGCATGGTACTCGGGCGACAGGTCGATCGGCAGCAGCGTAGCCGCGATCAGCAGGATCAAATACAGCCCAAACGTGCCAAGCAGGAATAATTGCGCGGCGGTGCGCCGGCGCCGTAAAAACAGCAGCGTCACAACCAGCGCTGGCAGGCCGATCAGCAGGATGAAGGCTTCAGCGTTGATGGAAATATTCAAAACACGCCTTTCCCAGCCAAATAGCCGGTTTATTCGAGGATTTAATAAAACAGGAGCTTTTCAGCCCCCGGATTTATGCATTATACACGATCGATCAAGGCAAGAATCACAGTAAGCACGGGATTCGAACTCAGGCAAATTGTTCTTCGTTTCATATTTTCACAAATTGGAAGATAATTAGTTATTCCCTGTCTGTTAAATCGAGAATTACATGGGACGGATATGAGCTATTCCAATTTTCGGACAAAGGCGATCGTCGCTATTGGTATGGCAGTTTTTCTGTTAACCGCTTGCAGATTAACATCGACTTCCGCGCTCACGGCAACACCTCGGTCTGTCCATCCAACGAATACAGCTTTACCAACCCATCTGCCAACACCGACCCCCGCCCCGAATTACACGCCAACCCCAGAAAATACGCCTCCGCCCACCCCAACCCCTACCGCGCCGGCGATTTCAATTGAGAATGCCGACCAATTATCGCTGCTGGCGCGCGCCGGAAAGGGCTTTGCCCGTCAGGTGATCTATTCGCACGACGGCAAGCTGTTGATCGTCGCCAGTACCGTCGGCGTATTTATCTATGATGCACGCACGCTGGAGGAAGTCAAACAAATTGCCACTGGCGCAGGTGTGACCTGTATCGCCATATCGCCGGACAGCCTAACCCTCGCGACCGGCTCCTCTGACAGCAAAGTGCGCTTGTGGCGCCTGACGGACGGCACATTGCTGCGCGTCCTCGAGGGTCATCAAGGGAATATCGAAGCACTTGCTTTCACATCGGAGGGTCAGATGCTGGCATCCAGCGGAGGATATTACACCGGGAATAAATCCGACAACATAATTCGGTTATGGCGGGTAGCCGATGGATTTCTCCTGCATGAGTTGGCAGGGCACACAGATTATGTCCTAAACCTGGCATTCACGCCTGACAACCTGACGCTGGTCTCAGGCTCACGGGACGGAACATTCCAGCAGTGGCAGGTGGGCGACGGTAAGCTGCTTCGCACGTTATGGGGGCAAGGCGGGATTTTGGCCATCTCAACGGATGGTCAAACGCTCGCTTTGTCGGCGCAAAACGGCCAGGTGCAATTGAGGAATATGAGTGATGGGAAACTAATTCGCACATTGTCAAATAAAACCGGTAATATTTTCAGCCTGGCATTTTCACCAGATAATAAGGAACTTGCAGCCGGGTGGTCTGACGCCTGGGAAGCCACCGGGACGAATGCGATCCAATTTTGGCAGGTAAGTGACGGCACACTGTTACGGTCATCATTCAGCCTGGGAGGGCATATCACCAGCCTGGTTTTTTCTCCGGACGGTCAGAGACTTGCGTCGAGAGATGGCTGGGATGCTCAAAGCGGAATCGTGCGGCTGTGGCAGGTGAGTGATGCTACTATGCTGCACACATTCAGTGGATTTAACAACTTCATCCGATTAACCGCGTTTTCTCCGAGCGGCAATTTTCTCGTAAATGAGTCCGAGGACGGTAAACTGCATTGGTGGCGTGTGGATGCGGGCCAGGTCGACTTGCTCAAAACGCTGAATGGCGATTTAGGTGGAGAGGATGCGCTGCTGGAAGATCCCAATTTTCGAAATCCAGCGACCCATGATTTGTATAAACTGGCCCTGGCGCCGGATGGCCAAACCCTGGCAACCTGTGATTTCGTAAAGGCTGGTCGTCTTCCCAGCGTTCGGTTGTGGAATTTGAAGACGGGTAAATTAATACAAACACTGGATGCCAAAATTGGAAGCGTTAAACGCCTGACGGTTGCATTTGCACCGGATGGTCAAACGCTGGCAGTATCGTATGAGAATTCCACCCCTGGCAGCGGTAACATGGTGAAATTGTGGCGGGTGAAGGATGGTGAATTATTGGATACGCTTGCTGGTCTTCCGGCGCTTTCAAGTGTGCTGTTCACGCCGGATGGTCGATATATCGCCGCACTGTTTGGGGAGGACGGGTCCATCCGAATATGGCAAGTCGATTCTGGCGAACTTTTTAGTTGGGAACCGCTGATTTAAAATTCACCTCCGACGGCCGCTTCCTGATTGTAGCCCTGATGGACGGCACAATCCAACTGTGGGGAATTCCGCCGGGTTGAGAATCTCTCCGGAGGGGCATTTTCCAAACCTTGGGCAGGAGTGACCTGGGTGGATATTGCACTTTCACAGGACGGAAAAATGGTTGTAATTACTGTTCAGCCGTGAGGGTTGATTGCTTAAGCTGAAGGTCAGCAGGCAAAGACCGTCTTTCCTGATTTGATGCCTGGATGCTTTGCGGCGCGGCTTGAACACCACGAATTTCAAGTAGTAGTACTAACTTTGAGAATAAACAGTCCGCTCTTCGCCGAAACCCACCTGAATTAATAATCTAGAACAAACTATCCAAAGGTAGGGTTCGCTGTGCGCCATAATGCGTTACAATGAGCATCGTTTTGGATTCATTTCCTCTTATCCATCTAAATTCCTCTCTGAGAGCTCTGTGACCTCTGTGGCTACTTCTTCTACCCTTCCCTCCACCTCCGAATTTACCCTCCCCGACCGCTTCCACACCGACCGGCGCTCTCCGTGGCGCTGGGTGCTCTCGCACGCCGCGCGCAACTGGCACCTGTGGCTGCTGGCGCTGGCCGGCTCGATCACCAACGCGGTGGCTGCCGGCTGGGGACCGCAACTGATCGGCTCGGCCTTCAACTTCATCCTCTCCAAGCCGTCCGAACTGACCTACCTGGGCACCATCGCGCTGCTGATCGCCATCTCGCAGGGCTCGCGCGGCTTTTTACAGCTCATGCGCAACTTCAGCTTCGAGCTGCTGGCGCAGCGCGCCGAGCGCGACGTGCGCGACGAACTGTACACCTCGCTGCTGGGCAAGAGTATGACCTTCCACTCGCTGCAACCGGTGGGCGACACCATGGCGCGCGCCACCAATGACGTGCGCGAGGTGAACTTTATGTTCTCGCCGGGTTTCAACATGGTCATCGGCTCGCTCACCTTCCTGGTGATGCCGCTCATCATGGCGCCGCGCTACCACCCCTCGCTGGTAGCCACCCCCATCGCCTTCATTATTATCTATTTCATCCTGCTGCGGCAGTACCTCAAATCGCTCGAGCCGGTCACCGACGAGGTGCGCGTTTCGTTCGGCGCGCTGAACATGCGCCTGGCCGAAGCGCTGGACGGCATCGAGGTGGTCAAGGGTTCGGCGCAGGAGGCCAACGAGAAAAACCGCTTCGCGCGTAACGCCACCCGCTTCCGCGACGCCGCGGTCAAGCAGGGCGACATCGAGGCGCGCTTTTTGCCGCTGCTGATGCTCAGCATCGCGCTGGCCGCCGGCCTGTTGCACGCCGTGCTGCTCTACCGCCAGGGTCTACTGCAACTGGGCGACGTGGTCGGTTACTTTGGCCTGCTGCTGATGTTGGATTTCCCCACCTTCTCCTCCATCTGGGCCTATTCGCGCATCGCGCTCGGCCTGGCCGGGGCGCGCCGCATCCTCGAGGTGATCAACCGCGAGAACAATCTCGACCAGAACGCCGCCGGATTCAAAGGCCCCATGCGGGGCGAAATCACGTTTGACGCGGTCAATTTCTCTTATGCCGCCAACGAGCAGGCAGCCGGCGGCGCGCTGGACCTGCCCGGCTTTGCCGAGGAGGGTTCGCGCCAGCAAAAACCGCCGCTGGGCGTGGTCCGGCCTGCCGGGCCGATCGAAACCGGCGCGCCGGACGATTCGCTTGCGGGGTTGAGCTTCAGCGTGCCGGCCGGCAAGACGGTGGCCATCGTCGGGCAGACCGGATCGGGCAAAACCACGCTGGCGCGCCTGGTCAACCGCACCTACGACGTTGGCGCGGGATCGGTGCGCGTGGACGGGATGGACGTGCGCGAGTGGAACCTGGAGACGCTGCGGCGCGGCATTTCGATCATTGAGCAGGATATCTTCCTGTTCTCCTCCACCATCGCCGAGAACATCGCCTTCGGCCAGCCGGACGCCACGCCCGAGCAGATCGAGGCGGCGGCAAAGGCCGCCCAGGCGCACGATTTCATCATGAGCTTCAAGGACGGCTACCAGACCGTGGTCGGCGAGCGCGGTGTGACGCTTTCAGGCGGGCAAAGGCAGCGCATCGCGCTGGCGCGCGCCTTCCTGACCGATCCACGCATCCTGATCCTCGACGATTCCACCTCCGCGATCGACTCGGCCACCGAGGATAAGATCCAGCGCGCCATTTACCAGGCCGCCAAGGGCCGGACCACGCTGATCATCACCCACCGCCTCTCGCAAATCCGTTGGGCCGATCTGATCGTGGTGCTGCGCCAGGGGCGCATCGCCGCCATCGGCACGCACGACGAGCTGCTGGGCAGCAGCGAAGCGTACCGGCGGATATTTGCTTCCTAGGCGTTAGCGGTTAGCGATTAGCAATTAGCTGAAGAAAAGAGAAAGAATGAAGGATTTTCGAAAATTGGAGGTCTGGCAGAAGGCGCATGGACTGGTTTTGTCGGTCTATGGTGAAACGGCCAGCTTCCCGAAAGAGGAAATCTACGGACTCACCAGCCAGATTCGCCGCGCGGCCGTGTCGATCCCGGCCAACATCGCCGAGGGCTGCGGGCGCAACGGCGACGCCGAGCTTGCCCACTTTCTGCAAATGGCCGCCGGTTCCGCCAGCGAACTCTCCTACGAGCTCGAACTCGCCCGCGATTTGGGCTACCTCAGCGCTGACCAGCACGCTTAATTAACATTCACGTTGGATGAAATCGGCAAAATGCTCAACGTCCTCATCCACCGCATCCGTTCAACTTCTTCTAATCGCTAATAGCCAACCGCTAAAAGCTATTAGCTAAAGGCAAACACATGGGCTTTTTTGAAGGTCTCGACGCAGAAAAATACGATCGCCAGTACTCCGACCGGCAGCTTGCCCGGCGGGCGCTGACCTACTTCAAACCGGTGGCCGGCAAGCTGGCCTTGCTGGTGCTGTTTACGCTGATTGTGGCGGGCTGCGGCGCGCTGCTGCCCATCATCGTCTCGCGCGGCATCGACCAGCTCGAAGGCGCCGCGAGCGCCGCGCCCGCCCTGCTGATCGCCGGTTCGGTGCTGCTGGTGGGTGTGGCTGGCTGGTTTGCCAACTGGATCGCACGGCGGCTGGCTACGCGCGCCATTGCCACGGTGGTCTATCAATTGGCCGTGGACGCCTTCGGCGCGGCCACCTCGCACGACCTGTCATTCTACGATCAATTCGCGTCCGGCAAGGTCGCCTCGCGCATCACCTCGGACACGCAGGACTTCGGCCAGCTCATCGTCCTGATCAACGACACCGCCGCCCAACTGGTCGAATCGCTCATCCTGGCGGTGGTGCTCTTCACCATCGACCCGATATTGACACTCTACCTGCTGGCGATCATCCCGCTGGTGGTGGTGCTGACCGTGCTCTACCGCAAATTGGCCCGCAAGGTCACGCGCAGCGGCATGCGCGCCATGGCCAACGTCAACTCGACCATTAAGGAAACGGTCAGCGGCATCAGCGTGGCCAAAAACTTCCGCCAGGAAGGGCATATTTACAACGAATTTAGCCAGGCGAACCGCACCGCCTATCACGTCAATGTGCGCCGCGGGCTGGTGCTGACCATCGTCTTCCCCACGCTCAACGCCATGGGCGGGCTGATCACCGCCGCGCTGGTCTACTTCGGCGGGCTGTCCGCCGCGGCCGGCGCGGTCACCGTCGGCGCGTGGTACCTGTTCCTGATGAGCTTCGACCGCTTCCTCTTCCCGGTGCTCAACCTGGCCTCCTTCTTCACCCAGGTGCAAAACGGCCTCTCGGCCGCCGAGCGCGTCTTCGCGCTGATCGACGCCGAACCGGCCGTCACTCAGGTGGACGCGCAGCCAGCCGGCGAGCTGCGCGGCGAGGTGGAATTTGACCACGTCACCTTTGAGTACAAATCCGGCGAAACCGTGCTGGACGACTTCAGCCTGCGCATGCGCCCCGGCGAAACCCTGGCGCTGGTCGGGCACACCGGCGCGGGCAAATCCTCGATCGCCAAGCTGGTGGCGCGCTTCTACGAGTTCCAGTCCGGCTCCATCCGCATTGACGGGCGCGACATCCGCACCTTCGACCTGACCGACTACCGCAGGCACCTGGGCATCGTCTCGCAGTCGCCGTTCCTGTTCTCCGGCAGCGTGCTGGAAAACATCCGCTACGCCAAGGGCGACGTTTCGCGCGAAGAGATCGAAGCCATCGCGCGGCAAATCGGCGGCGGCGAGTGGTTGGAAACGCTGCCTGACGGGCTGGACAGCGAGGTCGGCGAGCGCGGCGCGCGGCTTTCGATGGGCCAGCGCCAGCTCGTTTCGCTGATGCGCGTGCTGGTGCAAAAACCGGCCGTCTTCATCCTCGACGAAGCCACCGCCAGCATCGATCCCTTCACCGAATGGCAGATCCAGCAGGCGCTCAACCTGATCCTCAAGCGCACCACCAGCATCCTCATCGCCCACCGCCTCTCCACGGTCAAATCCGCCGACCGCATCATCGTCATCGAGAAGGGGCGTATCATCGAGCAGGGCAACCACGATGGGCTGCTGGCGCAGGGCGGGCATTACGCTACGCTCTACAACACCTACTTCCGCCACCAGTCGCTGGAGTACGTCGAGCAGGCGCGCGAGAGATTAGCTGTTAGCGATTAGCGATTGGCTGTTAGCTTTTGGCTTTTAGTTGAGCAGTTATTGGTGGGTGGCGGGGACGCGAACGCCAATCCCAAAGGTCTACCACCCCCGCACCTTCGCCCCCGGCTCAACATGAAATCGACTGAACCTCCAATCCGCAACGGGTGATTTCTTTTTCCGTATTAATGGTGTAGGATTAACCATCCCCATTTTTTCCTGTTAAAGGCAAGACGATGGACGCAACAATTAAAGAGTTCCTCCAGGCCAAACGACTGGCCGTGGTCGGTGTGTCACGCTCGCCGCAGAAATTCGGCACCGCGATCTACACCGAGCTGAAAGCGCGCGGGTTTGAAGTCTACGGCGTCAACCCGCACATGGACACCATCCTCGGCGACAAGTGCTATGCTTCATTGGGCGAATTGGCCGGCAGAATCGACGGCGTGGTGATCTGCGTAAAGCCGCAGCAGGCCGCCGAAGTGCTGCGCGAAGCCGCCGCGCTGGGCATCACGCGCATCTGGGTGCAGCAGGGCGCGCAGTCGCTGGATGTGATCAAAGCCGCCAAAGAAGTCAATGTGACCCCAGTGATGGGCAAGTGCCTCCTGATGTACGCCGGCGAGGTCAAGTCGATTCACGCCTTCCACCGCTTTTTCGCCAAAGCCTTCGGGCAGTATTGAGAGAAGAATAGCCACAGAGAACACAGAGACCTCAGAGAAAGAAAAGTCATCAAAAAGAGGTTGAAAAAGAAACCGGATTTTCTGGAAACTTCTTACGTCTTAATCTCCCACTTTTCCTCTTATTTCTCTTTCTTCCTCTGTGATCTCTGTGGCTTCTTCATTCTCCCAGGTCTTCCACCATGAGTAAAATCCTCGTCGCCTACGCCACCAACGCCGGGTCGACCGCCGAGGTGGCGGCCGCCGTTGCCGATACGCTGACGCAGGCCGGGCACGCCGCTGCTGCCCTACCAATGGATCAAGTGAACGACCTGAACGCCTACGACGCGGTTGTGGTCGGCGCGCCGATGATTTTTGGCTGGCAGGCGGCCGCGCGCCGCTTCGTCCGGCGCAACCAGGTCGTGTTGAGCCGCAAGAAGGTGGCCTATTTCGCCTGCGCCATGCGCCTGACCCAGGTGCCGGGTGCGCCGCTGCCCACCGTGCCGCTCACGCTCGACCCCAACCTGGCAGCCGAACCGGCCAAAGCGGGCTCGCTGAGCCTCAAGGAGCGCTTCACCACGCTGGGCTACTACCTCAAGCCCATGCTGGCTGCCGCCCCGCGTATCCAACCGCTCAACATCGGCTTTTTCGGCGGCAGCCTCGATATGCGCAGGCTCAAATGGTGGCAGGCGGCCTTTGTGATGGCTGTGGTGCAGGCCACGCCCGGCGATTACCGCGATTGGGACGTGATCCAGGCGTGGGCCAAGGCGCTGGCCAAAGGGCTGTAACAACCCTCACCCCCGATTTGATTTCGAATAACCACGATCCTCATCCCCTCTCCCGAAACTCGGGAGAGGGGCAAACTGCCCAGGCGATCACGCACTAAGCCAGGGGTGAGGGTCGAAAAACCGCCCGGCATTTCGCCAGGCGGTCATTCTTCAAAGCTCATCATTCTGCGGGTTTCGGGGCTGCAAATGGAATTTCCAAACCTGTGCCATTTTGTCCCTTCACCCACCCTGCGATTGGCTGTTAACAGCTAAAAGCTAACTGCTAATTGCTGTCTTCCTACCCCCACCCCAGCGAGATCCTGCCCCGCTCGGCTTCGACCTTGATGATTTGCACCTCGATCACCTGCCCCACCGCCAGCGTTTCGCCGCGCGGGATCTGCGTGCGGTGCAGCAGCCCATCGTGCTTGACGCCGATGTCGACGAACGCGCCGAAATCGACCACGTTGCGCACGGTGCCCTTCAGGCGCATGCCAGGGTTCAGGTCTTCCATTTTGAGCACGTCTGAGCGCAAAATCGGCGCGGGCGCGTCGGCGCGCGGGTCGCGGCCGGGCAGTGCCAGTTGATCGAGGATATCCGTCAGCGTCAGCTCGCCCACGCCCAGCTCAGCCGCCAGTGCGGGCAGCTTCACATCGCGGCGCAAAAAGGCCAGCGAGCGGCGGATCTCCTCCGGGCGCGCTCCGGCTGGCACGCCGGCGCGCTGCAACGCGGCCCGCGCCGCGGCGTAGGACTCCGGGTGGATGGCGCTGGCGTCCAGCGGGTCGTCGCCGCCGGGGATGCGCAGGAAACCGGCCGACTGCTCAAAGGCCTTCGGCCCCAGCGTGGGCACCTTCTTGAGCGCTTCGCGCGTGCGGAATGGCCCATGCTCGTCGCGGTGCGCCACCATCTTCTCGGCCAGCTTGGGCCCGATGCCTGCCACGTAGGTCAGCAGCGCGGGCGAGGCGGTGTTGACGTCCACGCCCACCTGGTTAACCACGTCCTCCACCACGCCGTGCAACGCGGCGGCCAGCGCGGTCTGGTCGACATCGTGCTGGTACAACCCCACGCCGATCGAGCGCGGTTCGATCTTGACCAGCTCGGCCAGCGGATCCTGCACGCGCCGCGCGATCGAAACCGCGCCGCGCAGCGAAACGTCCAGCTGCGGGAACTCTGCGCGCGCCAGCGGCGAAGCCGAGTAGACCGACGCGCCGGCTTCGTTGGTGATGATGTATTGCAGCCCCGGCACGTCGCGGCACAGGCGCGCCGCCAGCGCTTCGGTTTCGCGCGAGGCGGTGCCGTTTCCAATCGAAATCAAGGTCACCTTGAACTTCGCGACGAGCTTGCGCAGCGTTTCCAGGGCTTCATCGAAGCGCTTCTGCGGCTCGTGCGGGTAGATCGTAGTCGTGTCCAGCAGCTTGCCGGTCGCGTCCACCACCGCCACCTTGCAGCCGGTGCGGAAGCCAGGATCCAGCCCCAGCACCACCTGCCCGGCGATGGGCGGCACCAGCAGCAGCCCGCGCAGGTTGTCGGCGAACACGCGGATGGCGTGCGCGCCGGCGGTTTCGGTCAGGCGGCGGCGCACGTCGCGCTCGATGGCCGGGATCAGCAGCCGCTCCGCCGCATCTTCAATGGCTATGCGCAATTCACCGGCAAATGGCGAGCGCTCGTCCGGCTTGAAGCTGGCCCCCACCGCGCCGCGCCAGGCCGGCTCGGGCAGCGTGAAGCGCACCCGCAGCACCTTCTCCTCCTCGCCGCGGTCGACCGCCAGCACCTGGTGCGGGCGCAGCCGCCCGGCCAGCGATTCAAACTGGTAGTAAAGTTCGTACACTTTCTTGTCGTCCGCCGCGCCGTCGATCTTCTCGACCGTCAGCAGCGCCTGCTGCAGCGCGGATTCGCGCGTGCGCTGGCGCACGTCGGCGTGCTCGGCGATGGTTTCTGCGGCGATATCGCGCGCGCCGGCCAGCGCGTCCTCGACCGTGGCGACCTGCTCATTCAGGTAGCCTTTGGCCGTGTATTCCGCGTCGTGCGGCGTGCGCGCCTGGGTCAATATCAAATCCGCCAGCCCCTGCAGGCCCTTCTCGCGGGCGATGCTGGCGCGCGTGCGGCGCTTGGGCTTGTACGGCAGGTACAGGTCCTCCAGCACGGTCATCGTTTCGGCCGCCCGGATCTGCGCTTCCAGTTCGGGGGTCAGCTTGCCCTGCTCGGTGATCGAGGCCAGCACGGCGGCGCGGCGGTCTTCCAGCGCGCGCAGGCGCTCCAGCTCGGCCTGCACCTGGCGGAGCTGCTCCTCGTCCAGCGTGCCGGTCATTTCCTTGCGGTAGCGCGCGATGAAGGGGATGGTGTTGCCCTCCTCCAGCAGCTGCACAGCGGCAGCCACCTGGGTGGGTTTGAGCGTCAATGCTGCGGCAATACGGTCAGAATAGGTCATGGTTGCCTGTGGGAAAGATGGAATCATTTGAACGCGGGCAATTCTATCACGATAATGCCCCTCAAAACGCGCGGCAACCTGCCATCCGAGGCGGTTTTTTCGCCTGCCCGCGAGGTTTTTTCTACCCCAAACCCGGTAGTTTTTTCTGACTTCTACTGGTTTCCAGTAAAAATAATGGCTACACGAAAATTTCACAATAGGTCACTTGAAGAGAATAAAACTGGCGGACGCATCCCGCAACCGCTTTTTCAGTTTTCCGCTATAATTACCCCATCCAGGAGGGTCTGCCATGCCAAAACTCGATCTGCGCAAGCAGTACAAGGATTTTTACAAAGCCGGCCCCGAACCGCGCCTGCTCACCCTGCCGCCGCTGCTTTATCTGTGCCTGGACGGGCGCGGCGACCCCAATCGATCACCCGAATTTGGCGCGGGCATGCAAGCGCTTTACGCGCTGGCCTATGGCCTCAAGTTCGCCGCCAAAAAGCAAAATCCACCCCAGGATTTCACCGTGATGGCTCTCGAGGCGCTGTGGTGGGCCGAGGACATGGCCGCCTTCAGCCTGGAACGGCGCGACGAATGGCTGTGGCGTGCTGTCATTCTGCAGCCGGATTTCATCACCCAGGCGCTGATGGATTCGGTGCGCGCCGAAGCGCTCAAGAAGAAGCCCGAGATCGCCGACGCGCTGAAAAAAGCCTTCCTGCTCACCGCCGAAGAGGGCAACTGCGCGCAGATCATGCACACCGGCCCCTACTCGGCCGAAGGCCCGACCGTGGCTGCGCTGCATGCCTTCATTGAGGCGCAAGGGCTGCGCAAGCGCGGCAAGCACCACGAGATCTACCTCTCCGACCCGCGCCGCTCCGAGCCCGAGCGCATGCAAACCATCATCCGGCAGCCGGTGGAAAGCCGTGAGTCGTGAACCGTGAGCCGTGAATCGAGGATTGCGATTCTCTTTTCACGAGTCACGTTCTGTTCACGGTTCATCATCCACGATTCACGATCTTCCGGTTCGCCATTCACGTCTTTCCCGGTATAATCACCCCCATGCCCCCCTTCTGGAAAACAAAATCCCTCGCCGAGATGTCGCGCGAGGAATGGGAATCGCTGTGCGACGGCTGCGGGCGCTGCTGCCTGTTCAAATTTCAGGATGAAGACACCGAAGAGGTCTTCTACACCAACGTCGCCTGCAAATTGTTCAACCGCCACACCGCGCGCTGCACGCGTTACGCCGAGCGCTCGGTGCTGGTGCCCACCTGCCTGACGCTCGACACCGACCTGGTGCAAAAGCTCAACTGGATGCCCGAGACCTGCGCTTACCGACTGCTGGCCGAGGGCAAGGACCTGCCCTCCTGGCATCCACTGGTCTCCGGCGACCCGGCCAGCGTGATCCGCGCCGGCATCTCCATGCGCGGCCGGGTGATCCTGGAGAGCGAAATCGACATGGACAAGCTCGAGGATTACGTCATCGACACGCTGGACGGCCAACCGCAGCAGTCCCAATCCAATGCCCGCCGGCGGCACAAGCGGTGAAATCGCCGCGGGTTTCAGCGCGCGCCCTGATCCTGCGAGGAAATTCCCTGCTGGCCATCCGCGCGAAGGATGCCCACGGTGAATTTTTCGTGCTGCCCGGCGGCGGGCAGAATCACGGCGAAACGCTGCCCGAAACCGTGGTGCGCGAATGTCGCGAAGAGCTGGGCGTCGAGATCGAGGCTGGCGAGCTGTGTTACGTGCACGACTACATCGCCGAGCGCGATGAATTCTGCACGGAGGATTGCAGCGCGCACCAGTTGGACATCATCTTTCGCGCCCGTATCCTTTCAGGTGAGCCGGGCTGGGGTTCAGCGCCAGACACCCATCAACTTGGCCTGCAATGGCTGCCGCTCGAAGCTCTGAGCGCGTACCGCTTATATCCGCGCGCGCTGCGCCGTTGGCTGACTGAGCCGGATCATCCGATCTACCTCGCGTTTGAAGAGGGGCTTTAGAATATTACGGCGCGTGCTGCCGTAAAATCAGGTCGAGACACTTTCCAAGCGGCGTGTCGCCCTTACTGGCGGAACGTTGGGTTGCGGGACAGAACAAATCATTTCTGGCAAGAAACTGTCGTCCAGATTCCCAACAATATGCGCCTAATTTGATTGTACTTTTCCCTGAATTAGTGAAATCGACACGTAAATTTTAAAAACTGCGAAAAGAGTTAGTGAGCCCAGGACGACTCTACCTTGCCAGGCCATATTTGGTAAAAACGTATTGATGCCATAGATGACCAAAACGATCCCCCAAAAGATTGCCGATATGGTCGGCAAAATTGTGGTTTTTTGCTTTTTTGCGTAATAGACCGAAAGTATATCAACCATTGTGATTACAGTAGCAATTCCAACGATACACATCGAAATGAATGCTATAGGGCTTCCCTCTCCAGTGATAAGCGCTCCAGACATTATCACCAAAAATAACCAACCTAATATTTCGGTAAGCACGTGAGCCTTGATGATTAGTTTCAAAACTTGGACTCCCTTCTGGACATAGCTAAGGCATAAAAATGTGTGCTCCAAGTGTCCTTTTCATTTTCGTGTATTTCGTGTCTTCGTGGTTTTAATTCTTTTCCTCTGAACAATTCTCCAATCTCAAATCCAAATTCTAAAATCCTTCATCCTCTTCATCCTCTTCATCCTGTTAATTCTACTCCTTATCCCCCCGGCCTGCAAATTCCTCGCCGCCCAGCGCGACCGTTTCCACCACCTGACCGCCGCGCAAATAAAAGCGCACCACGCGCGGCAGCAGCCCGGTGGTCACCTCGTAATTGATCGTCCCGGCCAGTTTGGCCACCTCGTCGGCGGTGATCTGCCCGCCGCCCTGCCGCCCCACCAGCACCACCTCATCCTCAAGCTGCACGCCAGGGATGTCGGTCACATCCACCACGAACTGGTCCATGCACACCCGCCCGATCAGCGGCGCGCGCTGCCCGCGTACCAGTACCTGCGCCTGGTTGGAGAGCACGCGGTGAAAACCGTCGCCGTAGCCCACCGACACCAGCGCGGTAATCGTCTCGCGCTGCGTGACAAAGGTGCGCCCGTAGCTCACCCCCGCCCCTGCCGGCAGACGCCGTACCCGGCACACCCGGCTCTTCAACGCCAGCGCTGGGCGAATCTCGAAGGGCGGCACCCACTCGCTGCTGGGGGCCATGCCGTAAAAGGCGATCCCCGGCCGCACGGCCTTGAAATGCGCTTCCGGCAGCCGCATGATGGCCGCCGAATTGGCCGCGTGCGGCATCGGGATGTCAATGCCTGCCTCGCGCAGCCCGGCCAGTACGCCGTTGAACACCGCCAGTTGGTTGCGCGTGTGCGTCTGATCCAGGCTGTCGGCGGTGGCAAAGTGCGTGAAGATGCCCTCGATGAACAGGTTGGGCATTGCCTCTACTGCACGGACAAATTCCAACACCTCTTCGGGCAGCAGTCCGTAGCGGCTCATACCGGTGTCGACCTTAATGTGCACCGGGATGCTGCGGCCTACCGCGCCGCCGGCTGCCGAAAGCGCCCGCGCGGTCTCGATCGTCATCAGGCTGGGGGTCACGCCCCATTTGGCGATGAACGGCGCATCTGTCGGCGGGCAGTAGCCCATCACCAGCACCGGCGCGTCGATGCCGCCGTTGCGCAGCTCGATCGCCTCGATCACGCGGTGCACCGCCAGGCGTGTTGCCCCGGCCTGCAGCGCCGCCTTCGACACCGGCACCGCGCCGTGCCCGTAGGCATTGGCCTTGACCGCCGGCATGATCTCCACGCCCGTCCCGACCTGCCGCCGGATGGCCTGCACGTTGAATGCAATGGCGTCCAGGTCGATTTCAGCCCAGTTGACGAATGAATGGTTCATACTGCCCTCGTTCCTAAGTGTTTCATCCGAAGTCTGGTGGAGATTGTCCAATAATTAGTGATTCTTCCCAATTTTTTTCTATCTATGCGGGTCGACACATAGGTCGCCCCCTACCGGCATGCCCTGTAAGGGTAGGGGCGGACCCGCGTGTCCGCCCGCTTTTTGGACAACCCATACGAGACCCGCCACTACCCACAACTCACAGCCCGCACAGCCTTTCCGACAATTCCCACAACCGGCGCGCCTCATCCTCCCGCAGCGCGTAGGGATCTGGCGCCAGCGGGCGCGAATCCTTCCAGTATACCGCCGCTTCGTCCTCCAATGTGTCCGCCGCCAGGTGCACGATCGTCGCCGCGCCGTGCTCGGGCGGCTTGCCGCCGCGCGCGCGCAACCCCCACACCAGGCTGACCAGCCCGCCGGTGCCCTTCAGCCCGATGTCTGTCTTGACCAACCCCGGATCGGCGGCATAAGCGCGCAGCCCGTTGCCGCCGTAGCGGCGGTTGAATTCGGCGGAGAACAGTACGTTGGCCATTTTCGACTGGCGGTAAGCGGT
>JAPKMQ010000160.1 GCA_026645875.1 Longilinea sp.
ATCCACGTCCTGCAGGGCGAGCGCCCGATGGCTGTGGACAACAAGTCGCTGGGCAAGTTCGTGCTGGATGGCATTCCCCCGGCGCCGCGCGGCATGCCCCAGATTGAAGTGACCTTTGACCTGGACGCCAATGGCATCCTCAAGGTGACCGCATCGGACAAGGCCACCGGCCGCAGCCAGCACATCACCATCACCGCCTCTTCAGGCCTGTCTGACTCGGAAGTTGAGAAGATGCGCAAGGAAGCCGAAGCGCATGCCGAGGAAGACCGCAAATACAAAGAGCTGGTCGAAGTGCGCAATTATGCCGATAACACCATCTATACCGCCGAGAAATCGCTGCGCGACTTTGGTGACAAGGTGGACGGCGCACTCAAATCGCAGATTGAGGAAAAGGTCAATGCGCTGCGCCAGACGATGGGCAGCGATGACGCCGAAGCGATCAAACGCGACACCGAAGCCCTGGGCCTGTTGATCCAGAAGATCGGCGCGGGCATGTACCAGCAGCCGGGCGAAGGCCAACCGGACGCCGGCCCGGCGAGCGATGCGGGCCCTCAGGCAGGCCCTGAGAAATCGGGCGACGATGTGGTGGACGGCGAATTCAAGAGCGTCTAAAGCCGCTTTGCCTTTGCGATGAGCAGAATTCCCCCTTCCTCCCCGCGGAACGCAACCTTACGGGAGGGAGGGGATGACGATTAATGGGATTGGAAAGAGAACGCATGGCTTCACGCGATTATTATGAAGTGTTGGGCGTCAATCGAAATGCCTCGGCGGACGAGCTCAAATCGGCCTTCCGCAACCTGGCGCGCCAGTACCATCCAGACGTGAACAAGGCGGCCGACGCGGAAGAGCGCTTTAAAGAAATCAACGAAGCCTACGCGGTGCTATCTGATAGCGACAAGCGCGCGGCGTACGACCGCTACGGGCAGGCCGGCCTGAACGGCATGGGCGGCGCGCCTGACTTCACCACGGTCGATTTTTCAGACATCTTCGAAGAATTCTTCGGCTTTGGCGGCGGTTCCAGCCGGCGGCGCAATGCGCCGCGGCGCGGCGCGGACCTTTCGTATGCCGTTTCACTGACGTTTGAGGAATCCGTCTTCGGCGTGGAAAAGGAAATTGAGATCACCCGCGACGAAACCTGCGCCACCTGCCGCGGCAGCGGCGCCGAGCCGGGCACCAGCCCGGTGCGCTGCACCACCTGTGGCGGTAAGGGCGAGGTGCGCCAGGCTCGCCAGACCTTTTTGGGGTCGATGGTGCAGGTGACCACCTGCCCGACATGCAATGGCGCGGGTGAGGTGATCAGCACGCCCTGCCACACCTGCCGTGGGCGTGGGCTGGAGCGCAAAAACGTCAAGAAGACCGTACCGATCCCGGCCGGCGTCGATACCGGCACGCAGATCCGTCTGGCGGGCGAGGGCCAGCCAGGCGCCAACGGCGGCCCGATCGGCAACCTGTATCTAGAAATTCAGGTCAAGCCGCACGCCTTCTTCCGGCGCAAGCAGTTCGACATCATCCTGGACCTGGGCATCAACGTGGCGCAGGCGGCGCTGGGCGCGGATATCGAAGTGCCCACACTGGATGGCACCGCGAAGTTGACCATCCCGGCGGGCACGCAGCCCGGCAAGGTGTTCACGCTGAAGGGCAAGGGCGTGCCGCATTTGCGCGCATCGGGCCGCGGCGACGAACTGGTGGTGGTGGACGTGGAAGTGCCCACGCACCTGACGGCCGAGCAGCGCGGTCTGTTTGAGCAGTTGGCGCAGTCGCTGGGCAGCGAAGTGCACACCAGGGAAAAAAGTTTTTTTGACCGGTTGAAGGAGGTGTTGGGTGGCTGAGGCACGCTGGCTGGAAGTATCTTTAACGGTGGATGGCGAGATGGCCGAGGCCGTTTCGGAAGTCTTGAACCGCTTTGTTTCGCAGGGCGTGGTGGTGGAGCAGGCCGTGCAGTACAACGACGCCGAAGACCTGGGCACGCCCTACGGCCCGGTGAAGGTGTATGGCTACCTGATCATTGACGACCAAATTGAAGAAACCCGCCAGCGGCTGGAGGAAGCCCTGTACTTCATCCAACCGCTGCCGGAGGCCAATTTCCGCGCCATCGCCGATGAGAATTGGATGGAATCCTGGAAGAAACATTACCATCCCATCCCGATCGGCGAAAAGCTGCTGATCCTGCCAGCCTGGGTGGAGGAGTACGACCCCGCGCGCATCCCGGTGCGCATCGACCCGAGCATGGCGTTTGGCACCGGCACGCACCCCACCACGCAGTTGTGCATGGCGATGGTGGAAAAATACACCCTGCCGGGCAAGCCGGTCATCGACGTGGGCTGCGGATCGGGCATCCTCTCGATCGCGGCGCTCAAGCTGGGCGCCAGCAAGGCGGTGGGCGTGGATATCGACAACGCCTCGGTGAAGGCCACCGATGAGAACGCCGAGGCCAATGGCGTGGCCGACCACCTGGAATGCGGCGTGGGCTCGGTGCGCGAACTGCGCCAGGGGCATTTCAGCCTGCGTCGCGCGCCGGTGGTGGTGGCCAACATCCTCGCGCCGGTCATCATCCGCCTGTTCGACGACGGGCTGGCCGACCTGGTGGAACACGGCGGCACGCTGGTGCTTTCGGGCATCCTGGCCGAGCAGGCCCCCGGCGTGGAGGCGGCTGGAAAAGCCAGGGGGCTGGAATTTGTCGAGCGCGTGCAGCAAAACGACTGGGTGGCGATCGTCCTGCGGCAGCCGTAAGCATTCGAAGTGCCTGCAAGGACGAAAACCGATTGATGACGTAGGAATGAATAAGACTGGCGGCCAAATTTTTGACCGCCAGCATTTTTATTTTCATGGAACGATGAAACGGTTTATGGATATGGCTGCGGGGTCAACGTTGGCGGTGAGGGGTATCCGTTTTCAATCGTAGGCGGCGTTCCGGCGGTCGGCGCGAGGGCCGGCTTGGGGATCCAATCGCTGTACAGCCCTTCGGCCGCGGTCCATTGCGTGCTTCCTCCCTCCAGGTCGCGCACATAATCCAATAACACCTCCCCCTTCGCATCGATCACCCGCAGATGACAGAGGACGATGTTTGTGCCATGCTGAGCATTGATGGTGTCCAGCAGTTGAAAAAAGGAATCCAGGAATTTTGGAAGCGAGCCATTGACATCCGCCAAATCTTTTCCAGATACCTGAATCAGCAGGATTTGTCCATTTCCTCCCAGTGAATCTTCCGGCGTCACAGCCAGCTCATCCAGCTTAAGCCCTGCCAATTGCAGGTTGCCGGCGACAATCTGTTCGGCGTTTTGATTATCGACTTGCGTTCTCGCCGGTTGGGAATTTTGAGAGAGGTCTTCCGGGTACAGGTAGGTTTCTGTCGCATAAATCAACGCACCGGCCGCGTTATAAACATTCAGCCTGTAACTGGCCAGCCGAATGCCAATGCGATAAGCCAACGTCGCCTCGCGGTGTGCCAACTGCATAAACCAGTTATCTTCCAATGCCAGGTCATCACTCTGGCTTGCGCTTTGAAGGTCGATTTCAATTCGATATGGGAGGCGATGAATGGTTGACACTTTTAGAACAGGAACCCCTTTTTGTTCCAACCTGTCAAAGATGTCGTCGGCGCTTTGCTCCTGGGCGTTGACCTGAATGACAACAACGGAGGCAATAAAAATGATCAGGATCCCGATTGTAATGAGAAGTATGAAACTATAACCTCGTTTCTTGATCATGGATCACTCCTTTTCGTAAATCGTATCTATCCTCATCTCATAATAAGCGGAATAAATATTTCTTCCGTGTCTGTACGGTAAGCCAGGAAATTCGAGTTTGAATATTTTTCTGTGTCGTATGGAAAATCACTGTGCCATATACGTTGGTCATCGAAAAATTTCCAGTCACCGTCGTTTGGATCTTTATATTTCAACTGAGAATAATAGGTTGATAGGGGATTCATCAATGATGCACTAACTTCTGATTTTGCCATAACTAAAGTTGGACCATAATGTAAATTTATTACACAATATCGTAAAACCCCATTAGTGTAAGCACACCACTGTTTATGAGTTATGTGTTCAACTAGGTAATCGATTTGTGTTGACCAATTCTGGTTTGCAAAAGCATCTTTCATTTCGTAAGTTCCAGATTGGTCGGTGCAATTGATACACCATTCAACATACTGTTTTGGATTACTATACCAATAGAAAAATTTCCACCCGGTTTGTATCCATGATCTGCCATATTGATCTGAGTAATATGTAGAGACCCAATTAGATTCTCCGGATTGGTCGATTGTGACCATGTCGAGATTATATGGTGTATCAATATTCGCCCACACACCATTTGCTTCATAGCGTTGACTGCCGGCATACCAATTAGCGGAGAGTGTTTTTGTATTACTTAGCAATACAAAAGTAACGATTGAGAACATAATAAGGGATTTGATTTTCATCTTACATCGCCCTCAATTAATAATGCTATTGAGTTGTTAGAATATCAGAGTGTATAAATAACACAGACTTAAAAACAGCAACAATAAAACAACTATTTTTATGTTATGTTACAAAAAAATAATACCAACTGTAGAATGTCATAAAGTATATATGACAATGGTCATAATCCCGTTTTTATTTGATGGTGACTGTAGGAAATCATTTAATCCATAGATAAATTCCTTTAGAATGAATTATTAAATCTCAAATATGTATCCATATGAATTCTGCTTTGTTCGATTCTCAGCAGATTCTTGATATCACCAGACGCGTTCGAGGTCGGGGTTGTCCACGGCGCGGCGGCCAATCTTGGCCAGGTCCACCCACTCGCCGCCCACCTTGACGCGCACCACGTCGGCGGTGAAGTCGGTGACGGTGCGTTCGTGGTTGTCAAACAGCGACGATCCCACGGCGTAGATATCCACCGGCACGCCCAGTTTTTCAAAGCGGGCGATCTTTTCGGGATTGAAGCCGCCCGAAACGACGATCTTAACCGCGCGGCAGAAGTTGCGGGCTGCTTCGCGCTGGTGCTCGGGGATCTCCCAGCTTTCAGCAGCCGAATCGAGCGCCTGGCGCAGCGTGAACACCAGGCGCGGGTTGACGCCCAGGTCGAGCGCGGGATCGCCCAGCGGCAGGATCGACACGTCGCGCAGCGAAGCGCTGGTATCGAGGCGCACGCCGTACAGGCGGTAGCGCTCGGCAGTTTCACGCTCGCCGGCTTCCAGGTGTTCGATGTAACGCGCGAACATCATCCGGCACAGTTGCAGCGAAGTGCCGACCGAGTCATTCGAGAAATCGACCAGCGCGATGCGGGGGATGCTGGTCGGCAGCACGCGCGAAAAGGCCAGCATGGCCTCGGCGGAATCGCCCAGAAAGCTGGCGATGCCCGAGTGCGAAACCGTGCCGCCGCCGTAGCCGCCCCACCAGTCGCCCTGTGCGTCGGTGGAAACGAAGGTGCCCAGCGTGGAGCCGTAATCGAGGTTGTAGCGCTCGACGGCGATCTGGTAAGCGTAGCCGTCGGCAGCCTGCACCTCGTGCAGGTCGAAGCGCGCCGGGAAGAACATCATCGGCTTGCCGCGCGCAGCGATGAAGGCCTCGTAGACGTTGGTGGCCACCCGGCTGGCGCGCGTGAAAATGCCCAGCGTGGGCGTTTCGAGGATGGCGAAATCGCGGTAGCGCCCGCGCACGCGCATCACCGGCTGGACGTTGAGTGGATTGCCGTTGTAGTGCACCTTGCAGCCGTCGTGCACGGCCCACACCTGCAGGTGGTCGGCGGTGTCGATAAAGGTGTTGCCGTCCCAGTAGCCAGTGCAGTGCTTGAGCATGGTGAGGGCTTTATCGACGCCAACCACAATGGTGGTGCCGGGCCGGCGGGTGAACCACTGCATTTCGACTTCGATGTCTCCGCAGGCCACGCTCTCAGGCGAAACGCCGGCTGGCAGGCGGTGATTCTGCCCCTGGTAGGTGTAGCCCTGTTTGGAGAGAACCGTCAGCGTGGTGGCAATGTTGGTGAAGTATTTGTCCGTGTACCAGCCGCGGCGCATGCGTTCGATATCCAGCTTGAAAGTATCGTTGTTGAGGCGTTTACCGTCGAAGAGGCTCATTCACACTCCTTGGGGATAGAAAAACGACTTTGTGTAATTTATACACGATTATATCCCTGAACCCCGCGCTGTCAAGATGTGATAGACTGTCAAGTGAACGGGAGACGCGCAATATGGGCAGTCTGGAGAATCTGGGAAAGATCCTGATGGTGCTGGGCGTGGGGGTGATCTTGCTGGGCGGCATCCTCTGGCTGGCTGGCCGCCTGTGGGGGAACCCATCCTTGCCGGGCACGCTGCGTTTTGATTTTCCCGGCGGCAGTTGCATCATTCCCATTTTGGCGTCCATTGTCCTTAGCCTGGTGCTGACGGTCATCTTAAACCTGGCGGCTCGCTGGTTGGGAAAATAAGGTGAAAAATGTCACAATCGAGACCTGTACATTTGTCAGACAATAATAGGAAGAGGGTCACTACACCGCCGGCCGGACGGCTGGTATAACTGAGCGTGTCCGTCTGGCAGGACCGCGCGAAGAAACCGGTGCGCGGCTGAAAATCAGCAAAGACAACGAAATTCTCTCCTCCTTTTGGGTTAGAGCCGGCTCACATGGGATCGCGTGTGAGCCGGCTCCGTTTTAACC
>JAPKMQ010000161.1 GCA_026645875.1 Longilinea sp.
ATTAATCAGTGAAGCGCTCAAGAACAACCCGGACCTGCTCACTTACCAGTACATCAGCAAGCTCTCGCCGAACATCCAGGCCATGCTGCTGCCCAGCAATTCACCCTTCCTGCTGCAACTGCCGCAATACGGCCCGACCCAATCCGGCACCACCATTATCCCGACACCGGAACCGTAACGAAACAGGCTTCAAAAAATCCCCCGCTTGAAGCGGGGGATTTTCTATATCGAATTACTGCAACACGGATATAATCACTCTCATGAGCGAACAAACCCCATCCCCATCCGGGAAACAGATTCGCCTGACCAGCCTGTCGAGCTGCGCGGGTTGAGCGTCGAAACTAAGCGCTGAAGCGCTGGCGCACGTGCTGCGCCCGATTGCCAACACCTTCCAACCGCAGGATTATCCCGATCTGCTGGTCGGTTTGTCGTCTCCGGATGACGCCGCCATCTGGCGCATCGACGAAGACCGCGCCATCATCCTGACCACCGACTTCTTTACGCCGGTGGTGGACGATGCCTATGATTACGGCGCAATTGCCGCGGCCAACAGCCTGTCGGATGTCTATGCCATGGGTGGAACGCCCTTCCTGGCATTAAACATTGCCGCGCTGCCGCCCGACCTGCCTATTGAGATCAGCGCGGAAATCTTGCGCGGCGGCGCAGAAAAGGCGCGTGAGGCTGGCGTGGTGATTGCCGGCGGGCACACCGTGCAGGATAAAGAGCCCAAATACGGATTGGTCGTAGTCGGTTTTGTCGACCCGCGGGCTGCGCTCACCAAAACCGGAGCGAGAATCGGCGACAAGCTGGTGCTGACCAAACCGCTCGGCTTTGGTGTGACCACCACGGCGCTCAAGCGCGGACTAGCCATTGAAGAGGATGTGAAGGAAGTGGTCGCCTGGATGAAACGCTTAAACCGGACGGCCGGGCAACTAGCCGTTGAATTCCATCTGCGCGGTGGCACCGACATTACCGGCTACAGCCTGTTGGGCCACGCCTGGGAGATGGCCAGCGCCAGCGGGGTGGGCATGCGCTTGAATTTTGACGCAATTCCTTTGACCCGCGGCGCGCGTAAATACGCCGAAGCCTATACCTTCCCTGGCGGCGCAACCGACAACCGCTTCTTTTTTGGCGAACACGTGCAATTTGACAGCCGCCTGAGCGAAAACGAGCAAATGCTCCTCTTTGATCCACAGACCAGCGGTGGCCTATTGCTGGCCGTGCCGCCAGATCAAATGGATGCCTTTAAACGCCGCGCAGCCGAACTGGACCAGCCGGCCTGGGAAATTGGCGAGGTCATTCCAGGCAGCCACATCGAAGTGATCTGACCCCAGTCCCCAAATTCCCTCAAAACGGTATCGTTGGAGAGTGACCGGATGCTGGATGATTTCGAATTTCAATCGCGGCGCTCGCCGGTATACGGGCGCGGCGGTATGGCAGCTGCTACCCAACCGCTGGCTGTGGCCGCTGGTTTGAAGTTGCTTGCCAAGGGCGGCACGGCTGCCGATGCGGCCGTGGCCATGGCCGCCGCGCTTAACGTCACTGAGCCCACCTCCACCGGGCTGGGCGGCGACGCTTTTGCACTGTATTATGAAGCATCCACAAAGAGAATCAGCGCACTGAATGGCTCCGGCCGTTCGCCGGACGCGCTTACGTTGGAGCGGCTGCAGCATGAGGGATTGGACAAAAGCCTGCCCGCATTTCACCCATACACCATCACCGTGCCTGGCGCCTGCGCCGCCTGGTGCGACCTGCACGAGCGCTTTGGCAGGCTGCCGCTGGCCCAGGTGCTGGAACCGGCGGAAAAGTTGGCTGAAGAAGGCTTCCCAGTCGCCCCGATTACAGCATATTTCTGGCAGCGGGGTGCAGCACGGCAGCTTGCCCAGGCCGTCAACGGCCACGAGCTGACCCAGGATGGTCGTGCGCCGTCCGCCGGCGAGCTATTCCGCAATCCCGGCCTGGCGCGCACACTGCGCCAGATTGCAGAGGGCGGAAAAAAGGCCTTCTACCACGGGCCAGTGGCCCGCGCCATCGCCGCGGTGGTCGCCGAAGCCGGCGGCTGCCTGGCTGAGAAGGATCTGGCGGAACACGCTTCCACCTGGGAAGAACCGATCAGCGTAGAATACCGTGGTCTGCGCATCTGGGAATGCCCGCCTAACGGCCAGGGCTTGGCCGCTCTGCTTGCGCTCAACCTGCTCTCCGGGTTTGACCTGGCTGCGCTGCCGCCTCTTTCCGCCGAACGACTTCACCTTGAGATCGAAGCCATGCGGTTGGCTTTTGCGGACACATTCCACTACGTTGCCGATCCAGCCTTTACCCCCGCCCCGCTGGAAGCGTTGCTCAGCCCGGCATACGCCGAGGAGCGCCGCCGACTGATCGACCCGCGCAAGGCCAACAAGCACCTGGCGCACGGCACGCCGCCCGCCTCCAGCGACACGGTCTATTTTTGCGTCGTGGATGGAGAAGGCAACGCCTGTTCATTCATCAACAGCAACTACATGGGCTTTGGCACCGGCATTGTGCCGCACGGCCTGGGGTTCAGCCTGCAAAACCGCGGGCTTGGCTTCAGTCTACAGCCCGGGCACCCCAACGTGTTGGCGCCGCGCAAACGTCCTTTCACCACCATCATCCCCGCGATGGCAACCCGCGCCAAAAGCGGCGATCTTTTCGGGCCGTTCGGCGTGATGGGCGGGTTCATGCAGCCGCAAGGGCATCTTCAATTGGCTGTTGCGCTTGCCGATGACCAACTCGACTCTCAGGCCGCGCTCGACCGGCCGCGTTTCTGCATCCAACCGGAGACCGAGGGGCAAATGACCGCCATCGAAGCCGGCATCCCGGACGAGACGCTGCAGGCGTTGAGTGAAATGGGACACGTGGTCCAACAGGTGAATGGGATGGGACGCAGCCTGTTCGGGCGCGGGCAAATCATCACCCGCGACCCGGCCAGCGGCGTGCTGTGCGGCGGCTCCGATCCGCGCGCCGACGGCTGCGCGATGGTCTATCTGGCATGATTAATTTCCTGACCTCATCTACTTATCTTCTGAAGATGCTTTGTGAAATAACAAATGTGTTAGGTTGTTCAAAAATTACATATGTCACTACAACCAATACCTAACCAAAAGTAGAATAATGGTTATATGTAAATTCGGTTGAACAAGGGGCGGTTTGTAAACAATCGATCGCAAAACCAAAATCACATTTAATTGAGTTCACGAAAGAACTCGCCACATCCAAACCAGCTGTTTCCTGCGCCGCTTCGTGAAAATTGGTAGACCGCATCCCTGTCATCGAAGCAAAACTACACCCTGGCGGCGCACTGAAACCAAGGTCCCATCCCATTATTTGAATAGCAAGTGAAAGGGGAACATTCTATGACCACTCTTGGCACCAAGATCCAACGCAGTCTGTTTGCGGCGCTTCTCATCGCCGCAGTGCTGGTTGGCTTTTCTGGTCTGCAACCTGCTCAGGCGGCCGGCCCCTGGTTCGTTTCTCCTACGGGAAACGATGCCAGTGACTGCCTATCCCAGACGACTGCCTGCGCAACGATTAACGGCGCGCTCGCCAAAGCTGACCCTGGCGACACGATCAACGTTCTGGCCGGTTCCTACGCCATGAACAACGCCGCCGACAGAGTCATTATCAACAAAGCCGGTGTCACCATCCAGGGCGCAGGGTCTGCTCAGACCTTCATCACCACCAGCGCTCCGGCTGAAGCGATTTTCCAGGTCATGGCCAATGATGTGACCCTGGCCGGCCTGAGCATCGAAAAGACTGATAATGCCAGCCAGGGCATCGTCTATTTACAGGCGGACGGCTTCACCCTGGATAGCACCGTCATCTTCGGCCATTATGTTTTTGGTACCGGTGAGGTTAGCCGGGCAATGGTTGTCTCTTATGGGTCTGATAACCTGACCATCACCAACAATACCTTTCACCACCTCCGCCAGCCGGGCTACTTTAACGGCAGTCTGGCTTCGCCGACCACCGGCACAGTCAGCGGCAACCACACCGCCTATACCCGCGGATGGGTGATTGACGGCGCGAATTTTAATTTCTCCGTCAATACCTGGGGAGCCGGCGCGGATGCCAACGTCTTTGACGTGGCCATCCTGGCTGCCACCCCGGCTGCTTATTACACCGACCTGGTTGCGGTCAGCGGCGCGAACAATGACGCCGTCATCGAAGATCAGCGCCTTGACCCGGCTTTGTTGACCGTGGCATACGTCAATGCCTCCGCGGCGACTTCCGGCAACGGCGGCCCATCTGAGCCTTATCCCACCATTAGCCAGGCTGTTGCGCGCGTGATGCCCAACGGCAAGATCCTGGTCGCAGCCGGTACCTACTTGGAAGAGGTGAACCTGACCAAGGCCGGCGTACGCCTGATTGGCGCTGGCTATGAGACCACCACCATCATGGGCCGCAAGGACACTGGCGGCGCGAACACCCTCACCCTGGCCGCCAACAACCTGCTGGTCTCTGGCTTCAGCGTCACCCGCGACGGCAACAACGTCACCGACTGGGCCACCAACGTCAAGAGTCAGGGCGTCATCTTCAATCAGGGAACCACCGGCAGCACGCTGCAAAATTGCCGCGTGACCGGCAACCGCAATGCTGTCTATCTGAACAACACCCAGAACCAGACGGTGCGCAACAACATCATCGACAACAACCGCACCGGCATCCAGTTGGTCAACAACGTGACCGGCCTGGTGGTGACCGAGAACGAGATCACCGATAACTGGACGATGGGCTTGCTGTTCAACTTCAACAATGCGGGCCTCTATACCACCAACATTCAGATCACCAACAACGACATCTCCGGCAACTGGTACGGCGAAGTGCAGAATCGCTGGGCGGTCGAAAACGCTGTGATGAACGTATCAGGCAACTGGTTTGGCACCACCACTGTGACCACCAGCACCGTCAACTCGGTTGAACCGGGTTACGCCGCCCAGATCCCGGTCATCTTCGGCGGCACAGCCACCCCGCCCGCCACGCCCGTGGAAACCATCGGCGGCGTGCAGTCTGCCAAGGTGGACTACTCCCCCTGGCTCGCTTCCGGCACCGACACCGTTGCCGCTGAAATCGGTTTCCAGGGTGATGTCACCACGCTGTTCGTGGATGACACCGCCCAGGCCCCCGGCACGGGCAGCGCCATCCAGGAAGCCATCGACCTGGCGCCCGCCGGCGGCACAGTCAACGTCTTCCCCGGCACCTACAGCGAAACCGCGGCCAACCGCACCCTCCTTGACCTGGGCGGCGTGTACCAGTTCGGCCTGTTCTTTGCTGCCGACAAGCCCGGCATCACCGTGCAGGGCGTGGATGCCAGCGGCGCGGTCATCACCGATTACGCCGACGTGGTTGCCAACGTGACCACCAATGCCACCAACAACTTCGGTCCCTCCGGCGTGTTCGTCGAAGGCGACGATGTCACCCTTAGCGGTGTGCGCATCCTGCCCAACACGGGTGGCGATAACAAGACGATCGAAGTGATCGGCGACAACTTCTCGCTGGAAGCCTCGGTCATCGACGTGACCGGCGGCGGCTCGGTTTACCTGAACGACTGGCGCTTTGATAGCGATGCGAATGCATCCTATCTGCAGGGCTACACCATTTTGAACAATCTGTTCGCGCAAAGTGCCAGCCTGGATATTGCCAGCGGCGCGGGCTACACCGGCCCGGTCAGCGGGCGCGTGATCCAGGGCAACCGCTTTGAATACACCGCCGACGCCTACTGGCCGGCCATATCCTTCTCCGGCAATTCCGTCGTGCCGTGGTTCACCGACCCGGTCAACGGCGCGACCATCACCGGCAACACCTTCGCCGGCACCACTCAGCATATCCGCGCGCGCGGCGGGTATGACAATGCCACCTTCGATTGGCTGGGCTACCGCGCCAACAACACCTTTGATAAGACCGTGGTGGCCTTCGTCGGCGATACAACCGAAGTCCGCTCCTATGAATACGAGACTTCCTACGGCACCATGGACAATGTCCGCCGCCTGACCGCTTCGATCCAGTTCGGTGTGGACGATGCGATTGACGGCGATACTGTGGACGTTTCCGCTGGCACCTTCACCGAGCAGGTGGTCATCTCCGAAGACGTCCTGCTGCAGGGCGCGGACGGCGCCAGCATCATCCAGGCTTACAACGCCATGCCCTCCTGCTTCTCGCTGTCCTCGGCTGCTACCAACCGGCCGGTGGTGTGTGTGAAGGATACCGACGACGCGACCATCACTGGCTTCACCGTGGACGGACTCGGCCTGGGCAACACCAACAACCGCTTCTACGGCATCGCCTTCCGCAATGCTGGCGGCACCGTGCAGGATACCGTTGTGCGCGACATCCGCAACACCCCCTTTGACGGCGTACAGCACGGCGTGGGCATCTATGCCTACAACGACGACGCCACCGCCCGCACGCTCCACATCCTGGATAACACCGTCACTGGCTTCCAGAAGAACGGCATCACAATCAACGCATCAGCTGCCAACGTACTGACCGTGGACATCCAGCGCAACACCGTCACCGGGCAGGGCGCCACCACCATCACCGCCCAGAACGGTATCCAGGTGAACGCTCCGGCTGGCTCGGGTCTCATCGCCGGCAACACCGTCAG
>JAPKMQ010000162.1 GCA_026645875.1 Longilinea sp.
GGCTGCGCCCATCATGCCGCTGCAGGCAGACAGCGAAAGCATGCCTATGATAAAGATGAAAGCAAGCGCAAAATGAAGCGGACGGATGCGCCAGGAAGTGTTCATAGATTCTCTCCCCTCTGGAATAATCAGAAACGATGGCAGATCAACCCAACTTTTTCCCACCTGAAAGCCGCACGCGGTGAAGTTGTTTTTTGGATACATCAATTCTAGCGACAAATCGCGAGAACACAAACAGTCTTGTGGAATGTTTAGGCTGTTTTATAAAATTCGTACCAGGGTGCTTCAGTTTTATCCTGGATGCCAAGCTGCCGGGGAAGCTCTTCCCGGCGATGTTTGAAAAATCATCCTGAGCGCAAGCGCAACTTTGAATTTAACCAGCGGGTGATGAAGCTGGATAACTTCATATCTCCAGGATCACCCTTGCCCGGTCCAGCGAGGTCGTTTCCACGCGGGCCAACACGCTGCCGCGCGGCTCGGGTTGCGCCGAGTCCAGCAGCGCGGCGGCGTGGTTCCACACCTCCTCGCGCCAATCGGAGATGAGCAGCGTGGTCACCCACTCGTCCAGGGGGCCCATCAGCTTGTCCAGTACCGAAAATTCCGGGTCAAACCGGCGGATGACCCCGTCCTGAACGGCGTTGATGGTGTCATGAATGACGTGGTTGATGCGGCAGTGGTCGCGGTAACGCAATCCGCGTTGATCCTCCGTCAGGGTGGGCCACTCATCGACCAGCAGATCCGCCAGCGCCAGGACAAGATCGTAGTTGATGTGGGCATTGACGCCCAAAACCAGGTTTTTTAACGAATTGATGCGCGGATTTTGCACCGCGGTGAAGGCGATATTCCAGACCTCGGGGGTGGTCGGTTGCCGGCCCTCGAAAGACTCCAGCGCCCGGAAGTAATAGTCAGCGAAATTTTCCATCAGGCGGCGGACCCAATCGCCATCTTCAAATTCGCCGTTTTCGATGGCGAGCAGGACGTTGCGGGTCATCATTTGATAACAGGTTAAGAAGATCAACTTGCGATCTTGCATGGTTTCCCACTGCGAAAGCAGTAGGTTCATGCGGGTTATCACTGGGTTTGAGTCAACAGACATCAGCCATCCCCTACAATGAAACACCGTCCATCACGACATTTTATGATCCCGCATTTTATCATACCGGAAAAACAATGACAAATCTTCTAAAAGATAAGGCGATATTCCAGGAAGAAGCGCGCCCACAGGCGTCAACCGACGGAAGGCCCGCTGGCCAGAAACGCCGGGTGGAATTCGACGCTGCCCCGCGGAACCTGCCCATCGAACGCAAGCACGAAGAAGACTTCCGGCGGCACCCCTGCATGGCTCAGCCCGGCAGTGTTGTGGAATCCAAACCGGGGGTAATATTCCGGGTGCCCCACCAGGCAGCAGCCTCGCGCATTGATCGTTTTCAACCGCGCCAGCCCTGCCTCGATCAGCGCTTTCCCAATTCCCTGCCCCTGGCAAGCCGGCAGCACCGAAACCGGCCCCAGGCCGTACCAATCGGGGGTGCCGTCGGACATGGTGACCGGCGAGAAGGCGATGTGCCCGACAATGCGGCCGTCCAATTCGGCCACCAGGCTCACAGTCAGCGCGTTCGCGGCGCGCAGCGCCTCGACTACGAATTGTTCGGTGTGGTCGCTGATCTCCATATTCTCGAAGGCAGCGGCGGTCACCGCGCCAATTTGCTCTGCATCGGCAGCGGCTTCATCCCTGATCACAACTTTTGCATCCATGAGCTGTGCATCCTTCCATTTTTGAAATTATACATCCCACTGCCGCGGTTTTGCCGCGGGCTGGCTTCATCCAGCGCACAGAATCGCTTTTCATCTGCTTTCCCTCTCTATGGTTGGCTGGCCAGCGGCGATGAGGGTATAATTTCATTGCTTCAATTCACATTTCTTAAGTATATCCATCTTCATATATATTTCAGTTCCCGACAATGGGAGCCGGCGAAAACCATCCATGATTTTGGAAATCATTTTATGACCTGGATCGGATTTATTTTTATTGCCTTTCTTTGCGGATCCATCCCCTTTTCACTTTGGCTGGGAAAACTCTTTTTAAAGGTGGATGTGCGCCAGGTTGGTGATGGCAACCCGGGCGCATCCAATGTTTTCAAAGCCGGCGGCAAAGTGGTGGGGGTGTTGTCGCTGCTTCTGGATGTCACAAAAGCTGCAGTGCCGGTCGGCCTGGCGTATCATAACCTGGAAATTCGCGGCATTCCCATGTTTTTAATCGCCGTTGCGCCGATCCTCGGCCATGTTTTCAGCCCGTTCTTGGGTTTTAAGGGAGGAAAAGGACTTGCCAGCGTTCTTGGCGTGTGGATTGGATTGACGATCTGGAAAGCTTCGCTGGCGGCGGTGCTTGGAACTTTACTTGGAATAGCATTGATGCCAGTGCCTGGCTGGGCGGTCATGCTCGGCATGCTTGCCATTTTGGCGACTCTATTGATTTGGATTCCAGATCCAATATTTCTTCTGGTTTGGGTGGGCGAGATGCTCATCCTGGTGTGGACTCACCGGGCTGACCTGCGCCAACGTCCCAACCCTCGGCCCTGGTTGGCAAAGTGCTTATCCATATCCAGAAAGTGAGCGGGGGTGATTAATTATCTGACTCATGATCTGATCATCCACCTGATCATTTTTCAATTGGCGGTACTGGTGGTGATTTTGAGCAATCTCGTAATCCTTCACCGCGCCAGGAAGCACGCGCCACCGGACGACCTTCCAATGGTTTCCATTCTTGTTCCGGCGCGCAATGAAGAAAAGAATATTGTCAGATGCATTCAGTCACTCCTGGCACAAGATTATCCCTCGTTTGAAGTCCTTGTTTTGGACGACCAATCCAATGATGGAACCCTTGCCATCCTTAGTCAAATGGCCGAGTCACAACCCAAACTGAAGGTGCTGGCAGGCAGCTCCCCACCGGAAGATCAATCGGGTAAGAATTGGGCCTGCAGCCAGCTGGCGCACCAGGCGCAGGGTGATTTGTTGTTATTCACCGATGCGGATACGGTTCACCAACCTCAAAGCTTACGCATAATCGTGACTGCTTTGATTGGCGAACAGGCCGACTTAGTAACCGGTTTTCCGCGTCAGCATGTGCTCAGCTGGATTGAAAGGCTGTTGGTTCCCTTTTTCACATGGGCTTCCATCAGTTTTATCCCGCTTTGGCTGGCATACCGGATGCGCTTACCGGCTCTTGTTGTTGCGGTAGGCCAGATGATGGTATTTCGGCGTGAAGCCTATCAAAAAATCGGCGGATATGATGCCCTGGGGAAGGCGATTGTAGATGATTTGTTGTTGGCCAGAAAAATCAAAGCGGCTGGCATGCGCTGGCGGGTTGTGAGGCTATCGGATCTGATTTCCTGCCGGATGTATCATGGGGGTTGGGAGACCATTCAAGGCTTTACCAAAAACCTGTTTGCGGCTTTTGATTTTCGCTTGTTAACGTACCTGTTTGTATTCCTGTGGTTGGCAACCCTGTTTTGGACCCCGGCGATTGTTCTGGTAAGTTTGGCTTTCGGGCAGGCTCCTAACGCCCGAGTGGATGAACTGGCTGTATGCATGGGGCTTTCGTTGCTCGTATGGATGATCCCGTATTTAGAAACGGGCATCCCTTTCCATCTGGCGTTGCTATATCCTGTCACGATCCTGGCAAATGTGGTCATTGCCTTTCGGTCTTTGTTCTACAGTTTGACCGGCCGATTAACCTGGAAAGAACGCACACTGACGAAACCGGATTGGAAGTGGTTGTGAATAATGTCAGAGCAAAATGAAAAACTTGTAGTAAAGAAGCAGCCTTATCACCTGAATTGATCATGCTGTTCATAACGAAAACGCGCTCTCCAATTGGAGAGCGCGTTTTTTAGCCCCAAACCACCTGCTGCCCCATCAGGGCATTTGTTTATCCGGTTGGACCTCATCCAGCAGGCGGCGCTCTCCCTGCAGTTTGCGGATTTCGGTAACATTTTGGGCAACTTCCAGCGTGCCCAGGAATTTGCCCTGCGGGTTGCGGACGGCAAAGAAGCGGATGTGGATGAACTGGCTTTCCTGCTCCCCCGGCTGGGTCTGGATCCAGAACTCAGCCGTGTCGCGCGTCCCGGCGCGGAATTCTTCCAAGATTTTAAAGACCAGTTGAACACTGTCGGGATGATGGCAGTTCATCACATTGCGCCCGATCACATCCGGCGTGCGTTCAAAGATACGGTCCTTCGGACTGGAAAAAAAGCGCACGTCGTTGGCCTCGTCCACAAAGGTCACGTCCACCGGCAGGTGGGTGAAGATGGCAGTGATCTGCTCCAGCGTCAGGGCGCCCACCTGGAGGGGAATCCGGTCGGTTGGCTCATCCGGGATGCCGTTTACGTTTTTGGGTCGGGTCATGGGGGTGCCTCCAATGGTGGCGCGGATGCAATCCGCGAGCGGATGATATATCCATTATCATACTGCGATTTGCGATCCAGCGGGGGCGCATCGGGCGTCCAGTACCCGCCGCTTGCTCCTAAATAGACCCTTCACCCATCAAGCCGCTCAAGGATCAACCCGGCAAGGTGGGGTCAGTCCTTCAACCACAATGTTTTAAAAGTCTCGTCCACCAGGCGATCATACGCACCGTCCTCCGCATCCGGGCGGGCATAGGCCAGGATCAGGCTTCGGCTTTTTGTGCTGTAAAAAGCATACACCAGCCGCTGCGGAACGCCCTCTGCCGTATAGGTCAACTCCCAACGCAGGTAGGGTAATCCAGCGGTGCTGGTCAGGTAATCTTCGCGCACCTGGGAATAATCGCTGAAGCCGGCTTCCAGATTCTTCTCCCAGTCGTTTTTCATCTGGGTGATGTCCAGGCTGGTGGTGAGCAGAATCGTGCCGAGGCTGATTATCGCCGGATCCGCTCCCGGCGGATACCAACCATCCGTCGTGGCATCCGCGATTTTAAAGGGCGAATAAACCCATTCGGCGGGCGGAATGATCGAATACATGCCATTGGCACTGGTGAAGCGCCGGGATTCCGGTACGAGATCTGGATCGGCAGTACCCATCGAGAGCAAGGTTGGCGTCAATGCCAGTGTGGCGGTCAGCCTGGCCGTGGCAGCGGTGGTTGGCGTGGCTGTGCGGGTGAGGGTGGGCGCCGTGGTGAATGTGGGCTCGAGCGGAGCGGTGGCGGAAGGGGGCGGTTGGGTGGGCACAGGGGCTGGCTGTTTGGGGGCGCAGGCTGCCAGTACGGTCAGGAAAAACAGGATGGCAAGCAGGAAACGGAATCTCATTGGACCTCGGAGGGTCAATCAAGGTGGCGGGAGGGTATCGGTTGGCTAACGAATTGGGGTGACTTGATGGATCAGACTGCTGACTGAAATTTTACACGATCTCGATATGAGCCGCCTTTTTTTACCGCGGCGAAGTGATTTTTCATGATAGGTTATGGCTGGAGATTAAAGGAACCTACCCTCTACGAGGGCTTCCCTCTACGAGGGCTTCCCTCTACGAGGACTCTGCTCATACACGCGGTCTGGTCCGCACAAGATAGATCGTTGTCAGTTTGCTATTCAGTTTATGGGGCAATTCGCTCTGATTGCCGTTGAATTTGGTGGCACTTGTAATTATACTTACCCACATGCCCATCAAGATCATTGCCACAAAACTTTACCCTCCAACGGTGGGCCGTCTAGTTCCACGTCCTTTATTATTAAAACGGTTGCAGGAAGGTATCTGCGGCAAGGTAACCATCCTTTGTGCGCCGCCCGGGTTTGGAAAAAGCACGTTGCTGGCGGCATGGCTTGCAGCAGGTCAGACTGATAAAGTCGCCTGGTATTCGCTGGATGAAGACGACAACGACGTTGCCCGCTTCTTCGGGTATATCGCCGCGTCTATGCGCTCCCACGAGATCGCATCATTTCCAATGCTTGACTCTTTGCTGGAGACAGTCAACCCAAATCCGCGCGAATTAACCGCCGCATTGATCAATGATCTGTCGGGAATTGTGGACAAGAACATTGTCCTGGTGCTGGACGATTATCACCAAATCACTTCGCAACCCATCCATGATGCGCTCGTCTATCTGATCGACCATCTTCCGCCAAACCTGCATCTCGTCTTCATCAGCCGCGTGGACCCGCCCCTACCGCTCGGACGCTACCGTGTGCGCGGGCAATTGACCGAGATCCGCGCGGAGGATTTGCGGTTCAATGAAGACGAAGCTGCGCAATTTCTGAACCAAATCATGGGTCTGGCATTAAGTGCTGAAGAGATCCGCACGTTGGGAGAACGCACCGAAGGCTGGGTGGCGGCGCTTCAGCTTGCCGCAGTCTCGCTCCAGCGGTCCTCCAATCCCGGCGAAGTCATCTCTCAATTTGCAGGAAGTCATCGTTATATCGCCGAATATCTGACCGACGAAGTCCTGGCGCAGCAGAGCGAATCGCTGCGCTATTTTTTAATGCAAACATCCATTCTCGAACGTTTCAACGCGCCGTTATGCAATGCTGTCTTGGGCTCAGACAACGCTGAATTCATCCTCATGGAATTGGTGCGCGCCAATCTATTCATCATCCCATTAGATTCGAAATCGTACTGGTTCCGTTATCATCATCTGTTTG
>JAPKMQ010000163.1 GCA_026645875.1 Longilinea sp.
AGTGTACACTATGACGTAACGTCAGAGTCAAGAGGATTGTGAAAATTGCCCATGCCGCGATCCCGGGGCAGGGCCGTGGCAAATCTGTTATAATTTTTACACCCATGAAATCTTCATCGTCCATGCACCGCGTTACCCGCTCCTTCTGGCTGGCCGGCCTGCTTGCGCTGTGCGGTCTGTTTGGGCTGCTGGCCGCGCCGGCCGCGGCCGCCCCGCAGGCGCAGATCTACTACAGCACGTCCACGCCGGATGTCGACGGCCGCATCGTCTATATCGTCAAACCTGGCGAGACCTGCCTGAGCATTTCGCTGCTGACCGGCATTTCGCTGAACGACCTGCGCACGCTCAACAACCTGAATGAGGACTGCCTGCTGCGTGAAAACCAGCAATTGCTGCTGGCGGTGGTGACCGAGGTGCCCCCCACCCCCGGCCCCAGCGCCACGCCGACCCCGCTGCTGCCCACTCCCACGCCCTTCACAGGCACCGGCGAGGTGTGCATTTACCTGTTTGAAGATGTCAACGGCAACAGCGTGCCCGAAGATACCGAAACCGGCCTGGTGGGCGGCGCCATCAGCCTGACCGACCGGGTGGGCAAGGTCTCGCTCACCGGCACCACACTGGGCGGCGCCGACCCTGTCTGCTTCAAAGAGCTGGACGAGGGCGAATACAACGTGTCGGTCGGCGTGCCAGACGGCTATAACGCCACCACGCAGCTCAACTACACACTCAGTGTGCGCGCGGGCGAAACCAGCAACGTCGATTTCGGCGCGCAGCTCAGCGCGGCAGCGCAACCGCTCAGCCCGGCCGAAGGCGGCAAATCGCCGTTGATGGGCATTCTGGGCGTGCTGGTGGTGCTGGCCGGCGGCGGGCTGGGCTTCTATGCGCTGCGCGCGCGCCGCGTGAAATAGCATTTTCCCCGAACGGCAGAAGCGGCCGTTCGGTTTAATTTAAAGGGGCAGGGTATGAATCTTAATCCACTCCTCTATGATGTGCGCAAGGTGGCGCCGCGAACCTGGGCGATTTCGGATCACGGCGCGGACGTGTTTTTCTACGCCAGCGGCGAGACGGACGGGCTGCTGATCGACTGCGGCTTTGGTTTCGGCGACCTGCCGGCGCTGGCGCGCGGGCTGGACGACAAACCGCTGCGCCTGGCGGCCACTCACGGCCACCCCGACCACGCCGACGGCGCCTGGCAATTCGAGCGGCTGTTGATCAGCCGCGCGGAAACAGAAGTGCTGGAGAAGTATTGTTCCACAGGCGCGCGCCGGGCGATGCTGGCGGACCTGAAGCTGAGCAATGACCCCGATGCGGCGGCGCTTTTCGCAAACGGTTTTGACGGCGAACGCTGGGCCAACGCACCGCTGCCGCCTCTCGAGCTGCTGGACGCCGGTGACGCCATCGACCTGGGCGGCCGCCGCCTGGAGGTGGTGCCGCTGCCCGGGCACACGCCCGGCTCAATCGGCCTGCTCGACCGCGCCAACCGCCTGCTGTTCAGCGGCGACGCCGTGCACAGCGGGCAAATCTGGCTGCAACTGCCCGAATCGAGCTCGCTGGCCGCCTTCCGCGAGATGCTGCTGAATCTTGCGCCGCTGCGCTCTGAGTTTGACTGGCTGCTGTGGGGCCACACGCAGGATCCCGCCCCGGCTGCGCTGATCGACGACCTGATCGCCGGCGTGGAAGACGTGCTGGCCGGGCGAAAGCAGGGCCAACCGCACGCCTGGTTCGACGGCGAGGGCCTGCTGGTCGATTTTGGCTCGTGCTCGCTGCTGTATAAGCAGGATTAGCGGCGGGCGGACTGTCTTAGCGGATTTCGAGCCGCACGGTCACCAGGTCGCCCTGGCCGAGGGCTTCGGCCTTGCGCACAGCATCCTTGACCGGAACCACATAGCCGCCGTTGCGCGGGAACAGCGATGTTTTATACTCGGTCGCGCCGATGCGCGCGTAAACCGGGATGCAGCCCCAGCCGTAGGTCACCAGCCCGGAAATGGCCTTGATGTCGCTGCTCTGCTCCGGCGGGACGGCCACAAAATAAAAGGGCGCCGGGCCGCGCCAGTAGATGATTTCACCGCTGAATTCCAGCGTCATCTGGATCATCGCGCTTCACGCCTCACGCCGCCGAGCGCTGGTAGCGCAGGTACACCACGCCCGTCGGCAGCGGCGATGACTCTACCAGGTGCAGGTCGATGCGCGTACCCGGCGGGAACAGGCGCTTGCCGCTGCCCAGCACCAGCGGGTAGACGTGCAGCCGGTATTCGTCGATCAGGTCGTGCTGCGCCAGCGTGTGCGCCAGCACGCTGCTGCCGTCCATCAGGATGCTTTTGCCGGGCTGCTGCTTGAGCGCGCGGACCGCTTCGACGACGTTTTCGCGGATCAGCGTGGAGTTGCGCCAGGCAGAAGCATCCGGCAGCGTGGTCGAAACCACGTACTTGGGGACAGCGTTCAGCGCGTCGGCGAAGGGGTCGCCGTCCATCGTTTCAAACGCGCCGCCGTGGATCTGCCAGGTTTTACGGCCCAGCAGGAGCGCGTCGGCTTCGGCCATGGCCTGGGAGAAATGCAAACCAATATCATCGTGCCAGTACGGCCAGGTCCAACCGCCATGGACGAAACCGCCGTCCGTGTCCTCCTCGGGGCCGCCGGGCGCTTGAATCACGCCGTCCAGCGTGATGAATTCAGCCACAATCAGCTTTCGCATGCGGGTTCTCCTCTGCCGGGATTCAGCTCACTGCCCTCTTCACCAGCGCGGCGATCTTTTGCTCTTCCGCGGGGGTCAGCGCCTTCAGCGCGAATGCGGTCGGCCACAGGTTGCCATCGTCGAGGTTGGCCGAATCGTTGAAACCGAGCGTGGCATAGCGCGAGCCGAATTTTTGCGCGGACTGGAAGAAGCAGACAATCTTGCCATCTTTGTTGGCGTAGGCGGGCATGCCGTACCAGGTCTTGGGTGCGAGCGCGGGCGCGGCAGTCTTGATGATCGCGTGCAGCCGGACGGCCATGCCGCGCTCGGGTTCGGGCATCTCGGCGATCTTGGCGAGCAGGGCGCTCTCGCCATCGGCTTTTTCTTTTTCGGCCTTCAGTTCTTTGGCGCGTTCCTTCATCGCGGCCTTTTCTTCGGCGGTGAAACCGGCATCATTTTTAGGGCTCATTCTGGAATTCCTTTCACAATCAATTTGCCCGCCCGGAAAGCGCGGGCAGTCACTATCATAGGTCATTTATTCACGAAAATCAAGACTGGTTTTGTCATGATTTAGATAAAAACCTATGGCCGGGCGACCGCGTAAAATTGCGCGTCATTTGAATCGATTGCTTTACTAAAAAAACGCCCTCCTGGCGTGGAGGGCAGTGAGTTGGAATCCGAATCGATGGACTCAGGGAAGCTTGACCAGTTGGCCGGCTTCCAGCCGGAAGGTCCAGGTGACGGCCTGGCTGGGGCAGCACATGCCATCGTTAGGCCCTTGCACGCGCATGTTGAGCGTGATCAGGCCGCCCGCTACCGCCCCACCCTCGACGATCACGCGGTCGCCAAGCGAGAGCATGGAGACGTTGATGGGGCTGCCGTTGCTGTTCAGCACCGCCGCCAACTCGACGAAGTGCCCGGTGCCGCCGCTTTGCGTCGCCAGAAAGACGACGGCATCTTCGACCCCGTCCTGGTCCAGGTCGCCGTACAGGACGGTGTCGAGCAGGCGGGTGGTGTAGGCCTCCGGCGATTCCTGCCCGGTGGGCGTGGGCCGGTAGTAGATGCCGCCGGTCAGTTGGAACGTGCCCCAATCCGGCGAGGTGTAGGTGCCGTTTTGCAGCAGCTCCAGCGGCAGCGCCGGGGCCGGTTCGACAGTGGGCTGCGGGGAAACGGTGGGCGTGGCGGCCTGCGCCACGGCGGTTAACGTGCCACTGACGTATGCGGACAGGTCTGGGGTGACGGTGGGCTGCGCCGCGCAGGCGGCCAGCAGGAACAATAAGGGAAGCAGGGTGAGCATCTTTTTCATAAGGTTTGTTTGCCTACGCGGTAAGACGGTGCGCGCCCCCGGATGGTTCCCGGCGACCTGTGCCGGGCCGCGAATTCTTTACCCGGTATTGCGGCGGTCGGTCCGGCCAATATAGACCTGCTTGCCGGTAGTTTTATCGAGATACACATCCACGCCGTTCTCGCTGCGCAGATATTCCAGATTCTTGTCGATATCCTGATTTGGAACAAAATGCCCGGAATCGCTTAAGGAGCCCTCGAACTTCCAACCTTCCGGAATATGAATTTTAGTCGCCTGGCCGGTTGCCAGCAGGCATGCGGTGATTTTGCCACCCTTATCGTTGACGGCAACACGACCGAATTCCAGCCAGTCACACGACGCAGTGGGGCCTTGATGTTGGTCCACCACCGCAAAATCGACCGTTTTGCCCGCATGCACAAACTCCAGGCCGGCCTGCTCCAATTGGGTCACGAATGTGTTGACGTCCTGCGGCGTCATAAAGCCCACGCGGGCCAGTTCGCCGTCGAAACAAAACGTGCGGTTTGGGATGATGGTCATGAAGGCATCCAGCCCGCCGGGGAATTTTTCCCGCAGCGCTTCGGCGCGGATGATGACGGAGATCGCTTCAACCAGAACAGCCATTGCATCTTCCTTTCATTATTTTCACCGCAGATTTCGATGATTGGGTCAGCCCTCCCGCCCGCGGATGCCAGCATCCAGTAGGTACATGAGCCGGTCGGCGCGGCTTTTGCCGGGCGAGCGGGCGGGCATCTGCAGCAGCAGATCGCGCACTTCAACCGGGGCGCTTTCGATGGCGCGCTTGACTTCGGCATCGGCGGCGGCGGGGTCGCCGCCTTCGAGTTCGAGCGCCAGCGCGGCATAGGCCGCCGGGCCGACGATGTGCGTGGTCTGCTGCACGTCGGCCAGCGGGTGGGTGTAAGCCGAGGAGGCGGCCAGGCCGGCGGCGCGGGCGGCGGCAGCCGCGGCGGGATGGGCGGCTTCGCGCGCGGCGGAAAGGGCAGCCAGGGCCAGCACGCGCAGTTGCGCGGCGCGCCTGCCCCCGGCGGCAAATGCGCGGATGCCTTCAAGCGCGGCGCGGGGACGCGGGTCGCCAGGCGCGTGCTGCTCGAAGAGCGGCAGGGCGCGTTCGGCGCAATCGGCGGCCCAGCCGCCCAGGGAACGCAGCGTGTCGAGCGCCAGGGGGAAGTAGGTTTTGCCCGCCATCAGTCCTGCGGCCAGGGCAGGCCGTTCTGCAGCGCGTCGGCGTATTCCTGCAGGCGCGCGTCGTCGTGCCCGCGGATTTGCGCCAGGAAGGGGAAATCCTCCGGCGCGACGGTGAGTTTGGCCAGCGGTTCAACCGGCTCGAAGCTGGCGAGCTGGGCGATGTGCACCTGGCTGTCGCCGAAGGCCAGCGGGGGCTGCGTGATGAAGGGTTCGCGCGGCAGCAAGTAGACCGTGCCGCTGCGCCAGGGACGCCCCGGCAGCGCGGACTGGCTGACCGAGAAAACGTAGTAGGGGCCGTGCAGCCCGCCGGCCGGGTCGGCGAGGGTGACGCAGGCATTGGTGATCGAGCCCACGCGGGCGCGGTCGACGACGGCGAAGAACATGGCCCACAGCCCGTCCGAGGCGGCGTAGACAGCCTGCTGGTTGCCGAAATCGTTCAGGTCGTTCGACTGGCGCGGCTCGAAGCGCGCGATGGCGGGGTCGCCGGAACCGTGCACGGCCAGGTTGCGCCGGTCGGCAGCGTGACACAGGAACTGCCACTTCGGCCAGGGCAGCGCGTACTCGATCGCCGGGCAGCCGCCGGTGCGCAGGGCGCCGTCCAGCAGCGCGTCAAACGCCTGGATGGCGCTTTCGTCGAGCGGCGCGCCGGGGCGGGTCAGCCAGTAGTCGGGTAAGAGCATGGGGTATCCTCCGCTGGATTTATTATACGGAAGAATGAGGCTAAGCGAGGAGGGAGGATGGTGCGTTCAAAAAAGCTAAACGCACCGCAGTTCTGAAAATCTGATCACTTCAACACCCCAAAGGGAGCCGAGATAGGACGATAATTGAAGCCTACGCGCTTTAAGGCGTTAATGTCTTAATGATGTTTTCAATGTAGACACTGCCAAAGGAAATAACCTGACCTAACATGAGTAATAAGAAATCAGTTGGATCATATACCCAAACATCAGTTTGTTTGGATACTTCGATAAAATCATTCAAATTCTCCATTTTTGTAAGTTTGGAACCAAGCTCTGTTGGTATTTTTGTTCTTGGCTTTTCTTCTAAATTAATATTGAGATTGGTATAAAAAGAGTGTAAAATCCACTGGCTTGCCACCTTATGACTTTGAACCAAGAATTGTCGATAGATAAATTGGGGAGTAAGAAAAGTTATTGTTCCGAAAAGGCTTAATATTGCTAAGATTAAAAACGATAAGAGGTTTAGTTTTTCAAATAATAAAACGCCGAACAAACCGACACCAACAAACCAAGTACTAGCAATAAAAATATATAAATTGCTAATTTTTTGTAATCGAGTCTTAATCATACTTGGAACTGGAATTACAGGCAGATTTCTAAGCT
>JAPKMQ010000164.1 GCA_026645875.1 Longilinea sp.
TTTCTCAGACCGGCGCGCGCAATATTGTCGATTACAACGGCAAACATGCCGATAAATTGCCCTACCTGGTGGTGGTGATCGATGAGTTGGCGGATTTGATGATGCTGGCTCCGGATGAAACCGAACGTTCCATCACCCGCCTGGCGCAACTTGCACGCGCAACCGGCATCCACCTGATCATTGCCACGCAGCGTCCTTCGGTGGACGTGGTGACCGGGCTGATCAAGGCGGCGCCGAGCGGCTGCTTGGCCGCGGCGATATGCTTTTTCAAGCGCCGGACGCGGCTGCGCCTGCCCGCCTGCAGGGCGTGTATGTTTCGGATGCAGAAATTCAGCGGCTGGTGGATACCTGGCGGGTGGCGGCGATGAACGTCCAGACCCCCGCTCCAACGATGGCAGAATCCGATTCGCTGCCAGTGGGTGCACCGTTGCATCAAGTGCCTCTATTTGACGAGATGTCCAACAGTCATGATGGCGATGTGCTGCTGCCCGAGGCAATTGAACTGGTGCGGCGTGAAGGCCGCGCTTCGATCACCATGCTGCAGCGCAGGATGCGCATTGGTTACACCCGCGCTGCCCGGCTGATCGATGCCATGGAAGAGCAAGGCATCATCAGCCCGGCGCTGCCCAATTCACAGACACGCGAGGTGCTGGATTACGGCCAGACCGCGCCGCCGGAAGAAACTTAATCCGGCCCGTACTGATCACGCAGGATGCTCAACCTGACGCGGTCGGCGCATCGCCTGGTGCAGTAATTTTTGGCGCGCATGCGCCTGTCTTCAATTCGAATGAAGCGGAGGCCTGATAACGGTCTGCCGCAGACTGGGTATAATGAGTGCATATTAGATCAGGCGGTGATTTTTGGAATCGTCCTTTCGTATCTTATGGGTGGATAACGATCCGTATGCCCTGAGCCGGTTGAAGGCCGCGCTGCCGGCTGGATTCGAGGTGCTTGCGGCAGCGAACCCGTCCACACTAAAAAAACTTATCGCCGGGCAGCCGATGGATTTAACGTTGGTTGATCCCTGGCAGGACGAGCATGGGAAGTTGACCTTTCAATCCTGGTTACTGGATGCAGACCTGCCAAAGCCATTCGTTGTACTGACTACAATCCATGATCCAGAAAAGAATCGAATGCTGCAAGACGTGGGCGCAATCGAATTCTTAAGCAAATCCGAAGAAGTGTACTCAAACCTGGAAACAATCTGCCGCCGGCTGATCCGGGATACGCGCTTATTGCCGCAGGATCCTTCGGAGTTGTTAAATCTAGTGATCCTGCTCGACCGTGATTTATGCATCCGTTCATTCAACACCAGCGCGCGGAACCATTTTCGCGCGTTGAATGGCCGGGAGTTGGCCGTCGGATTACCCGCCAGTGATTTTTTGATTGCTGAAAACGTTGCCTTCCTGCAGGAAGTGATTGGCAATGCTGCCAAAGCGGACAGGGAACAATGGAATTTTGCCATGCCGGTTCCGCTGGGCGGCAGGCAATGGCTTGAGATTAGTATTAATTTGCTGTACGGCGATGGCTATCAGGTCTCTGGAATTTGTTTGATGATTCAAGACCTGAGCCAGTCGCAGCAAACCCAGGAAACCTTGCATCAGCGGGAAGCCACTTTGCGGGCATTGATGGATTCCAGTCCGGGAGTGATCATTCTCATTGATCCAAAGGGCAAAATTTTGGCAGCCAATCAGACCGCCTCTGATTGGTTTGGCAAATCATCCCCTGAATTAATCGGGTTGTCTGTGTATGATTATCTGAACCCATCGCTGCGAGTAATTACCCCGCAGAACATCGACACGGTCCGTAAAACAGGCCGACCGGTGATACTCGACGATCTGGCTCAAGGACGCTATTTGCGTTCGCATATTCTGCCGGTGATCAATGATGCCGGTGATGTATATCAACTGGCTGTCTACCTTGTCGATATCACCAAAGGAAAGCAGGCTGAAGCGATCTATCAAAAACGGGATGCCATCCTGCAGGCGGTGAACTATGCTTCGGAACAGTTCTTACAGGCGGCCTCCTGGCGCGCTCGCATCCAGGAGGTGCTGAAACGTTGGACCGAAGCGACAGCGGTAAGCCGCGTATTAATATACAAGCATGAGGTTGATGCTTCAGGGATGCGTTTTTTATCCCTCCAATACGGTTGGGATTATAGCAGCGGGTCGCCGACTGAAGTTCCGGAAGATTACCGGTATTTTTCGATGAAAGATGCCGGCTTAAGCGATTGGGAAGTGGAATTGCAACGCGGTGAAATTGTCCAGGTAAAAATCCCGGAACCCGATGATGCCCTGTATGGCATTTTTGAACAAACCCAAACCAAATCTCTTCTGCTGGTTCCAGTCATGTTGGATGATAAACTCTGGGGGCAAATTGATTTTGTTGATACTGTGGTTAAACGGGATTGGACCGTCAGTGAAAGAGATGCTGTAAAAACCGCAGCGAACATTCTATCGGCGGCACTGCGGCGCGAACGCGACGAATTGTCACGCGCAGCTTTGCTGGATGCCATGCCGGACCTGATGTTTATTTTTGACCGGCATGGGATCTACATAGATTACCATGCGCAGGATCCGGAATTACTGGCCCTGCCGCCCGATCAATTGCTGGGTAAATCGATGTATGAAGCGCTGCCCCTGTCGGTTGCGGAATTGGCCTTCAACGCATTTGAAAAAACCGTCCTGACCGGTACTCCGCAATTGTTTGAATACGAATTGCCCATCAAGAACGCGCGCTACTGGGAAGGGCGAATGGTGCGCAGCGGCGACGGCGCGGTGGCAGTCATCCGCGATATCACCAAACGGCGACGTTTTGAAGAGGAACTGCGCCTGTCTGAAAAATCGATTGGTGATTTATATGAGATTACATCCTCCAATGAACTAAATTTTGACGAGAAACAGCATGCGCTGCTCAAGATGGGCTGTCAGCGCTATGGGATGGAAATTGGTTACATCCTGCAACTGAAGAAAGACTTTTTTGAATTGATGCATTTTTATACCTCCGTTGAAGGTTTTCAAACGGTTCCTACGTATGCCTTGGATCAAAGCTACAGCTATGCAGTTATCCAGCAAAACCGTCCTGTGATGATTGAAGAAGTAATTGGAACCCAGTGGGAGCAATTGGCAGCCTACCGCGATTACCATTTGCGCTCCTTAATTGGCGCGCCATTGATGGTGGGCGATAAATTGTTCGGCGTGCTATCTTTTTCGAGCAAGCAGCCCCGTGAGAAGTCTTTTACGCAGGCTGAAGCCCGTTTCCTGCACCTGATGGCGCAATGGATCGGGCTGGAACGGGAGCGCAACCAGTACCTGGCGCAACTTCATCAGAATTCTGAGGACTTGCTGAACAAAAGCCTCGAGCTGGCGGCGGCGCGCGACCAGGCCCTGGAACTCTCCCGGATGAAATCCGATTTTCTGGCAACCATGAGCCATGAAATCCGCACGCCCATGAATGCCGTCATCGGGATGAACGAACTGCTGTTAAATACCGCGCTGGACGCGCAGCAGCGGGAATACGCCGAAACGGTGCGCGATTCAGCGCGACTGCTGCTTTCACTTCTGAATAACACGCTGGACTTCACGAAAATCGAAGCCGGTATGTTGAAGCTTCAACATGTCCGGTTCGATCCCCAAAAAACGTTTGAAGATGTTGCCGCCATGTTCAGCCAGCAGGCGCAGCAAAAAAAACTCGAATTCAACCTGTTCATCTCTCCGCAAATTCCGCATTTTTTACGCGGCGATCCGGTCCGGTTCAGTCAGGTGATCATCAACCTGGTTTCAAACGCCATACGTTTCACTCACCATGGCAGCGTGATGGTATGGAGCGAGGTTTTGACCGAAACGGATGACGTAATTGAGCTGCTGGTCAAGGTGCGCGACACCGGGATCGGGTTGTCGGCATCGATTCGCGAGCGCCTATTCCAGCCGTTTGCACAGGCGGATGGCAAAGGGCAGCAGTCGGGCGGTTCCGGCCTGGGCCTGACCATTTCAAAACGACTGACGGAGATGTTGGGCGGCAGCCTGAATTATGAAAGCATTGAAGGCGACGGGTCTGTATTTTGGTTCACGGCCCGGTTTGAGCGGGATGCGAAGAGCCAGATTGTTCAGATCGAAAAGCCAGTCTTGTCCAGGCTTGCCGGTGAAAAACTATTGGTATTTGAATCACTACCGGAAGCCCGCGACCTGTGGGAAAGATACCTGAATGGCTGGGAGATTCCGTATGAAGTTGTGGACGCACCTGAACAGGTCATCGAAAGTCTAAAACTGGGTTTGGATGGCAAACGGAAATACGCGGGCTGCATTCTGGATTATGAAGGCATGCGCTGCATGGGCGGAAGAACCTGTGTGCAGGTGATGGAACTGCTGCGTGCCACCCGGACACCTGTCATTATCGTGACGCGGCAAAATTCCCGAATGCGACCGCAGCATAATCCGCCGGCAGAGGTGTTCGCCGGAAAGCTGGTGCGCCCATTCAGCCGGCGAGACGTGGAAAGGCTGTTGCCCGGTTTTTATGCACAGAATCTGACTGAGGCCGTACTTGCTTCGCAGGCATGCCAGCCGGAACCGCCCCCCGCGAAGAAAGAAAAACCGCTTTTTGAAAAACTTGTCCTACTGGCAGAAGACAATCCGGCCAACCAGCACCTGACGGTCGCTCAGTTGCAGTCGCTCGGCTACCGGGTGGTGGTCGTATCGACGGGAACGCAGGTGGTAAATGAGTTGGCCCAACATTACCAGGATTACGGTCTGGTGTTGATGGATTTGCAGATGCCGGAAATGGATGGATATCAGGCCACTCAGTTGATCCGCAAAGCGGAAAGCGTCATCAACCGGCACATTCCCATCATCGCCATGACGGCCAGCGTCATGCTGGAGGACCGGCAGCAATGCCTGGATGCTGGCATGGATGACTACATCAGCAAACCGGTGCTGATGGATGATATCCGCAGAGCGATTGCCCGGTGCATGGCTCACGAGGATGCAGCCAAAACCGGCAAAGCAACCGCGACAACCCAGGCGGCGCAGACTGAAATCCTGGACCCTCGCGTAGTGGCCGATTTGCGCTCGCTGAACCGGCCGGACGAGCCCGATTTTTTCCGGCAACTGGTGGGAATTTATATGGTTGATTCGCGCCAGGTCATGCAGCGAATCCGCGCGGAGGTGGATTCAGACAACCAGGCGGATTTGCAAAAGGCGGTTCATTCGCTGAAAGGCATCAGTGCCAATCTGGGTGCTGTACGATTGGCGAACCTGTGCGGGCAGATTGAAAACCAGTTGCGCTCAGGCGAGCCGCTGGTGAGCGGCTGGCTGGAGGCGTTGGAAATTTTGTATGCGCGCACCTGCGAAGACCTGAAATGGGAATCCTTCAATAAAACCGAAACAACCTGAGGTAGGTATGGAACGAAAAGTACCCAGCACAGCATCCGAAGAAATCGAACTCTTCCTGCGCACCGTTTATTCGTTGTTGCGCTCGACGACCGACGTGGAAATTCGCACGCTCGAAGAAGTGCACGTGGCCATGAATTCGTTGTTGCATCCCAATGGCCGCCGGCAGGCGCCGGACACATCGGCGTTTATCTACAGCCTGCTGCGCCTGCCCGATTGCCTGATGGATACGCGCCTGGTGGTGCTTGGGCAAAGTTCGGCGGTATTTGAGCGCGCCGGTTACCGCAACGTGGAAAGCTGGCAGCCCGTTTCGGCGCGCGCGCGCAGGCGGCGCTGCTTTTTCAACGGGCAGGACACACTGGCATGCTTCATTGCCAGCCGGTCAGATATCGACGATGTGCTGCCCGGACTGACGGCGTTCCAGGTGGAGTGGAACAAGTTGAATTTCCTGCTGCAACGCACCGATGCGCGCCTGTTGGATGAAGTCCGCCAGCCGGGCGATGAAGGCTTTGCGCGCCTGGCAGAAGCGATGGAGATGAGCGCGGAAGACCTGGAACGCCTGTGGGTGATCTGGGGCGAGAAATTCAATCACATCCTGCACGAAATCTCCCGGCGGCGCTGCTCGCTGCGTGTGCGCCTGCTGAGCGGCTCATTGAGTGAATACTGGCGCGCCACACGCATGTGGTGGGATCCGATTGAGGCGGCCTGCCCGGAGCTGCTGGAACGCCCGGTCTATTTCATTTCCAGCAACACCCACAGTCTGGCTAATTTGCTGTCTGGCTATGCCCTGCAGCATGAAACCGAGCTGGTGGAGTACCTGACCGGCAACGCGAACGGCCGCCTGCTGGAAGAGTGGCAGGCCATTCAAAACGGCCGTCCAGGAAGCCGCGAGAATTTTCTATATTATGTGCTAAAGAAATTCCAGCAATCCGACGCCGGGCGCGGCTCGGTGGAGGATCAGACCCGGCTTGAACGCGCCAGGGGCATCCGCCGGATTGCGCCGGAGCACGCCCTGGATATCGAAGCCCAGGTGATCGAGCTCTCGCGGCTCGATCCAGCGCAATTGGATCCGCGCCTCGCGGCCGGCGACCTGACCTTTCTGCGCAAGAGCAATGCTCTGATCCTGAACATCGATTA
>JAPKMQ010000165.1 GCA_026645875.1 Longilinea sp.
GCCATGTCAGCGGTGGTCTCGGTGAGCACGCCGGGCGTATTGCCGACCGGGATCCTGCGCGCGGTGGCGCTTCGGATGTCGATGTTGTCAAAGCCAACAGCCATCTGGCTGATGACTTTGAGCTTTTCACCTGCCGCCACAATGACCTCGGCATCCATTGGGTCGGTGAGCAAGCACAGGATGCCGTCCACCCGGCTGGCGCGGTCGATCAGTACGCTTTTTGGCGGCGCTGAGTCCAAAGGCCAGACTTCCACGTCCTCGGCGGCCGCATGGATCAAATCCAGCGCGGGCTCATGAATGTGACGGGTCACAAAAACGGAAAATGGTTTTTTTGCTTGCTTCATCATTCACCTCCACCGGTCTGCTTGAGCGACTGCAGGATAATTTTCTGGATGCGGTCGACCATCTGCGAAGGATCCACCGGCATCCCCTCAAGGATCTGTGCGTTGGTAAAGATTTGCTCAATCAAGACCGGTAAATTGGGATCCTCCGCGGGTAGAGCCGCCAGAGCCTGAATGATGGGGTGGCCGGCGTTGACCTCCAGGATCGGGTTGGGTGTGTGCAAGTCCTTTTGCAGCATGCGGTATACCCGCTGAAGTTCCTCGCTGGGCCCGTCCTTGGGGCGAACCAACCGCACGGGCGATTCGACCAGCCGGTTGCTCAGTCGGGCTGCGCTGATCCGGTCTCCCAATACCGATTTGAATCGCTCGACAAGCACACTGGTATTTTCCGGTGTGGTTTGTTCCTCTGGATGTTCGGCTTGGGATGATTTACCCTCCACCGGCAAATCAGCATCGGCTGCATTGACCAGCTTGTGGGATTTGTACTCCGGTAAATTCAAAACCGCGAACGGATCGATCGGATCGGTGAGGAGGAGTACGTCCAGACCTCGCTCGCGGAAAGCCTCCAGGTGGGGAGAGCGCAGTGCCGCGGTTTCATGATCGGCCAGCAGGTAATAAATCGGTTCCTTCTCATCCGCCAGGGTTTCCAGGTACTGATCGAGGCTGATCCACTCCTGCGGATGTTTCATCGAGTGAAAGCGCAGCAAGGGCAGGATGGGATCATGGTTTTCATCGGGAATGGCAATTCCTTCCTTCAAGAATTGACCGAATTCGATCCAAAATTTCGTGTAGTTATCTATATTGTCTTTGGCCAGCCCGGCCAGATGGTCCAGCACCTTGGAGGTGAGCAGTTTTTTCAACTGTGCCATAGTGCGCGTGGATTGAACCGACTCACGCGACACGTTGAGCGGTAGGTCTTCCGAATCCACTACACCAACCATAAAGCGCAGATATTCTGGCAATAACTCTTTGCAATATTCCTGGATGAGTATCTTGCGGGCGTACAGGCGCAGGCCAGAGTTTTTCCGCGTAGAGAGAATCCCGGGCTCAGACGAGGAGGGCGCGTAGAGCAGCGCATACATTTGCACCGGCGCATCGACAGAAAGGTGCAGCCAGGTCAGCGGCGGGTCAAACTCCATCGTAAGCTGGCGGTAGTAGTCCTGATATTGCTCGGATTCGACTTCTCGCGGCTGACGCCGCCAGAGAGCGGTCTGCTGGTTGGCCTGTTCTTTCGCTTCGCCAAGGTAGATCGGGAAGGGAACAAAATCAGAATGGCGTTTAATGATCTGTCGCAGGCGGGATTCCTGGCAAAACTCCACATACTCATCCTTCAACCGCAGCGTGATTTCGGTGCCGCGTTCCTGCTTGCCTCCGGTGGAAAGCGTATAGGTATCCGAACCGGTAGAAAACCATACGGCCGGCGCAGCGTCCAACCGGTAGGAACGCGAAGCCACCTGGATCCAATCGGCCACCATGAATGCGGAATAAAAGCCCACACCGAATTGACCGATGATGTCATCCACCCGGGCAGCGCCCGAACGGGCGGCTTCCAAAAAGGCGCGCGCGCCGGAGTGGGCGATGGTGCCAAGGTTTTCAGAAAGCTCCTCTGCGTTCATGCCGATGCCGGTATCCCGGATCGTCAATGTCTTTTGTTCCGGGTCCGCTGTGATCCAGATGCCCAATTCCAAATCCAGGTTAGCAATTTCGCGTTCGGTCAGCATTTCAAAATTCAAACGCGTCAGAGCATCGGACGCGTTCGAGATCAGTTCGCGGAGGAACACCTCACGCTCGGTGTAAAGCGAATGGATGAGGATTTCCAGAAGTTGGCGTGTTTCTGCCTTGAAGGCAATTGGATTGGAGGAAATTGAGGTTGAGTCGTTCATCGTCATTTTGTTTGGTTGAATAGGGTCAGACGTAGAGGGTTACGAGTGGAATATTGGAAAACCAGCCGTTTTTTTGGAAGCGGCTGGTTTATTTTACCCCGGTTTGAGCGGTTACAAAGTGCCGAAGATGCACATTTCCTGGCGGACCTGCAGGTATGGAATTCTCAATGTGCCAAGCGAAGGCAGCACCGTGTTGGTAATCACAGCATCATACACCGATGAAAACAGTTCATGGGTGACGTTTAGGTATTTTTGCAGGTTGCTCTGCTGGGTCATTCGCATTTTGCCAATGATTTTGGTGGATCCGAGCAGAATGACCACGGGCATCATAATCCGGTTGGGTTCGGTGGGATCATAATCCAAAGGATCGCTGGCGGGTGGTATCAAGTGATAAGCCCCGACTGTGGCGAGGGGAACGATTAACTCCCGAAAGGCGGCTGGTTGCATCGCATTGGACGTCGTTGTTAGGAGGAATTTGGCGTTATTGACGAGGATCTTGTCTGGCGCGGCGTTGGTTCGCAACCAGGTGCTGGCACGGATGGCCTGCTTGACGATCACCTCTCCCCATATCATTGCATTGGGTGTGTATAGCATGAGTGGAACGTTCTTTTCGTCGTCTGCAAGTGCTATCGCAGCTGAACCAGGATTCTCCGTCATGGCATCTCCCTGAAGATTATGTTGGTTGGTGGTTATTTCGCGTATCGCTGGCGGATGGCGGGCAACAGGTAGTCATCAAAGGAGCGCGCCTGATCGTAATCGGGCGACCAGTTCCAATCCCTGCATGCCGCCGAATCGTCAACGTCGCCAGGCCAGGTGTCAACGATGCCTTGCCGGCTGGCATGCGGCTTAAAGGCCACATCCGCGCCCGGAAATGCGCGCGCAATGATCTCGTAGAATTCCTGCGCGGTGGGACTGAAGCTGGTGACGTTATAGACGCGCTGCGAAAGCGCTTCAGCCGGTGCGGCTTCCAGATGAAGGATGGATTTAATCGCGTCCGGCATCACCATGAAAGGCAGGCGCGTATCGGGCCGGACGAAACAATCATAATGCATGCCCTGGGCAGCATGGTGAAGCATTTCGGGACCGTAATCGCTGGTGCCGCCGGTGGGGATGGTGACCGCGCTGATCAGGCCCGGGAAGCGCAGACAGCGAAAATCAATGGTGTTCTGGCTGCGGTCTGCTGCAAGCTGGCGGTAAAAGGAGGAGTAGTAACGGCCAAGGTGTTCGCAATACAGTTTGTTGCAGCCATACATAGTCGTCGGTTGGAGGTAATCACTTTCCTTGACTTTGCCGGCCGTTTCCTTGGTTTTCAGGTCGGGGATGCCGTACGCAGCAATCGAGCTGGGGTAGATGAACTTTACCGGCCGTCCCTGCCATGCAGCCTGTTCGACCGCCAGTCGCAGCAGATTCAGCGTTCCTTCCACATTGATCCTGTGAGCGGTTTCTGGATTGTATTCGGCTTTTGTGGAAAGAATGGAAGCCAGGTGGTAGATCGTCCGGATTTCAAATTCCACAACCAGGCGACCAAGAATCATGGTATCCAGGATGTCGCCCAAAATAAACCGCTCACAATACTTCATGAGCGATTTATCCAGCGGGCTGACGTCCAACGCAACAATGCTGAAATTGCCTTTTTCACCCAGGTGCGTGATCAGACCGTGGCCGATTTCGCCATTGGCGCCTGTGATTAAAACCACTTCTTTGCGCATGAATTCCTCTTGTTGAGAAATGGGGATGGGATACGCTGCCGACGGTAAGCGTGCAGCGAATTTTATTTTACAGAATCTGCGCTGATTTACAACTGAGATTTGTTATCAAAATTACCTTATCACCGTCTTGATTTTATGTGTTAGGGAATAAAAAAAGCTCCGCCGTTTTGACGGAGCTTTTAAGGCCAGCTTATTCTACATTTCTACGCAGTCTGGGTCGACTTCCGCCCGAACCAGGTGCGCCATTCCTTGTTTTCCCAGATGACCAGTAACGGGGCAGCGATAAAGATTGAGGAGTAGGTACCGCTGAACAGGCCGATCAACAGAATGACAGCGAACTCGCGCAGCGTCACGCCGCCGAACAGAGCCAGCGACAGGAGCATGAACTCGACGGTCATCAACTGGGTGTTGATGGAGCGCTGCAGCGTCTGGACGATGGAGTGATTGACCAGCTTCTCAAAGGGGAGCTTGCGCAGATAGGCGCTGTTCTCGCGGATGCGGTCAAACACAACGATTTTATCCTGCGTGGAGAAGCCGATGACGGTCAGCAGCGCGGTGAGGTAGAGCGAATCGACCTGCCAGCCGAAAAGCTGCCCGCCGATGGCGGTCACACTGATCACAATCAGGATGTCATGCAGCATGGCGGCAATGGCACAAACGCCGTAGCGGAATGCGTGAGCAACGCCGCGGAAGGCCAGGGTGATGTACAAAATCACCGCCAGCGCAGCGACAGCCACGGCGAGCATGGCACGCTGCGCAACCTCGGTGGCGATGGACGGACCGACGCTTTCAAAGCGGGTCAACACGAGGTTGGGTTCATTAAAATCGGTCTTCATGGTATTCACGATGTTCGTACGCATCGCATCGTCCATGAAAGGCGAGCGGATGATCAGCGAGTCTTCGGGCGTTCCCTGTTTTAAAGAGGTACGTTGAACATAGACCTCGTTGAACCCATTGGCTTCGTAGATGTTAACAATTTGTTCCGTCGTGGGAAGTTCGGCGCTGGTAAATTGCACTTCCATCAGCGAACCGCCCTTGAAATCGACTGCCAGCGGGAGGCCGTTGACCGCCAGAACAATCATGCCTGGTATGATGATCAACAGCGAGAAGAGAAAGTAGTAGTAGCGTTTACCGAGAATATCGATCATGGCCAGTTCCTTTTTAGAGGCCAAACAGGCCAGGGCGTTTTTCCGGATCTTTTACCCAGGACATCACAACGCCGAGGAAGTTTCGAGTGACAAAGAGTGCCGTGAACACAGAAACCACAACACCCAGCGCAAGCGTCAGCGCAAAGCCCTTAACGATGCTGGCGCCAAACGTGGAGCCAAACCAGAAGAGGATACCGCTGGTGATCAGGGCAGCAATGTTCGAGTCGCGGATCGACGGCCAGGCGCGCTTCCATCCCAACTCGATAGCCTGGGCAACCGTGCGCCCGGCGCGCAGTTCTTCCTTCATGCGCTCAAAGCTGAGGATGTTGGCGTCCAACGCCGACCCTGTACTCAAGATGAAACCAGCGATACCTGAAAGGGTCAGGGTGATGGGGATGGAGCGGAATATGGCGAAGGCGATGACCGCGTAGGCCAGAATCGCCACGTCAGCCACCAGCCCGGGCACGCGGTAGTAGATGGCCATGAACAACAGCACAACCGCAAAACCGATTGCGTACGCGATCAGGCTCTTATTGAGTGAGTCAGCGCCCAGGGTCGGACCAATCAGGCGGGTTTGCACCAGTTTCAACGGGATGGGCAGCGAACCATAGCGCATTTGCACGGCCAGGTTGTTGGCCTCTTCACGGGTAAACTTGCCGGTGATCACGCCCTGTCCATCGGTGATGGCGTCGTTGATGCTAGGCGCGGAGATGACAACTTTATCCAGAACGATGCCAAGGATTTTTCCGCGGTTTGCAGAGGTGAAATCGCGGAAGATCGTGGTGCCGTTTTCAGAGAGAACAAATGAAATCTCATAATACGGTTGTCCCGTAATGGGCGTCACGCCGACCTCTTTCAGGTCGCTGCCGATCATGATGGTGTGCCAGGTCTTTTCGGTGATGCCCGGTTGGGCGGTTGGCGTGGCATCGGCTGCAGGGGTTGCTTCAGCACCAGGCGTCGCAGTCGGTTCAGGGGTCACTTGCCGGCCTTCATCGGTGATCACCGTTTGCCCCATCAGTGCAAAAGGATCTTCATCGCCGAAGTCGACAAATTCAAGCAAGGCCACCTTGCTGATGGTGTTGACGACTTCCTGAGGATCCGAAATCCCGGGAAATTCGCCCACGATGCTCTTGTCGCCAGCCACTTGAAAAGTTACTTCGCTAACGCCGAGGGCGTTGGCACGATTTTCAAGGATTTGTTTGGCATCTTCAAGGTCCTGCCTGGTGACCGTTACACCATCGGTCACATCAGCTTCAAGGATGACCTGCAGGCCGCCGCGCAAATCCAGGCCAAGGACTGTCTTCGGCTG
>JAPKMQ010000166.1 GCA_026645875.1 Longilinea sp.
CATATTTGTAATTGACAAACATATTATTTCTATATATTATTATCACATAGTATTGAATTAAGAAAGGAGTGCCCCATGTCCGTCGAAAACGATCTGCTCACCGGGTTGATGAGTCGCAAATCTTTCCTGGATGTCTTTGATCAGGCGCTTGAAAAGCGCAAGGCCGGCGAAACGCCCCTGTCGCTGGCGTTCATCGATATCGACAATTTTCTGCAAATCAACGACACCTACGGGCATGCCGGCGGCGACCAGGTGTTGCAGGCTGTCGCGGGCATCCTGCGGGAGTGCGTCGGGGAAGAGGCCGCGGTTTGCCGGTACGGTGGCGACGAGTTTGCCCTGCTTTTTCCCGCCATCGAACGCGAGCAGGCCTTTTTGCTAGTGGAAAAAATGCGCGGCCTGGCCGCGGAACGAAGCATCTTGCTGGCGGGTGCAGCTGGAACGGTCGCGGGCATCTCAATCAGCGCGGGCATCGCCTGCGCGCCGATTGACGGGCGCCTGAAATCCGAGCTGATGCGCAAGGCAGACCAGGCCCTGTACCGTGCCAAGGCGACCGGGCGCGGCAGGGTGCGGCTGGCGTATGACGAGCGCATGGTGCCCAAAACCAGCCATTACACGCAGACCCAGTTGGAGCGCCTGGGCAAGCTGGCCGCCGAACGCCAGGCCGGCGAGGCGGAATTGCTGCGCGAAGCGCTGGATGACCTGATCGCCAAATATGGCGTCAATCCGATTGAACGGTAAAAAGACAACAGGGCTGCACCTTTTCAGGACAGCCCTGTTGCTATTGTTTACAGGGGTTACTAATGCGGTTCGCCCAGGCGGCCGCGTTCTTCATCGACGATGGAAACATCCAGCTTTTTGAAGAGCGGCTGAGGCTGCTGCAAGGCGCGCCCGGCTTCGATCTGGCTGGGCTGCCAGCGGCCGGCGGCTCCATCCGGGTTATAGCGCAGCACATTGTGTTCGCCCAGTGCATCCTGAACCGGTTGGACAAACTGGGCGCCGAAAAGAGGCTGCGTATAGCCGAGAAAAGCGTGCAGGCGTTCGCTGGTGAAGGGCAGGAAGGGCGCCAGCAGCAGTTTGAGCGAGTCGATGGCGCGGATGGCGGTGAAGATCGTGCGCCCGGCCGCGGCCTTGTCGGTTTTGACCGCCTGCCAGGGAGCCGTGCGGTCGAGGTATTTGTTGACCTCAGTCGCCAGGCGCATGGCTTCGGCCAGCGCAGCGCGCAGGTGCACGGTTTCCAGCTCTCTGCCGACGGTGGTAAAGCCCTCTTCCACCGCCGCGAGCAGCTCCAGGTCAGCGGGGGTGAGTTCACCCGGCTCGGGGATGCGGCCTTCCCAGTGCTTGTAGCAGAAGGAGAGCACGCGGTTGGCCAGGTTGCCCCAGGTGGCTACCAGTTCGTCGTTATTGCGATGCAGAAAATCATCCCAATTCCAGTCGGTGTCGCGGTTTTCGGGCATGGTGACGGTCAGGTAATAGCGCAGCGGATCGGGGTCGTAGCGGGTGAGAAAATCGCGCCCCCACACGCCCCAGTTGTGGCTGCCGGAAATCTTGCGGTTTTCCAGGTTCATGAACATGTTGGCAGGCACGTCGTAGGGCAGGGTGAGCGGCTGACCGCCTTCTCCGGCAAAGATCTCCAGGAATTGCGCGCCGGTACCCATCAATTGCGCCGGCCACCAGGCAGCGTGGAAGAAGATGTTATCCTTGCCGATAAAGTGGAAGGCCTTGGCCTGCGGGTTGGTCCACCATTCCTTCCAGGCGGCTGCGTCGCCGTTCACCTGCGCCCATTCGATGGTGGCGGAAAGGTAGCCAATGACAGCCTCGAACCACACATACAGACATTTACCCTCCCACCCCTGGATGGGCACCGGGATGCCCCAGTCGAGGTCGCGGGTGATGGCGCGCGGTTTGAGACCCTCGCTTTCGATCTGGCCGAGCGATTGGCCGATGACGGTATCGCGCCAGTAGGATTTGCGTTCGCGCAGGTAGCGGGCGACATCGGGCTCGAGCTTGGACAGGTCCAGGTAAAAGTGAACCGTATCGCGCAGTTCAGGAGTCGAGCCGTCAATCTTGGAGCGCGGGTTGACCAGTTTTTCGGGGTCCAGCGGGTTGCTGCAATTATCGCATTGATCGGAGCGCGCCCCGTCGGCGCCGCAGATGTAGCAGGTGCCTTCCACATAGCGGTCAGGTAAAAAGCGTTTGCTGGCCGGCGAGTACCACTGGGCGCTGCTTTTTTGGTAGAGAAAGCCGTTCTTCTGCAACGCCAGGAAGATCGCCTGCGAAACCTTGAAATGGTTTTGGGTATGCGTGGTAGTGAAGAGGTCGTAGTTGATCCCCAACTGCTGGTAAAGATCCAGAAAACCGTCGTGGTATTGCTTGTAGACGGTCTCCACCGGCACACCCTGCGTATCCGCTTTGATCGTGACCGGGGTGCCGTGCGAGTCGGTACCTGAAACCATCACCACGCGGTTGCCCTTGAGCCGGTGGAAGCGGGCAAAGATGTCGCCGGGCAAGTGCGACCCGGTGATATTGCCGACGTGAATCTCGGCATTGGCGTATGGCCAGGCAATGGCAACCAGGATGGTTTCGGACATGGTACACCTCGGAAGGATGAACAATCAGTATGCCCGATTTTATCACGAAAGACCCGCCAGAATACGCCCTTCCGGTGCCTGTCGCATGCCGAAACCGCATACCGAGTGATTTTCCTGGTTGATCCTCCCGTGGGTCACCGGGCCGGCTGACCGCAGGAAAAGCCAGGCCGCCAAAAACGTTAATAAAAGATTTATAACCAACTTCATCTATTTTAATCTGGAGGTCATACACTATTGTTAATCCATGAAGGGAACCTCCTGATTGGGATTGGGAAAAGGGATTGGAAACAGGGAAAGTAAAACAGGCGGTTGATCGGCCGCCTGTTTTACTTTAAAAGCGATTGGACGAATTCCGACCGGCGATTGTTGTATAATGATAAGGAGCATGCTGCTGAATTCAGGCGGCGGGTGAGAAGCAGCGTGCAAGGATAACTCATGGACTTAATCATCGACCCCAATCTTGCTTATGTGTTACTGGTCAGCGGTTTTGTGCTGGCCGTGTTGGCGTTGTTCTCGCCGGGCACCGGCGTGGTGGAAATCGGCGCGCTGTTTGCGCTGGTGGTAGCCGGTTACGGCGTGGCCACCCTGCCGACCAACTGGTGGGCGCTGGCGATCCTGGTGGTGGGCGTTTTCCCCTTCCTGCTCGCGCTGCGGCGTTCACAACAATGGATCTATCTGGTGATTTCATTGGTCGCCATGGTGGTGGGTTCTGTTTTCCTGTTCCGCAACGAGCAGGGCGGTCCGGCCGTGCATCCGGCGCTGGCCGTGCTGCTCTCCGTCTCGGCGATCGGCATTATGTGGATCGTCGCGCGCCGCGGGTTGGAAGCGGCGCGCATGCGCCCATCAATGGACCTGGGTGCGTTGATCGGCAAGGTGGGTGAAGCGCAGACGGATGTATTTACCGACGGCAGCGTTTATGTCGGCGGAGAAGAATGGACCGCGCGCAGCGAGAGCTTTATTCCCAAAGGCGCGGCTGTTCGGGTGGTTGGGCGCCAGGGGCTGGTTTTGCAGGTTGAACTGGTTCCACCGAAGGCCTGATCACGATTGTAACCAACTGGTATTACCCCATTTTTCCGGAGGTTATGCATGGATCCAATTCTCATCTACTGCCTTTTTGGGGCCGTAATCCTTGCGCTGGTGGTGTTTCTGGCAACGGCGATCAAAATCGTGCCGGAATATCAGCGCGTGGTCGTGTTTCGGCTTGGCCGCTGCATCGGCGCGCGCGGCCCCGGCCTGGTGCTGCTGATCCCATTCGTCGATCGGGCTGTGCGGGTTGACCTGCGCGAGCAGGTGCGTGAAATCCCGGCGCAAACCTCGATCACCAAGGATAATGCACCCATCTCGATCGATTTCCTGTGGTACTACAAGATTTTTGATCCGGTGCAAAGCGTCCTGCAGGTGGGCAACTTTGAACTGGCAGCCCAGGGTATCGCCACCACCACATTGCGCTCAGTCATCGGCGGTATCCTGCTGGACGGCGTGCTGTCGGAACGCGAGCAGATCAACGCCGCGCTGCGCACCCGCCTGGATGAAGTCACCGAACGCTGGGGCGTCAAAGTGACCAACGTGGAAATCCGCGAGATCCTCCCGCCGCGCGACGTGCAGGATTCGATGAATCGCCAGTTGACCGCGGAACGCACCCGCCGCGCGGTTGTGACCGAATCAACCGGTACGCGCGAAGCCAACATCAATGTGGCAGAAGGCGAAAAGCAGGCCGCCATTCTGCGCGCTGAAGGCGAGAAGCAATCGGCTATTTTGAAGGCGGAAGGCGAGCGCCAGGCACAGTTGCTGCGGGCTCAAGGCTATTCCGCGGCGTTGGAGCAGATTTTCACCGTGGCCAAGGAAGTGGACGGCAAAACGCTCACGCTGCAATACTTTGAGACGCTCAAGAACATGGCTTCCAGCCCATCCACCAAGTACATCTTCCCGATGGAATTTACCAGCCTGCTGGATAATTTCGTCAACATACGAAAAGAGAGCAAAGAGTAAGTCTTTTCGGATGATTGGCGCGAGCCAGAACAAATTCAATGCCCACCCTCTTCAGGCCAGACTTGAAGGGGGTGGGATTGCAACAGGATGACGCCGCGGATGGATGCTGTCATATTTGATCTGATGCCCGCCCGCATGACCGATTTGAATGCCCTGCACCGCCTGGAACACGAGTGCTTTGACCGTGACGCCTGGCCGCTGCTGGATTTGATCGGCGTGTTGACCATGCCGGGCGTGACGCGAATCAAGGCTGTGATCGATGAGGAGATGGTCGGCTTCATCGCCGGAGAGATCGACCGCGCCCGCCAGTTGGGCTGGATCACCACGGTGGGCGTCCGGTCGCAGTACCGCGGCAACGGTATTGGCACCGCGCTGCTGCAGGCTTGCGAGGAAAGCATGAACATGCCCTGTGTGCGGCTGTGCGTGCGCTGCAGCAATCAGCCGGCGCTGCGCATGTATGAGCGCAACCAGTACCGCCAGGTGGACCGCTGGCTGGCCTATTATCAGGACGGAGAAGATGCCTTAATCCTGGAAAAATGTCGTTGACTTTCCCGGCGTTTGGGGATATGATTAATTAAGGAGCGAAAAAGAATCGCTATGCGAGTTTCTATCGACATAATTCGGAATGGAAGATCCAAGGCACGCGTCTGATTGCGTGCCTTTTTGCTACCTACACACCCCCTGAAAGGAGATCGCACAAAATGGACTATGGGATGATCGGAAAGATCGAAAAAGCCAAGCGGTACGCTCAGGAACGGAACCGGTTTCACTTTAAATCAATGCAGGTTGTTGTAGATGGGGACAACAATGCGCACACCGTGGCTTACGACCACGGCGTCTGGCAATGCGATTGCTCCTTTTTTGCCACGCGCGGCCGCTGCGTGCATACCATGGCGCTCGAGACCATCCTGGAAGGGATGCTCAACGGTTTACCGGTCGAATCATAATTATCGACAATCGAATAGAAGATCCCAGAGCCGGGTACTACCCGGCTCTGATATTTTAACCAGCGAAATTCTGTGGATATAATTAGTCCATCGCTTGACACAGGAGGCTGACATGGCGATTCCGCTGGAAGAGATTCTAAATCCGGCCGAACGGAAGGTTTTCCTGGGTTTACAAACGCCCACACGGTTGCAAGCGTACCTGGATAGCCTGCCATACATTGCTGAAGAACGCAACCGCAGCCCGCTGGCTGTGCTGCGCGATGGCCAGTGCCATTGCTATGACGGCGCACTCCTGGCGGCGGCCGCGCTGCGCCGCATGGGACACCCGCCGCTCGTGCTCGAATTGTGGCCGGAGCCGGGTTTGGACGATGACCATGTGCTGGCGCTGTATCGCGAGGATGGCTGCTGGGGCGCGGTGGCCAAATCAAATTATGCCGGGCTGCGTTTTCGCGAACCCATCCACCGCAACCTGCGCGAGCTGGCACTGACGTATTTTGAGAATTTTTACAGCCTTGAGCGCGTCAAGACGCTGCGCAGCTATACCCGGCCGTTCAATCTGAGCCGGGTGGACGGCCTGAACTGGGAAACGGATGAGCGCGGCGTGGCGGTGATCGAAATGCGCCTGCATGATCTGCGCCGCTACCCACTGCTGACCCCAAAAATGGTTGGGCATCTGTCGCCGGTGGACGAGCGTGCCTACCTCGCAGGCATGCATGGCACCAATATTGAGCAATCCTTTGGCCGCCGCGAGAATCCGTAACGCACCGTGTTACTGCGCCATCAGTACAATCATCACCGACAAATAGGTGTGGATCAAAAAAGGATAGAGAAACGATTTCGTCCGCCAGGCCAGCCAACCAAAAGCG
>JAPKMQ010000167.1 GCA_026645875.1 Longilinea sp.
GATGGCGGTGCCGATTAAGGTCTCCGGTACCTGCATGATCATCCAGCCGTAGGTCAATGCCGAGGCCGAGCCCGCCTCCAGGCGCGACGCCAGGTTGTCGCGGACGATAAAAATCAACTGGATGAACAACATGGTCACCAGGCGCGGACCCAGCAAGGCAAGCACTTTACGCACAGGGGCGGTATTGACTCCAATTGCCGGCGTCCAACGGAAACCATATTTGATCATTCCGGGAACCTGGATGGCGAGGTGAAGCACCGCTCCCAGAATGACGCCGTACACCAAGCCATGCACGCCCAGGCCATACGCCGGCAGTGTGATGGGGCCAAGCCGCACGCCGGTTTCAGGCGAGAGCACCAGCGCGCCAAAGATCTGCCCCAGGTTGTACAGAATGGGCGCCAGCGCGGGTAAAAGGAAGTGCTGGTTGGCCTGCAACCCGGCAATAACCAGCCCGCTCAGCGAAAAAATCAGCGTGGCAATCAGGTTCAAGCGCATCAATTCGGCCACCAGGGATTGCTGCTGCTGCTCAAAACCCGGCGCAATTCCCAGCCGCCAGCCCACCAGCGGTTCCGCGAAAATGGCAATTAACACTGAGAAAGCCGCCGTCACCAACAGCGCCAGGTTGGCGATCCGGCTGAACAGGTCCCAGGCTTGCGACCGGCCCGCCCGGGTAATCGTCTCAGTCAGCACAGGGATGAATGCCATCGCCAGCGCGCCGCCGGAAATTAACACAAACAGCATATCCGGCAGGTTATTCGCGACATTGAAGGCATCCAGTTCGCGGGAAAGTCCAAACTGGCGCGCGATGATGATGGTGCGCGCAAAGGCAACCACCTTGTCGATGGCAAAAAACGCGGTCAGCAGGATGGTGACCCGCGTCAGGTGAGAGAGCTGGATCTTTTTCATCCCAGGGCCACGTCCAAAATCATCATCACGGTGAACCCGATCATCAGACCCATTGTGGAAATATCTCCAAAATCGCCCTGCTGCGATTCAGGAATCAACTCCTCCGCGACCACGAAAATCATCGCACCGGCGGCAAAAGCCAGCGCGTACGGCAGAAGTGGCCGGATGAAAAAAACCGCCGCCGCACCAATCACGCCCGCAATCGGCTCGACAATGCCGGAAAGTTGTCCGTACCAGAAGCTGCGCCCGCGCGAGAGTCCCTCCCGGCGCAGCGGTGCCGCGACGGCCAGCCCTTCGGGGAAGTTTTGCAGGCCAATGCCAATGGCCAGCGCAACTGCCGCCGCCAGGGATGCCTGGGGCACACCTGCCGCAGCCGCGCCAAAAGCCACGCCTACCGCCAGACCTTCGGGGATGTTGTGCAGGCTGATCGCCAGCACCAGCAGGATGCTGCGGTCGAGCTTGGTTTTGATACCTTCTTTTTGTGAATCGGGTAAATCAAGGTGCAAGTGCGGAAGGATCTTATCCACAGCAAACAGGAAAGCTCCGCCAAGCAAGAAACCAACCGCGGCCGGCAGCCAACCTGGCGTGCCGCTCCCCTCAGACATTTGGATGGCCGGCGCCAATAGCGACCAGTAACTTGCCGCAATCATCACGCCCGCGGCAAAACCCAGCATGCCGTCCAGCAGTTTTCGACTCAGATTCTTCTGTAGAAAAACGCCGGCCGCGCCAAGCGCGGTCACTGCCCAGGTGAACAATGTTGCCAGAAGGGCCTGAACCACGGGACTGAATTGAGCCAGAGAATCCAGCATCTTGCACTCCTTAAAAGGTTTGCCGAGATGGCGTTAATATAGCATAAAACTGGGATGAAAGCAGAAAACCGCCCTTTCGCCCTGATTGCGGTACAATTCGTGGTTGCAGAGAAGGAAGCATGAAGATAAGAGCGCATGAACTGATCGGCACGGAACCAGCCCGGCTGGACCTCGAAAACGTGGTCGTTGCCTTCAACGGTCACGCCATCCTGGACAATGTAAGTTTTGAAGTTCCACACGGCGCACAGGTTGCCGTCGTCGGTCCAAATGGCGCTGGAAAAACCACCCTGTTCAAAGCACTGGTCGGCTTGCTTCCCCTGCGACGCGGTCAAATCCGCATTCACGGGCTCCCGTTAGGCCAGCACAAAGATTGCGTGGCCTACATCCCACAGCGCGAAGAAGTGGATTGGCGCTTTCCGGTCACCGTGGAAGAAGTGGTGATGATGGGGCGCTTCAACGATTTTGGCTGGCTCGGCAAGCCCAGCCCGCAAGACCGCGAAGCCGTGCTGCGTAGCATGGCCCAACTGGGCATCACCAAGCTGGCCAGACGGTCCATCGGAGAATTGTCCGGCGGGCAGCAGCAGCGCGTCTTCCTGGCGCGCGCCGTTGCCCAGGAACCGCACATTCTCCTCATGGACGAACCCTTCACCGGCGTGGATGTATCCACGCAGGAAGCGACACTTGATCTGTTGGATGAACTGCGCTCGCGTGGCGTGACTGTGATGGTTTCGACCCACGATTTAAACATGGCAGCGGAACGCTTTGAGCGGATTTTGCTGCTCAAACGTCGTCTGATCGCCTACGGAACGCGCGAACAGGTGTTCACGCGCGAACACATCGCCGCCGCGTTTGGAAAACAGGCTCTGATCCTGGATAACATCGTCGTCGTCGATCATTGCTGCCCGGGCGACGAGCACGATCACATCCACACAGAGGAAACGCCATGACCTGGCTGGTGGAACCGCTTCAATACGCGTTTATGCAGCGCGGCATGATCGCGGCCGTGTTGGTGGGACTGCTTTGCGCCGTGGTGGGCACCTACGTGGTGTTGCGATCGATGGCTTTTCTGGGCGACGCGCTGGCGCACGCCATTCTGCCGGGCGTGGCCATCGCCTACCTGCTGGGCGGCAATTTACTGGTCGGCGCGCTAATCGCCGCGATCCTGGTCGCGCTGGGCATCGGCTTCTTTACGCGCGGCGGAACCGTGCGCGAAGATACCGCCATCGGTATCCTGTTTTCAGCTGCGCTGGCGCTGGGCGTCGCGCTCATCTCGAGCATTCGCTCTTATGCAGTGGATCTCAGCCACATCATCTTTGGCAATGTTCTGGGGGTCGGCCCGGCGGACCTGTGGTTGATCGCGGGGTTGACGGTGCTGGTGCTGGCGACCGTATTCCTGCTCTTCCGGCCGTTCTTTGTTGTTTCGTTCGATCCGGTCATGGCCAAAACCCTGCGGCTGCCGGTCGAACTGCTGCGCAACCTGCTATTGGTGCTGCTCGCGTTGACCATCGTCGGTTCAATCCAAACCGTGGGCATCGGCCTGGTGGCCGCCATGCTGGTGACCCCCGGCGCGACCGCCTACCTGCTCACCCGCCGGTTGGCACCCATGATGGCCATTTCGGCTGCGTTGGGCGTTGCCGCCAGCGTCATTGGCCTGTACTTGAGTTACTATTTGAATATCGTTTCCGGATCCGCAATCGTCCTGGTAGCCACAGCGTTCTTCCTGATGGCATTCTTCTTTGCGCCGCAAAAGGGCTGGGTCTGGCAGCGGCTGCACGTTCAGCGGAGGTGAGAATATGGCACAAACCGGCCGCCTGTATATCGTTGCGACTCCTATCGGCGACATGGGTGATATCACCCTGCGGGCAATTGAAACCCTGCGCAAGGTTGACGGCATCATTTGCGAGGAAGCGCGCGTGGGAACCACCCTGCTGAAGAAGCTGGAGATTCCAGTCAAGGAACTGATCCTGCTCAACGAGCACAATGAACAGGAGCAAGCTGCCAACCTGGTCGTCCGCATTGCAAAAGGTGAGTCCTTCGCGCTGATCTCTGACTGCGGCACACCGGTTTTCGCCGACCCGGGCGCTTTTTTAGTCCAGCAGATCAGCCTGATGGAACTGCCTGTGGTGCCCATCCCCGGCGCATCCTCGCTCATGGCGGCCCTATCGGTACTGGATTTCAAATTGGAACGCTTTGTGTACGCCGGGTTCCTGCCACGCGATCCAGTTCAACGCCGTAAGCAACTCGAATCGCTGCGCTACCTGAAAATGGCCGTGGTGGTGATGGATACCCCTTACCGGTTGGGCGCGTTGCTGGAAGATGTGGCCAAAGTTTTCGGGGGCGGGCAGCGCATCACGCTGGCGATGGACATCACCCTGCCATCTGAAACCATCCTGCGCGGCCGGCTGGACGAACTGCGCAAACGCATCGGCCCGCGCAAGGCCGAATTCATCCTGATTATTCACCCGCCCGGCGCGTAGCCGGGCTTTCCTTTACAGCGAATAGCCGCACAACGCCAGCGCCCTGGGCCCGGTATGCACGCCCAGGATGGGCGAAGTGATCGAGATAAACACTTCCGCCGCCGGATAGGCGCGTTTCACCCGCTCTGCGATTGCCTGGGCTTCGTCCAGGGCTGAATTGTGCAGCACCGTGATGTGCATCGGCGCGTTCGGATCGATATGATTGAAGAATTCGCGCCAGATCCCCTCAATGGAATTCTGTCGCGAGCGCGCTGGGATCGACGCCGCCACCGAACCAGTTTTTGGATTGACTGAAATCAACGGCTTGATTTTGATGATCGATCCAAGAAACTTGGTGGCCGTGCCGATGCGCCCGCCCTTGGAAAGATATTCCATAGTGTCCAGCGTGATGTAATAGGAAATCCGGTCGCGCACCTGTTCGGCCGTCTCCACCATCGCCGCCAGGTCGCCGCCTGCTTCACGGGTGCGCGCCGCGGCAATGACCTGCCAGCCCAGGCCCATCGAATTATTCTTGCCATCCAAAACCCGCACCGGGATGGGCGAAACAGCGGCGGCTTCGCGGGCTGAATTGATGGTGCCGCTCATCGCCGAACTGATCGTGATCACCATGATTTTTTGATAACCTTTTGCCGCGGCCGCCTGATAAGCCATTAGAAAATCACCGGGCGAAGGTTGCGAGGTGGTGGGGAATCGCCCGGCTGTCGGCAGCAGCTCGTAAAACTGATCGGCAGATAAATCCACACCGTCCTTATACTGCTGATCGCCGAAAATGATGGTTAATGGCACCACGCCGATATCATAACGATCCCGCCATTCCTGCGGGATATCGCAGGTGCTGTCTGTAATCAAAGCTACGGTTTTTTGATCCATCAAAACCTCTGATCGTGCGTTACTTGATTGCGAATTCTATCAAAATTAGTCTGAATATTGCATGCCTGAAGTCACAAACGGTGTCACAATTTGGTCACAAAAATAAACTGCTCTTCATAACACCATGATCTGCAACATGATGCGCTGTTGGCTGCGATAAATTGGTCAAACCAACTTTTCAAGCCGCCACTACAAAAATTATTATGTTTTATCCGTCCGCATTGCAATCCGCTTGCTTAATGCGAATTAATAAGGCAAAATACTCATAACACTTATTAAAGTTAGTGCATTGAATTATTTTTGAGTGCTTGAGACTTCTTGAGATAACTATATGATTCTGTTAGCTTTCTCTGTTCTTGCAGGAATTATCGTGGCGGTACTGGCGCCACTGGTCCATAGGCATTTTCCGCGCCATTCTGCTGCATTGGCGCTATTCCCATTTTTCATTTTTATCCAGTTATGTATTGCCATTCCTTCAATCACCAACGGCGACATCTGGCAGTTAACAATTCCCTGGGTGCCGAGCCTCGGCTTGAGCTTGAACCTTGGATTGGACGGGTTGAGCCTTGTAATGGCATTGCTTATTTCTGGAATTGGCGCGCTTGTCATTATTTATGGCAACGCTTATCTTCATGGACATCCTTTCCTGGGGCGGTTCTTCAGTTTGGCGATTTTATTCATGACCGCCATGCTGGGGGTTGTGCTGAGCAACAATGCTCTCCTATTGTTTGTGTTTTGGGAGCTTACCAGTATATCTTCGTTTTTCCTGATTGGCTTTGATCATCAAAAGCCCAATGCTCGCGCGGCAGCCTGGCAGGCATTGCTGGTAACTGGGTCGGGCGGGCTGTCAATGCTTGCTGGTTTTGCCTTACTGGCGAAAATTACCGGATCGTTTGAGATCAGCCGCTGGATCGAAAGTTCTGCCACAATCATCACCCACCCCCTTGCCGTAGCTGCATTTATTTTGGTGTTAGTGGGCGCTGCCACAAAATCGGCTCAATTTCCCTTCCACTTCTGGCTGCCCAATGCCATGGAAGCACCCGCACCGGTCAGCGCTTACCTGCATTCAGCTACCATGGTCAAGGCCGGTGTTTACCTGCTCGCCAGGATGTTCCCGGTCTTTGGGCAGTTGGCATTGTGGCCTGTTGTGATCACTGCTTTGGGTCTGCTTACCCTTGTCAGCGGAGCGCTTCTGGCATTGGCGCAAACCGATTTGAAGCGCCTGCTGGCTTATACCACCATTTCAGCATTGGGCTCGATGGTGTTCTTTCTGGGTCTTGGCACCGAGCTGGCAATCAAGACTGCTGTAATTGTGTTAATTGCCCAT
>JAPKMQ010000168.1 GCA_026645875.1 Longilinea sp.
TTGCGATAGAACGCCCATTGGCGGACCTGCGCGTTTCGGCCTGCCTGCATGTGACCACCGAAACCGCCAACCTGATGACCACTCTGCAGGCCGGCGGCGCGGATATTGTGTTAACCGCTTCCAACCCGCTGTCCACGCAGGACGACGTGGCCGCCGCGCTGGTTAGCCATTACGAGATCCCGGTGTTCGCCATCAAGGGCGAGGACAATGTGACCTATTACAAGCACATCCGCGCTGCCCTGGATCACAAACCCCATATGACCATGGATGACGGCGCCGACCTGGTGAGCACGTTGCACAAGGAACGCCGCGAGCTGTTGCCCAATATCCTGGGCGGCACCGAAGAGACCACCACGGGCGTCATCCGCCTGCGCGCCATGGCCGCTGACAATGCGCTGACCTTCCCGATCATCGCTGTCAACGATGCCATGACCAAGCACTTTTTCGATAACCGCTACGGCACCGGCCAGTCAACCCTGGACGGGATCATCCGCGCGACCAACGTGCTGCTAGCCGGAAAGACCTTCGTGGTTGCCGGTTACGGCTGGTGCGGCCGCGGGCTGGCCAGCCGCGCGCGCGGCATGGGGTCGGACGTGGTGGTGACCGAAGTGGATCCGTTGAAGGCGCTGGAAGCGGTCATGGACGGCTTCCGGGTGATGCCGATGGAAGAAGCGGCCAAGATTGGCGACATCTTCTGCACGGTCACCGGCGACATCAACGTCATCGATGCGCACCACTTCGCAGCGATGAAGGACGGCGCGATTGTGGCCAATTCCGGCCATTTCAATGTGGAAATCAACATCCCCGCGCTGAAGGAAATGTCCACCGGCACCAAGCTGGTTCGCCCGTTCGTGGAAGAATACCACCTCAAGGACGGCCGCTCGATCTTCATCCTGGGCGAAGGCCGCCTGATCAACCTGGCTTCGGCCGAAGGCCACCCGGCCAGCGTGATGGATATGAGCTTTGCCAACCAGGCGTTGAGCGCTGAGTATATGGTCAAGAACGGAAAGACGCTCGAGAAGCGCGTGTATTCCGTGCCGGATGACATCGACAAGGAAATCGCCCGCCTCAAACTGGAAGCCATGAAGGTCAAGATCGATACCCTGACCGCACAGCAGGTAGCTTACCTGGGTTCCTGGGAAGAAGGCACCTAAACCGTTTGCACGGTTCATCCAGCGTGCGGTTGATCACTCAACCGCACGTTTTGATTTAATTAGCCGCGGGTTGGTAGATCACTGCCATGTTGCCCAGCACTTCCCACGAGCGCTCGAACTGCTCAATGCTGCGCGAGTAGACCCAGGCGCCGTCAAGCACGGTGATGGAATAATCATCGTAGCCGATCACAATGACGGTGTGTTCGTTGGGCGCAACCCGCATGGATTGGCCATCTGAGGCGGTGTAATCCAGCGCGTAACCGTTACTGATGCCGAAGATGATCCAGACGATGACCGGGCGGCCGGAAGCGATTTCGGAGCGCAGTTCGTCCAGCGACAGGCCCTTCAAGCCGCCGGCTGGCAGCCCATACTCGCGCAACAGCTTTGCGACGGGATCGGCGTGCACGCCGTAGGAATAGGGCGGTACCATTCCGCCGTAGTCATTGTAGGAACCGACAAATCCGACCTCCGGGTTGTCTGAAAGCGGCAGCCGCGTCAGGAACTCGGTTTCGCCAATTTCCACGCCAAAATGGCGTGCCCAATCAACCGCCGAACGGGATTCGCAGCTCAGCGCGTAACCCTGCGGATACCCCACGATATCGCCGATGCTCGCGCTGGCCGGCGGCCAGGCCGGCGCGGGGGGCGGAGGCGGTTCGGTCGGCGGCAGCGGCGTTGGTGTTTCGGTTGGCGCAGCCGTGAGAGTGGCGGCCACGGTCATTACACGGGGTTGCGTCGGCAATGGCTGAAAGGGCGTGTTACTGGGCCCGGGCGTGATCATAGGCAATTCCACCACAGCCGCTTGCGGCATCAAAACGCCCGACAGCAGCCCCGGATTGGAGATCAGTACAAAACCAATCATAATGACGGCAAGGCCGGCTAAACCCACCAGAAAGACTGCAACCACCTCGCCGGTTCTGTGCTTTTCAGCCATTCAACTTCCTCATGGCGTGGGCAGGCTGACCGCGCCGGGATCCGCCGGCGGAACGGTGAAGTCGATGAAAATTGGGTCGCCAAACGCATCACCTGATGGAGCATATGCTTGCCAGGCGCTGCGGTAATTGCCTGGTTCGATGGGTGCTTGAAACACCAGACGGATGACAGCATGCGTCCCGGCGCGGGCCGGGTACAGCGCCTGCTGCGGCTGCGAACCCAGATCCACGCCGGCGATCAGTCGCAAGGTGTAGCCATCCGTCCAGTTGCAACTGCCGGTGTTATTCACTTCCCAGCGTTTGTCCATCGTCGCCCCGGCGTCCACCAGGCTGCCGTCGGGGATGGTCAAATCGGAAAGGTAGGTGAGCCCATCCTCGCAGGGCTGGGTGGCAGTGGGACGAATGGTGGCGGGATCCACCGTCACGCCGGGGGGCAGCGGCGTGGGCGCAAAGGTCGGCGCCAGGAAGGGCGTTGCGTCCGGGTTTGGCGCGGGCCGGACCGGGCGGAATGCATTGCAGCCCTGAACGAGAATCGCCAGAGCTGCAAGGAAGAGTCCAATGCGGGGAGCCCGAGGTTTAGCGGTCAACGTCCTTTTGGTCTATGCTTCGTCAGAATCATCACCGCCATCGGGGCTGCCGATTGCCAGCGGAATGTCGCCACCAATGGCGCGCTGCCGGACGGCATTCTCGATTTCGGCGCTCAATTCCTGGTTTTGACGCAGGAATTCCTTGGCGTTCTCGCGACCCTGGCCCAGGCGCAGGTCGCCGTAGGAGAAGAAGGCGCCGCGTTTGGTGACAATTTCGAGCGCGGTAGCCAGGTCGATGATGTCGCCGGCTTTGGAGATGCCTTCGTTGTACATGATGTCAAATTCGGCGGTGCGGAAGGGCGGAGCCACCTTGTTTTTTACCACGCGCACACGCACGCGGTTGCCGATAATCTCCGCGCCAACCTTGATGGATTGGATGCGACGGACGTCCAGGCGAACGGAGGCATAGAATTTGAGTGCCAGGCCGCCGGGGGTGGTTTCGGGGTTGCCGAACATCACGCCAATTTTCTGGCGTAACTGGTTTGTGAAGACCACCGAGGTTTTGGTCTGGCTGATTGTGCCGGAGAGCTTGCGCAGCGCCTGCGACATCAAACGCGCCTGCATGCCCATGCTGGCATCGCCCATGTCGCCTTCGATTTCAGCCCGCGGCACCAGCGCGGCGACCGAGTCGATGACGACGATGTCAATCGCACCGGAACGCACCAGCGTTTCTGCAATTTCCAACGCTTGCTCGCCGGTGTCGGGTTGCGAAACCAGCATGTTCTCGATATCCACGCCAAGGCGCGCCGCATAGGCCGGGTCCAGCGCGTGTTCCATGTCGATGTAAGCCGCGGTGCCGCCAAGTTTTTGTGCCTCGCCCACCATGTGAAGGCAGAGCGTGGTTTTACCCGAAGATTCAGGGCCGAAGATTTCGGTGATACGCCCGCGGGGAATGCCGCCAATGCCCAGGGCTATATCCAGCGACAGCGAACCCGTTGGGATTGCTTCGACGGTCAGGTTCTGATCGCCCATGCGGAAAATGGCACCATCGCCGTAGCGTTTGATGATATCGCCCAGCGCTTTGTCCAGCACGACGCGCTTGGCTTCCTCGTTTGGACTGCCGCCGGGGCCAGCTTGGTAGGGTTGGGCAGGGGGATTGGATTTTCGAGCCATGTGTGTTCTCCTCAACGGGATTGTGTACAAATTATATCTTAGTTTCAAGTCAAGGCGCCAGTCAAGTGGCACCTCTTTATTTTAGTACATTTGTTCAATTCGTCAAGGATTAAATCTGGTCAATCCAATTCGACCAATAATAAAAATACCCCTTGACAAGCATGGGAATTAAATGCTAGACTAATGCCTAATTGAAGCTTGATGCAATTTGAGCGGGCGAATTGACAACTGAATATTGGAGAGATAGCGGCTGAATCTCGCGGCTGGCGAGATGACGAGGTGGAGGTTCCTCTCTGCGAAGAGAGTGCTAACCCCGGTGACACGGGGAAAAATCGAAAGATCAGCGGATGCCTCTGGAGCCTGATCACGGGTTCCTTTCTCCCTTCCAAAACGAATGCCAAATGGAAAACTGGCGGGTGACTGCCAGGCCAACATTTGCATGGTGATTGGCCTGATCTGTATTGGGCCAGGTTTGATTGTGGAAGGGGCAGTCCGATTGTTTTTTTAATCAAGGGGCATGCCCAGGCATGCCCTATTTGTTATTAAGACCCTGAAGGAGGATCGAATGGACAAAAAAGAGATTCTTGAGCGCGTGAAAGCAGATGGCATTAAGTTTGTTTCCTATCAATTTACCGACGTGACCGGCACCGTGAAGAGCGTGGATGCCCCGGTGAGCCGCTTGGAAACGGCGCTGGACGACGGTGTGTGGTTTGATGGCTCGTCGGTGGAAGGCTTTGCCCGCATCCAGGAAAGCGACATGCACTTGCGTCTGGATGCGGACACTTACGCTGTGCTGCCGTGGAGCCCGCTGGACAATCGCCGCGCGCGCATCTTCTGCGATATTTACCATCCGGATGGGCGGCCTTTCGAGGGCGACCCGCGCGGCGTGCTGCGCCGCATGGTCGAAAAAGTCACTGATCGCGGCTGGATTTTCAACGTAGGCCCGGAGCCGGAGTTCTTCCTGTTCCGCCGGAATGGCCCCACCAATATCCACCCGGTGCCACACGACATCGGCGGCTACTTTGATTTCTCTGCGCAGGATGAAGCCGTGCGGGTACGTACCGAATTGATGTCCGCTTTGATCAGCATGGGTTTGGACGTCGAAGTGGGCCACCACGAAGTGGCGCTGGGCCAGCATGAAATTGATTTCCGCTTTGCCGACGCACTCAGGACCGCCGACAATGTGCTGACCTTGAAGTATACGGTCAAAGCCATCGCGGCGCAGAACGGACTGATCGCGTCCTTCATGCCCAAGCCGATTTTTGGCATCAATGGCTCGGGCATGCATTGCCACCAGTCCATTTTTGACAGCAAAACCCACAAGAACCTGTTCTTTGACCCCGACGACGATTTCAACCTGTCAAAACTGGCGTACGGCTACATCGCCGGGCAACTGGCGCATGCGCGCGGGTTCACCGGGGTGATCGCGCCGTCGATCAATTCATACAAGCGGCTGGTGCCTGGTTATGAAGCCCCGGTCTACATTGGATGGGCGCAGGTCAACCGCTCGGCGCTGATTCGCATCCCGCGTCACAACCCGGGGCAGGACAAAGCAACGCGCGTCGAACTGCGCTGCCCGGACCCCTCCTGCAACCCATACCTGGCTTTTGCCGCCATCCTGGCGGCCGGCCTGGACGGCATTGACCGCAGCCTGGAAGCTCCCAAACCGTGGACCAACGTCAATGTTTATGATTTGGACGAGACGGAGAGGCGGCGGTTGAAGATCAAATCGCTGCCCGGATCGCTGCTGGAGGCCCTGGATGAACTGGATAAGGACAAGGTCGTCAAGGACGCGCTGGGCGATTCGGTCTATTCGGCTTTCCAGCGGGCCAAGCTGGAAGAATGGGAAGCTTACCGCATGAACGTGATGGACTGGGAAGTCGAACGCTACCTGGAAACGGCTTAACCCTCGCCAGGAGGAGCAAATAATATTGGTAAGCCAGCCGGGCGGAGAGAGCATCTCCGCCCGGCTGCGATTAACCGGCTTTTACCAACCGGCAAAAGGCGCAGGCGCCGTCCGATACGGTCGGTTGGCCGCAGATGGGGCACTTGTGCAGTTCGCGCGACTGCTCGGCCTCGGCTTTATCTTGCGGGACGAAATAGCCCGCGGAGCGCGCGTTCAGGAAGCTGGCATAAAAGTTCATTTTGATGCCGGGCGTGGTTTCTTCCATTTTGTTGAGCATGTCTTTATACAGGAGCTGCTTGCTGCCGACCGAGAAGGGGCATTCCTCCTCTTCATACTCGATGCCGCGCAGCAGGCTGTAGGCAGCAGTTTCGCGCTCATAAAAACGGCAGAACGGTTTAGCCTTGCGCGTGAAACCGTCCTCAGCGGGCAGCACCGGATACTGGCGCTGCAGCAGATCGACCTGCCAGGTCATGGCGTTACCCATCAGCACAGCAGCTTCGTCGTCCAGGTTGTGCGCGGTGGTCAGCACGTCGTAACCCTCGTCGCGGGCCACCCGGTTCATCACGTGCCGCTTGACCAGGCCGCACACGCCGCACGGTTTGATGCGCCCGCGCTGTGAACGCGAGGCGAACTGAGGGATGCTTTCGCCATATTGCTGCGGAATGTCCACCACATGCAACCGGTGTCCA
>JAPKMQ010000169.1 GCA_026645875.1 Longilinea sp.
GGCTGCCCACCGGGCTGGCCATCGCCGGGCAATCGCGTCTGGCGGCCAATGCCCGCTCGCCCATCAGCGGCGGCGCCGGCGACAGCCAATGCGGCGGCTTTTTCCCAGCCGCGCTCAAATTCTCCGGCTTCGACGGCATCGTCATCCGCGGCCAGTCGCCCAAACCGGTCTACCTCTACCTGCACGACGGCCAGGCCGAGCTGCGCGGCGCCGAACACCTGTGGGGCCAGGTCACCGGCGAGGTGGAAGCCCGGCTCAAGGAAGAGTTGCACGACCCCAAACTGGAAGTGCTGCAAATCGGCCCGGGCGGCGAGAAACTGGTGCGCTTTGCCGCGCTGATCAACATGAGTAACCGCGCCAACGGCCGCACCGGCCTGGGCGCGGTGATGGGCTCGAAGTTGCTCAAGGCGGTGGTCGCGCAGGGCGGCGGCAAACTGGAAGCTGCTGACAAGGCCGCCATCACGCGCATGCAGCGCGAGGGCGCCAAAAATATCGACGAGATCCCGGACGTGAAGGGGTTGGGACTGAACGGCACCGCCGACGTGGTGGGCTTTCAGAACAGCATCGGCTCGCTGCCCGCCTACAATTACAACCAGGGAACGTTTACCGGCGCCGACCACCTGATGGGCGACGTGATGACCAGCACCATCCTCAAGGAACGCGACACCTGCTATTCCTGCACCGTGCGCTGCAAGCGCGTGGTGGAAACCGAATTCGCCGGGCAGAAGGTGCTGCCCATCTACGGCGGCCCGGAATATGAAACCATCGCCACGATGGGCTCGTATTGCGGCGTGGACGATCTAAACGCGGTTGCGTTGGCCAACCAGATCTGCAATATGTACGGGCTGGACACCATCGCCTGCGGCGCGACGATTTCGTTTGCCATGGAATGCTTCGAGCATGGGCTGCTGACGCTGGAAGACACCGGCGGTATCGATCTGCGTTTCGGCAATGCTGAAGCCGTGGTGGCGATGGTCGAGAAGATCGCTAAACGCGAAGGACTGGGCGACCTGCTGGCCGAGGGCTCGGCGCGCGTCGCTGAAAAACTTGGCCCGGCCGCGAAGGAATTCGTGGTGACGGTCAAGAAGACCGAACTGCCCGCGCACATCCCGCACGCCAAGAAAACGCTCGGCCTGATCTACGCGGTCAACCCCTTCGGCGCCGACCACCAGTCCTCCGAACACGATCCGATGTACGAAGAAGGCGGCGCACAGCTCTACTACGACCGGCTGGCGCTGCTCGGTTTACACGATGTGCAAACGCCCGGGGCGATGACCAACGAAAAAATCCGCTTTGCCTACCTGGGCGAAGTATTTTACTCCGCGCTGGACACCTATGGGCTGTGCCAGTTCGTGTGGGGACCCGCCTGGCAACTCTACGGCCCGGCCGAAATGGCCGCCATGCTCTCAGCCGCCACCGGTTGGGAAGTAAGTATCGACGAGATCCTGCAGGTGGGAGCGCGGCGGCTCAATTTGCTGCGCGCTTTCAACGCGCGCGAGGGTTTCACCCGCAGCGAGGACGTGCTGCCGCGCAAATTCAGCCGCGCCATGCAGGGCGAAGGACCCACCGCCGGCGTTTCTTACCCGCCCGAGAACCTGGAGCAGTACAAGGATGTCTACTACCATCTGGCCGGCTGGGATGTGAGCAGTGGCAACCCCACGCCACAACGCCTGGCCGAACTGGGCCTGGAATGGATCGGATGACAATTCGACTATGCGCATCCAGGTGATTTTGTATTCCTACCTGCGCGAAAAACTGCCGCCCGATGCCAACGGCCGCGCCGAACTGGAACTGCCGGAGGGCAGCCCGGTTGCGGCGGTCTTCGAGCAATTGAGCTTGCCGCGGCAGGTCGCCTGGGCAATCAATGGCGTGGCGCAGCGCGATTTTGATCTGGAACTGCACGACGGCGACGAAGTGCGCGTTTTCCGTCAGGGAGCGGGGGGGGTAGATTTTTGCGGCGGTTCATGAACCGCCCCTACATAAAACGGGGTTGGTCTCTGACCGGCGCAATTAAAGCCCCTCCAGACCTGTACAAAACCACACCGATGAAAGCGCCCTCCCCATTTTCTTAATGAAAATGGGGAGGGACGGGGTGGGGTCATTTTGAATTAGGTCATTGATTATGAATCGGGCCTTTCACCCCCCCTAAAAATTGACTAATCCACGCTCCCATACCCGCCGCAAATTCGTTCCTCACCGCCCACCTGCACCACATACTCACCATATTCGCTGATCTGGTGCACCGGGTACTCGCTCAACTCCGGCGCGGCAGCCACCAGCAACTTTGCCGCGCGCGCCGCGGGAACATTGAAAGCCGTCCAGCGCGAATCGCTGTGGCGCTGGTGCCACAGAGCTGAGTGGCAGGCCAGCGAACTGCCCAGCGCGTCGCGCTTGGCACCCGGCTGCGCAGCGCGGAACTGCGTCAGCAGCGCCGGCACAGCATCGTCCGACAACGTATCCAGGTAAGCCATGTCCAGTCGTGAGCCGTCAGACAACCGGGCGGAATCGCCGCTGGAGATGACAAAATTCTCCTCGGCCCGCGCGGTGTTCTGATTGACGATGAAGCCATCCACGTTCATCACCGCCAGCGTCAGCACAAAGCCGGCCGCCACCGCCAGCGCGGTCAAACCAAAGGCGCGCCTGCGTCCGGTCAAATCCAACACTACTGTTGCCGCCAGCAGCACGCCCAGCCAGGCCATGAAGACGTGCGTATACGTGCGCAGGCGGGTGAAGCCGTAAGCGGCTTCATACAGCGCCAGGCGTTGGTAGGCCGAGACCAGCATCACCGCCACCAGGGTCACCAGCAGAATTCCCAGTCCTGAGAAAAGGCGCCGCTGCCAGGCTTCGGTGCGCCGGGTGACGGCTGCCAACCCCAGGAAGATGAGCAGGCTGATCAACGCCACCCACACCAGCTCGCCAAAGCCGCGTCGGGCATATTCCGAATAGGTGAAGCCAGCCGTGTTGACGTTGGACTGCCCGCCAAAGAAATACTGGAACTGCAGTACGACGAAGAACAGGAACAGCAGGTCGACCGCTCCCAGCACAATGACCGCCTCGATCCACCCCAGGAAAGGCTTCAGCCAGGGTTTCTCCACACCGATCAACTTCTCGTGCTGACTTTTGGCAAGCACGTGTGCAAAGATGCCGGTGAGGATGTAAGCCAACAGCAGGATGTAAAAGCCGCGCAACAGGTATTCCACCCATTTTTCGGGCCGGAAGATATCCAACAGGGCGCTTACGCGTTGTTCAAAGATCGGGTCCGCCGAGGCCAGCAAAAGCACCAACACGATCAATGCCGGCAGCGCCAGCAACAACCCGCGCAGCACCGGCAGCACGTTGCGACGGAAACTGCCGCTCTTTTTCGCCGGCTCGCCTTGCTCAGGTTCCTCGGCGTTCCCTTTGATCTGCATTTCGCCCGCGCCGATCAGCGCGCTGCCCGCCAGCCGGAAGACCGCCACAACCATGTCGCTCAGGCTGTAGCGGGTCCACAGGCCGCTGCGAAAGGTGGCGGCCATGAGACCCAGGCAGACCAGCGCCAGCAGGAAACTGAGGCCCGCTGTCATCGACTCCTGCCGCAGGAACGAAACCGCGGCAAAACCCAGCGCCGGCAACACCAGCAGCAGGCTGCTGCGCGCGGGGCGTTTACCCTCCAGGCGCGCCAGCAGAAGCCCGGCACCCAGGGTTAGTGCAAAGAAAAGGAACAGCGTGATGCCCGGCCGCCGATCCCAGAAGAGCAGATCGAACGCCCAGCCCAGCGCCAGAGCCCCCAGCATCACCCAACCGCGGTGTTTAATTCCCATGATGAACCTCCAAAGATTTGTTTGATTTTATCTTATCCGGCCACACGGCCGCCAGCGATGGCACAGCCATCAACAGTAGCGCCGGCAGGAACCAGCCCCAGCGAAAATCACCGGCCGGCAGCAGATTCCAATCGGGCTGCCCGGCATTCAAAGCCAGCAGTGCATCGGACATGAACACGCCCAATGCCAGCAGCCCGCCCAGCAGGACGGCCGCCACGCGCAGCGGCGTAAACCCGAGCGCCTGCTTGCGCTCCAGCCGGCGCAACGCCAGCACGGCCGTCACGCACATCCACACCGAGATCAGCACCGGCGCCAACACCGGCCCGGTCCAGCGCACCGGGATCAGAAACAGCACGTCCGGGCTGAGAAACGATTCTGGCCAGTTGATCAGCATTTTTAACCAGGCGTAGTAGCCGATATCCCAGACGCCAAAGGCAAAGGCGGCATAGGCCGCGCGCGCGCGCCAGGTCTTCCCGGCCAGCCAGCCGACCGCGGCCAGCATAACCAGCGTGGCCGCTTCCCGGCCGATCTCCACATTCACATAACCGTCCAGGCGCGCGGTCGCGTTGGTGACGTTGAGCAACCCACGCAGGTAGACCACGACGGCGGCCTCCACATAGGCCATCGCGGTTGCAAAAACCGCCGTCCAGCCAATCCGTTTCCATACATCCCGCATGACACCTCACCTGATCGTGAAAGTCAGCGCGCAGCGCCGCATGTTGGTTAGTGTACGGGTTTTTGGCATGCCGCGCCACCGCTTGAGCACCATTTTGAACGCACTCAAGTGCTTGCGGGTTTGGATGGATGAAAATATGATAAATGGATGGACGGACCGAAATCTATCCAATCACGAGTTGCAATGAAAAAACGCTGGCTTTTCTATCTTCTAATCGGTGTGCTGTTCGGCATCTTCGATTTCTATTTCCAGAACTGGATGCAACAAATCATGTTCTCGGGCTTGCCAGGCAACCTGGCAATGATCCCCATTTTGGGTGTATGGCTGGCAATGGCAATTCCCATCGCGATCCATGAAGCCAAAGCCTCCCCCTCGGTCTGGCTGGCCGCCGCCGCGAGTGCCTTTTCGTGGTCCGTTTCCATCATTTCCTATTATTTATTCATGGGCGTGAAACTGATCCTGATTGGGCAGCCAGCCAGGGAGGAGATGCACATCTCCAACCGTGCAGATCCCTATTATTGGAGCAATGTCAAAAGCTTCTTTCTCGGCGATTTCCTGGGCGGCGTCGGCGAATGGATCCTCGTCGCGCTGATCGGGGGCTGCCTGGTGGGGCTGGTTGCCGGTTGGATCACGCTCAAACGGCAAAACGCCCGCCTGCCCGCGGTGCAGGCATAAGGCGGACGCAGCCATCGTTTTCTCCGGCAACACCTCGACCACCAGCCGCCCGCGCATCCCAGGCAAAATGTGATAAAGTAATCGCAGGCGGATATTTCCCATTTTGTGATCCCGCCGGATAGACTTGACCCATGCTTGAGATTCTCATCGTCGAAGACAATCCCGCGCTGCAAAAGGCGCTGCTCGCCGGGCTGGAAGCCACCGGCGAGGTGCGCGTTCTGGCCGGCTGCGAACGCGGCGAAGACGCGCTGTCCTTGTGCCTGGAGCGCCCGCCGCAGGCTGTGTTGATGGACGTGCACCTGGCCGGCGAGTTGAACGGCATCCAGACCGCCGTGATGCTGCGTCGCGAGTTCCCGCGCCTGCCGGTGGTGTTTTACTCCATCCAGGACGATGATGCCTACTACCGCGATTTCCGCCGCTCGGGCATTCTCAGCCACTACGCTTACGTGCGCAAATCCAACTTCCTGCTGCCCGCCATGATCGTGCCGCTGCTGCGCGACGCGGCCGCCGGGCGCAGCTTCATCGATCCCGAGATCGAGGCGCGCGTGCAGGAGGTGCGCCACAAGGACGAACAGTCGCCGCTGGCGCTGCTGGAGCCCAACGAGCAGGTGGTGGCGCGCATGATCGCGCGCGGCCTGACCAATGAGCAGATCGCCGCGCAACTCGGCTTCCGCGACAAGCGCACCATCAGCCGCACCAACGGACAGATCTACGCCGCCTGGGGGCTGGACGAGAGCACCACGGATGAAAAAGTGGCCCGCACGCGCGCTGCCATCATCTTCAACGCGGGGCGGCTGCTGGCCTGGAACGCCGAAGGGGTGGCGTTGGCTCAAAACGAGCGCGGCGAGTGGCTGCCCTGGGAGGGTGAATGAGCGGCTCGCTGCTGCTGGACTGGGCCGCGCTGAGCATTTCGCTGTTCAACACGCTGGTGCTGGTCTGGCTGGGGCTGACCGTGCTGTTCAACGCCGAGCGGCGCACGCTCGGCGTCTGGCTGGCCACGGGCGGGCTGCTGATGGGCGGGGCATTTTTCATCAGCCACTCCGCCATCCTCGGCCAGCGCCTCGACCCAACCAGCCCGGGATTGAACTTCTGGTGGAGCGCGGCCTGGCTTCCGGTAATCC
>JAPKMQ010000016.1 GCA_026645875.1 Longilinea sp.
AGGGTTCTTTTTGGCCCGCTACCTGCACGGCGGCCGCTTCGCCGCGCGCCAGCATGCCGTCCAGCCGCGTGTGCGCCTCAATTGGGTCCAGTTTGCGGTTAAGGTATCCGGAGAGCGAATTGACCCAGCTCAGGCGGCGGATCAGGCCCAGCTCGGCGATAGACTTGCGGGCGAAATGCGCCGCGGCCTGTTCTTCGTCCACAATTTGCTCTATGTGTGCCGGAACGACGCGCTCGCGCAGATCGTAGACGCGCTCGAAGCGCTCGCGGTGGTGCACCATCACCTGGCCGGTGATCCACAGCGCGTACAGCGCCAGCGCGCTCTCCTTGCGCCCGCGGTAGGATTGCACCCGCCCGCTGCCGTTAAAATCGCGGTTGCCCAGCGGGCCGCGCTCGCGCAATTGCGCGCGGATTTCCTCCACCAACGGCGCATTTTCGACCAAAAAACGCCCCCAGCGGTTGGTGGGCTGCTTCCAGTGGTCCATGTGCGGCTGCCAGTAGGGCAGTTCTTCGATTGGGTAAAGGAACAGCGCGCCGCCGTAATCGAAAAACGCGCGCTTTTCGTAAGCCTGCTGCTCGAGATATTCCGGGCGGTAATCGAGCACGCGGCAAAACAGGTTGATCTCATGCGAGCGGGCGACGACGTTGAGCGGGTCGAGCTGGATGGCTTCGAGCGCGCGCACGGCGTCGCCGGTGCCGTCCAGGCCCTGCCAGCGACGGCCGGGCCACAGTCCCTGCCGTCCGAGGATGAACCGTCGGGCTTGATTGAGGGTGAGGGGGAGCGGTTGCATGGGGAGAGTGTAGCACATATGTTCGTGTATTTCAATAACCACAGGGACGTTTGCTGCAAATAAAAGAAGAGTGCAAAGGCTTGCGGGGGAGGGGGTATAATCGCGCTATGAAATTCTTCAACGCGTTCAAGCAGCGGCTCGAGCCGCTGCTTCTCTCGCCAGTGGCCTACGACAGCCTGCTGGGCATCCTCACCGGCATCTTCACCGCGGCGGGCATTTGGCTGTTCAAGCGCCTGATCGACGCTGTGCAGGTATTCTTCTACACCTGGGCGGGCTTTCACCTGCCGGAATTCGCGCGCCTGCTCTTCCCGGCACTGGGCGGGCTGGCGGTGGGCTGGCTGGCGTGGCGCTTCATCGATCCACGCGGGCTGCACGGCGTAGCCGGCATCATGGAATCGACCGCGCTGGCCGGCGGGCGGCTGCCGGTGCGCGCGCTGCCGATCAAGACGCTGGCGGCGGCGCTTTCCATTGGCTCCGGCGCGTCGGTCGGCCCGGAGGACCCCTCGGTGCAGATCGGCGCAAACCTGGCCTCGGGACTGGGCGGGCGGCTGCGCCTGACGGACGCGCGCATGCGCTCGCTAGTGGCGGCCGGTGCGGCGGCGGGCATCGCCGCGGCCTTCAACGCGCCCATCGCGGGGGTGTTCTTCGCGGTCGAAATCATCCTGGGCGAAATCGGCGGCAGCGCGCTGGCGGTGGTGGTGCTGGCCAGCGTTTCCTCGGCGGTGCTGACCCAGGCGGTCAGCGGCAGCCAGCCGGCTTTTGCCGTGCCGGGCTATTCCTTCAATTCCGCGGTCGAAATGCCGGCCTACCTGGTGCTGGGATTGGCCGCCGGGGCGGTCTCCATTGCGTATATCCGTCTGCTGGACCTGGCGCACGGCTGGTTTCCGCGGCTGCGCCTGCCGCGCTGGCTGCACCCGGCCGCGGCAGGGCTGGCGGTGGGGGCGGTGGGGCTGGCGCTGCCCGGCGTGCTGGGCGTGGGTTACGGCAGCATCGAAGCCATCCTGAACGGCGAGCAATTCGGGCTGGGGCTGCTGCTGGCGCTGTTGCTGGCCAAGCTTGTGCTCACGCCTCTTTCGATCGGCGCGGGCTTCCAGGGCGGCGTCTTTGCGCCGGCGCTTTTCCTGGGCGCATGCCTGGGCGCGCTGGTCGGCACGCTCGGCGATACGCTACTGCCGGGGCTCAACCTGCACCCGGCGGCCTTTGCCATGGTCGGCATGGCGGCTGTGCTGGCAGGCGCCACGCACGCGCCGCTGACGGCCGTGCTGCTGCTGTTTGAGATGACCAACGACTACCGCATCATCCTGCCATTGATGGGCACGGTGGCGGTCAGTTTCCTGATCGCGCGCCTGGGCGCCATCGGCTCGGTTTACACGCTCGGGCTGCTGCGCAAGGGCGTGCGGCTCGACCGCGGCCGCGAGGTGGAAATCCTGGAGGGCGTGACGGTGGGCGAAGTGATGGAAAACGCGCCGCAGACGCTGCGCGCCGGGATGAGCCTGCAGCAGGCTTTCGCGCAGTTGCAGGCCGCGCGCCAGCACGGCCAGGCGGTTCTGAACGCGGACGGCGAGTTGTTCGGCGTGCTGGCGCTGGAGGATATCGAGCGTGCCAACGCGCAGCCCGAAAACGAACGCGCGAACGTTGGCAGCATCTGCACGCGGCGACCGGTGCTGGCCTTCGCCGACGAACCGCTCTCGCGGGCGGTGCGGCGCATGTCCAACGCCGACGTGGGCCGCCTGCCGGTGGTGGAACGCGGGCAGCCCTCACGGCTGGTGGGCATGCTGCGGCGTATGGACGTGGTGCGCGCCTACAACCTGGCGTTGACCCGTCGGGCCGCGGACCGGCATGCCGTTGGCGCGCGCAGGCTGGATGCCTTCACCGGATTGACGGTGAGCAACTTTATGGTGCAGCCGGGCAGCCCGTGCGACGGGCGCAGCCTGGCGGAGATCGTCTGGCCGAACAGCGGGCTGGTGGCGTCCATCCGCCGCGGCGCCGAACACATTGTTCCACACGGCGACACGCTGCTGCAGCCGGGCGACGAGATCGCGGTGGTACACGAGGAACCGGCGCGCGCGGAGATTGAGCGCCTTTGTGCTCCACCCAAACCCGAAAGTTAATCGAGCGTCACGGGAATCACGAATAACGACTCATACCTTTGGATGGGTCTCGGAATAATCTTACATATGCAATATAATATACATTATCTTACATAATAATCGGTTTGCCATTCCAGGGCGCAGAATAGCGGTTTTGGGCTCCCCTGCTGGAAGAGGGTGAAGCGTGAATCGTGAGGCGTGAACCGTATCCCAGGTCTTCCACTCAGTGCTAAAATGATTGTAAGAAATTGTCATCACTGGTTGCTCAAGACAGACTGACTGGCTATTTCTCCATTCACCTTTCACGCTTCACGGTTCACGACTCTTCCCCCGAGGTACCCCATGACCAAATACCGACCGATCCAACGCATCATCCGCGCCACGCCAACCATGGAAGGCGCCGGTGTGCGCCTGAAACGCGCGTTTGGCTTCCACGAGCCGCGCCTGTTTGACCCCTTTCTGCTGCTGGACGACTTCCGCGGCGAAAAACCGTCGGATTTCATCGCCGGCTTCCCCTGGCACCCGCACCGCGGCATCGAAACGATCACCTACGTGATCGAGGGCGCGGTGACGCATGAAGACAGCATCGGCAACGCCGGAACGATCAACCCCGGCGACGTGCAGTGGATGACGGCCGGAAACGGCATTTTGCACCAGGAAATGCCCAAACCCAACGCCGCCGGGCGCATGGGCGGCTTTCAACTGTGGGCCAACCTGCCCGCCAGCCAAAAGATGATGGATCCGCGCTACCAGGAGGTGCTCTCCGGCACGATTCCAACCGTCGAAAGCCACGGCGGCACGGCGGTGCGCGTCATCGCCGGCAGCTACGGCGGCAAAGCCGGCCCGGTGACCGACATCGTCATCGATCCACTCTACCTGGACGTGCTGGTGCAGCCCGGCGCGGTGTTCTCCTGCCCCACCCCGCCCGGGCACACGGCGTTTGCGTATGTGTACGCCGGTTCGGGCCAGTTTGCCCCGCTGGGTGCAGGCGATGATGTGGAAGTGGAATCCGGGAATTATTTCGATCTACCGCGCGATCCCCTGCCCCGCGACGGGTCGCTGGTGCTGTACGGCGACGGCGAGGCCGTGGTGGTGCAGGCTGCCGGGCACGAACCGCTGCGCTTCCTGTTCATCTCCGGCCGCCCCATCCGCGAGCCGGTGGCCTGGTACGGGCCGATCGTGATGAACACGCAGGCCGAGTTGCGCACCGCCTTCGAGGAGCTGCAGGCCGGTACGTTTATCAAAACCGGCAAGAAATCGCCGTAGAATCACGTATATACGAAATATAGAAGAGGATAATAACCACGGAAGACACGGAACACACAGAAAAAAGAAAAGTTGGTTAGATTCTGGCCAATTTACCTACTTGATTTCTTTTTCCGTGTTTTCTGTGTGTTCCGTGGTTAATGTTCTCCCCAGAAAGTGAGCTCAAAAGATGAAAGCTGCCGTTTACCACCGCTACGGGCCCCCGGATGTGCTGTCGATTGAAGAGATCGACGCGCCGGAGATCGCGCCGGAGGGCCACGACGACCGCGTGCTGATCGAGGTGCACGCCGCCGCGGTCAACCCGTTTGACGTGCTGCACCGCCGCGGCTACCTGCCGGTGCGGGCCTCGGCGGGCTGGCTGCGCCCGAAATATGACGTGCTGGGCATCGACGTGGCCGGGACCGTGATCGGCGTGGGCAAGGATGTGACCCGCCTGGCGGTCGGCGACGCGCTGTACGGCATCTGCCTGGGCTCGCACGCCGAATTCGTGCGCGCGCGCGAGCGCACCGTGGCCAAAATGGCTGCGAACCTCACCTTTTTGCAGGCGGCCGCCCTGCCCACCGCGGCGATCACCGCGCTGCAGGCGCTGCGCGATTATGCCCACCTCCAGCCCGGGCAAAGCGTGCTGGTCAACGGCGCGTCCGGCGGCGTGGGGCATTTCGCTGTGCAACTGGCCAAATATTACGGCGCCACGGTCACCGCAGTGACCAGCACCGCCAACCTGGCGTGGGTGCAGGCGCTGGGCGCGGACGAGGTGATTGATTACACGCGCGAGGATTTCACCCGCGCCGGGCGCAAGTACGACCTGATCTACGACGCCGCGGCCAGCCGCACCTACTTCGCCTGCAAACCGGCGCTGGCGCCCGGCGGCATGTACATCACCGAGAACCCGGGCAAGCCGGCCTTTCAGATGTTCCAGGTGATCTTCAGCGCGCTGCGCGGCGACCAGCACGTGCGCACGCACATCGCCCGGCCGGACGGCGAGGACCTGGACTTTCTGCGCGGTTTGGCCGAAGAAAGCCGCATCCGTCCGGTGATCGAAAAGGTCTACCCGCTGGAGGAGATCGCCGCGGCGCACCGCCACCTGGAGGGCGGACACACGAAGGGCAAGCTGGTGATCCAGGTGCGCTAGCCCCCCCTGCCCGGCGCGCAACCTTTGCCTCGCTTTCGCGTATATATGGGCGAGGAGAATAAAATGAGCATTCTAGGCAACATCCTTTGGTTTGTGCTGGGCGGGTTCATCCCGATGATTTTGTGGGCGGTGGCCGGGCTGATCCTGTGCGTGACGATTATCGGCATTCCATTCGGGGTGCAGTGCTTCAAGCTGGCGGCGCTGTCGGCCTTCCCCTTCGGCCGTGATGTGCAAATCGGCCAGTTCGGCGCATTTGGGTTGATCGGCAACGTGCTGTGGATCCTGCTGGCCGGCTGGGAACTGGCGCTCACCCACATCGTGCTGGGGCTACTGTTCTACATCACCATCATCGGCATCCCCTTCGGCCGGCAGCATTTCAAGCTGGCGCGCCTGGCATTTGTGCCCTTTGGGGCGATCATTACGTGATGCGTTGAAGCGTAGATATGAACGGGCGGACATGGTTCGCCCGTTTTTTGATTGTGCAAAATTGTCATCATGGTGGGAATATTAACCGCAAAGAAAGGAAGGTCGCGAAGAAAGAAGGATATCGCAAAGAGGGAGAAAATGAGTAGAAAGAATCCTTTTTATCCTTTGTCTTCATTATTCCCTTCGTGCGCTTTGCGATCTTCGCGGTAAAATTTTCCTCCTTGGGAACCTTTTTATACTTTCTTCGTCTGTGTACCTGTATTGTCAACATTAGAGGAGCAAATAACGCATGAAACGCTTATTCTTTACTGTGATCCTGTTCAGCCTGCTATTAGCCGGCTGCATGCCGCTGGCGGCCGTGCCGGTGAGTTCCACCACCAGCAACGGCGGCGGGAACGAGCCCACCATTGAAGTGATCCCGGCTGACCCGACCGAAGAAGTGCTGCCCGTCGAGCCCGACGGCGGCATCGGCGGCCCGTCCACTCCCTCGGCGCGCTGGGTGGCCTACCTGGGCACCGACGGCAACATCTGGCTGATCAACGCCGTGGACGGCGAGAAGAAGCAGATCACCAGCGACGCGGCCACCTTCAGCAGCGACAACACGGCCACCGTGGTCACCTACCAGTCGCCCAAGTGGTCCTCCGACGGGCTGTTCCTGGCCTTCGAGCGCCAGATCGGCACGCCGCACGACCAGGGTTACGAATTCGCCTTTGCGTTGATGGTCTACGACTACGACACCGGTGAAACCAAGATCGTCATCGAAGGCCAGCAGACCGCCGGCTTTGCCTGGAGACCCGGCACGCACCTGCTCAGCTTTGCGCTGGCCTCCCAACCCGGCTACTTCGTCACGCGCGGCGGGGTCGACTCCAGCCTGGCCACGGGCATCTCGGCCGTCGATATCGACACGATGAGCGGCTCGCGCCTGGTGGCCCCCGAAAACGGCTTCTCGCTGGTCAACCCGGTCTGGTCGCCGGACGGCATGACGGTCAGCTTCGACGAACTGCTCTACATGGAAGGCCGCGGCAACTTTGCCTTCTACGACTTCGCCGCGGGCAAGTACACCGCCTGGAACAAAGCCATCGGCGGGGTGAGCTGGGCGCCGGACGGCAGTAAACTGCTGGCCGACTACCTCAACTACATGCCCAACTACACCGAGCGCGTCTTCCAGATCAACCGTGACGGCAGCAGCGAGTTCCAGCTTTCGCCGGATGCCGAGAACAGCTACGCCTACAACCCGCTCTACTCGCCCGACGGCAGCCAGATCGCCTACATCCAGGTGACCGGCATGGAACCCGACATGGTGAACGAACTGGTGCTGATCGACGCCGCTGGCGTCACCCGTCCGCTGACGAAATTGACCCAGGTTTACTACATGAGTTGGACGCCCGACGGTCAGAACCTTTTGGTCGCCACCGGCAATTATCCTGAGGTCAAGACCGTGCTGGTGTCGCTGGAAGATGGCTCGCAGACTGAACTTACCGACGGCTGGCAGGCGGCAATGCGGCCGTAGGGTCCCCATGATCGATCGAAGCCGGGCAGAATTTCTGCCCGGCTTTTGTTTTCGTACTGCTGGCGCGCGGCGGCGTAACAAAAATGCAAGCTCCAGCAGCTTTCCTGTTCAGACGGTTTGCAGGTACAATTTTATTTGTCTCCAATCCCCCCCGCAGGAAAACAATCCATGGAACTGGTATCTCGCGAAAAGGAAATCGCCCTCCTCAATGCCGCGCTGGATCGGGCCGAGGCAGGCGCGCTTCAGATCGTGTTTGTCACCGGCGAACCCGGGGCAGGCAAGACGGCGCTGGTGGAAACCTTCATCGAGCAGGCGGAAAAGCAACGCCCCAGCCTGCTGGTCGGCGTGGGCAAATGCTTCGAGATCGCCAGCGCCGGGCAGGAGCCGTATGCGCCCATGCTCAGCATGCTGGACCGGATTTACACGGCACCGGGGGCAACCAACGGCTGGCGCTTGCTGGGCCGCGCCATGGCCGACCTGGCCCCCGACTGGCTGCAAATTCTGCCAGCCGGCAACGTAGCCGCGGCCGTCATCCGCAGCATTCAATGGGGCCAGCGCGAATTCGGCGATAAGGGCGATGGCATTGACAAGCAGCGCCACATGGTCCAATTTGCAAATATCCTGCGACTGGCGAGCAAGGATCATCTCGTGCTTTTATGGGTGGATGATTTACAGTGGTCCGATAACGCCTCGCTTGACCTGATTTCCTTCCTGGCCGATCAGATCGCCACGGAAAAAATCCTGCTGGTATGCGCTTACCGATCCACGGATGTGGCCGCCCCCACCCCGTTCGGACCGCATCCCGTGCGCAAACTGGTCACGCTGCTGAAACAACATTCCAAATGCAGCGAGGTCAAGCTTACAAATTTCACCCTGGCGAACACGGAACAATATCTCGAACTGCGCGAACACCGTTTCCCCAAGGCATTTGTCAAACGGTTATGGCGCGAATCGGGCGGCAACCCGCTGTTCATCCGCGAGTATCTTGCGCTGCTGCACGCCAAACGGTTGACCGTGCGCGAGAAAGGTTTTTTCACCCTGGCCGAGCCGGAAGTGGAGGTCGAAATCCCGCCCTCGGTCGAAGCGGTCATCCACCAGCGCCTGGATTTGATCGCCCAGGACCTGAAGCATCTACTTTCCTACGCCAGCGTGCAGGGCGAGCGGTTCACCTCGCAGGTGCTTACCGGATCGCTTGGAACGACATCCGAATTGCCTGTGCTGGATGCGCTCGACCGTCTTGAGTCGGACTATAAGTTGATCTCCGAGCTGGACGACAAACAGCTGGTGATCAAATTCGGCGCGGGATACAAATTTGTACACGCCTTGATCCAACAGGTGCTGTACAAAGAGCTTTCCAGCAGCCAGCGGCGTTTGTTGCATTTGACCATTGCGCGGTTGCTCGAACAGCTCTACTCCTCCGAAGCGCCCGCCTATGCCACCGAGTTGGCACATCATTATGAATTGGGAGGCGATATCCCCAGAGCGCTGGATTTTTATCATCAGGCTGTGCAAAATGCGATCGCGTTGCAGGCGCTGGAGGATGCCGAAGAATCGATCATCTCCATGAAGGGGCTGGCTGCCGCCATCCACGACCGGGTCTGGCTGGCACGCACGCTGCTCCTTCAGGCCGAAATGGATTTCTGGAGGGGGAATTACATTGCCTCGATCGAAGCCACCCGTGCAGGTGAACAGCTCACCGAGGAATTGCGCCAGCCTGTCATGCACGCCAGCTTCCATTATTGGCAGGCGCGCTCACTGCGCTGCCTGGGGCGTACCAGCGAATCGGCAGAGACGGCCAGTCTGGCGCTGGAACTGCTTTCCGGGCAACCCGAGGAGGCCAGGTTGGCGGGATTGCTGCATGCCTACCTGGGCAGCGTGAGCGATTCGCTCTCCATCGACGACCAGCATCATCACCTCCAGACCGCGCTGGAGATTGCCGGGCAGCACAACCTGCCGGATGTGCGCGTGCGCGCCCTGATCGAGCAGGCCTGGATTGCCATCAACCGGCTAGACCAACCCCAGCAGGCGGTGAAACTGGCGCAGCAGGCGGCCCGCGAAGCCCGCGAGCGCAAGTTGTTAAATGAGCAGGTTAGCTGCCTGCGCCTGGAAGCGTTCGGGTATTTGCGCCTGAACCAGGGCCACGAGGCTTATTCAAAAGACGAAGAGGGCGTTGAACTGGCGCGGCAGCACGGGCTGCCGGTGGCGCTGCACCTGGCGTTGTATTCGCAGTCCTACTCGGCGGCCTGCGGGCTGGGCGACGTGCAGCGCGCCCTGCAGGTGCTGGGCGAAGCCATTGCCACCGCCGACCAGTACCATTTTCCGGTCAGCCGCAACCTGTGGGGGCAGTGGTTCAATCTTAACTTTTCCCTGGGCCGGTGGGAAGAAGCGCGCCGGGGCCGCGATCAGGTGTATGCCTCGCTGGGCTCGGCTTCGCAGCGCGGATTGGGCTACGATTATTGTCTGCAGGGCCACCTGGCCGCCGGCCTGGGCCAGCTCGAACAGGCGATCGAGTTTTATCGGAAGGCGATTGCCATGTACAACCGCTATAGCGCGGATGAACGCGATGCCCGCGCGGTTGAACCTTTCCTGGCCGATGTATTTCAGAGAAACGGCAATCCCGACCAGGCCCGCAAGGCTGTGCAGCGCCCGTTGCAGTATTGGAAGGACCGCTATCCGTCCCGTTATGCCAACTGCCTGCGGATCCTGGCGGAGATCGATTTAAGCGCTGGAAAGATCGACAGCGCGATCAGTCAATTGCAGGTTGCGGAGACTGCCGCGGCCGGAACGGTGATGGAATTTCCCTGGCCGGTGATCCCGCAAATTCAAACCAGCCTGGCTCGCGCTTGCATCGCCGCCGGGCGCAATGAGGAGGCCGTGCAACATGCGCTGGCTGCCTACCAGGGGTACGCTGGCATCGAGCACTTCCTGCGGGGCGATGCTGCTTTCCTCGTCGCGCAAGCTTACACGGCAGGCGCAAAACCGGAACTGGCCATCGGCTATTACAACAAGGCCAGCGAGATTTGGGAAGGATTGGGAATCCCGCACCGCGAGAGTTCCCGCTAATCCACCGGGCAACCGCTGCCGAAGGGAGAATCTTCTGACTCTCGCAGTTCGATACCTGAAAAAAATTAGGAGCTGACTGACTTTGCAATCAGATCAGCTCCTATCTTATCGCATGTCCAACCAGCAGGTTGTTCGACTAGCTGTACGATTTGCGGTTCACGAGTAACGATTCACGCATCAACGTTTCTTGGCTATAAATTCAAATTCTCGCGCTCCTTGACCCCAAAGAGCGAGGGCGGCAGCAGCACAAAGACCAGGTTGATCAAGATGCCAACGATGGCCGAGAAAACAATGGCCGGGATGCCGTTGGGGAAAACGCCCGGGATGATGAAGGGGAACAGGCCGTTGGGCAGCGCGATCGAGCCGCCGATGCCGGTCACCAGGATGATTGCGCCCACCGCCAGCTGGCGCGGCTCAAACAGGTTGACCTTCTCCGACTGGATCAGCGCGACGCCCTGCATGCCGATCACGCCAAACAGGTAGATCGACAGGCCGCCAGTGACCGCCGTGGGGATGGTGGTGACCACCGCGGCCAGCTTGCCCACGAAGCCCAACAGGATGGCGAACACGCCGGCCGTCATCAGCACCGGCACCGAGTAGTTGCGCGTGATGGCCATCAGCGAATTGTTTTCGCCGTAGTTGGTGCCGGCGCAGCCGCCCAACATGCCCACCACGATGTCGTCCGCGCCGTCGGCTACCAGGTTGAGACCGATCAATTCCTTGATTTTGAGCGCCGGGCGTTTCAATTCCTTGGCCAGCGCATCGATATACAGGCTCATCTGGTAAAGGTGCGCCGTGCTCTCGGGGATGGTGGCGATGGCGATCAGCGCGATGCTGATCACCGAGCCCCATGCGCGCGGATCCTCAAAGGCCGGCAGCGTGACGCGCGGCGCCTGGATCCAATGGGCTTGGCCGATGGCCGAATAGTCGATGATGCCAAAGGCCGCCGCCGCGCCGTAACCGACGATGGCCCCAAACAGGATGGGCAGCATGCCCAGCAAGCCCTTGCCGTTGAGGTAGACTGAGAACGCCACCGTGAAGATCAACGTGATGAAAGCGACCGGCCAGTGCGAGCTGGAGCTGTTGAGCGCTGTTCCCGCCAGCGCAATGCCGATGACGATCGCCAGGCTGCCCGTGATGATGGGTGGCAGGACCTTGTCCAGCGCGGCCTTGCCCACCCGCATGATCAGCAGGCCGATCAGGATTTCCAACACGCCAGTGCCCAAAATACCCACCTGCACGATGCGCACGCCCTCGGCACAGTAGGTGGTGGTTGGGTCGGCAAAGCAGTCGGTGGCGTACAGGCTCATCACCGTGATGACCACGGCGATGTAGCTGAAGCTGGAGCCGTAGTACATCGGGATCTTGCGGCGCGAGACCAGCAGCGCGATGATGGTGCCGATGCCCGATGCCAGCAGCGTGACGCCGACGTCGAACTTGGTCAGCAGCGCCACCAGGATGGTCGCCGGGAACATGGTCAGGACTTGTTGAAAGCCCAGGCTGAGCATGGCGCCCAGCGGCGGCGTGTCGGCTGGCATGTAGCCCACCACAGCCGCCGGTTGTTTCTCGACAGGTTTGCTCATCTTTTGGCCCTCCCTTGGGAATACGCAGGCACAATTCTACCGGACAGGTTCAGCCTGCCCGGATGCGACACATAAATTGAGAAAAAGACGGGGATTGGCTGCAATCTGCGGGCCTGGCCCGAAATCACAGCATTAGATTATTATATGGGGTTTTGCCGCGGTTCGATGGATTAGAAATCTTAAAATTTACAGGTTTTTGGGTAAATGCTGCCATCTCATTGGACGCGGGCGTGTCTCCCCCCGCGCTTGTCTACCGGATGAGCCATTGGACCAGGTAAAGGCCCAACATTCCGGTCACGATGGTCAGTAAGGTGCTGCGCGTGCGCCATGCCACCAGCACTGCCAAAATCCCCGCCAGCAGGCGCGGGTTTAGCGGCGAGAAATCCGGCAGGCCGGCGGGCAGGAAGATTTCAGGCAGGATGATGGCGCTGAGTACCGCCGGCGGCACGTAGCGCAGCGCGCGCTGAAATACCAGCGGCGGCTGCCAGCGTCCATGCAACGCAATGAACGAGAGCCGGATGCCGTAGGTCAGCAGGCCAGAAAGCAGGATGATCAGCCAGGTTTCTGCCATGCCCGTTCGCTCCACAAACCCACAACGATGCCCACCAGCGTGGCGAGCAGCAACCCGATTTTGTACGGCAGCCCGTTGGCTGCCACGGCGGTCATCCCGGCAGCCAACGCTGCAAGCAGCATGGGCCGGTCTTTCAGGGTGGGCACCAGCAGGGCGATGAAAGTCACCACCAGCGTGAAATCCAGCGACAAGCCTTCCGGGATTTGCGCGCCCAGAAAGATGCCCAGGGCGGTGCCGGCCTGCCAACCGGCCCACAGCGCCAGACCGCTGCCCAGCATGTACCAATGCTGCCCGCCGCGCGGTGCGCTGCGCTCAAAGTTGGTGATGGCGACGGCATAAACCTCGTCCACCAGCACGTAAGCCAGCAGGCTCTTCCACAACGGCGAAAGTCGTTGCGTGTGCGGCGCGACCGAGGCGCTGTACAGCGCGTGGCGCAGGTTGATGATAAAGGTCGATGCAACGGCAACAAACCAGGGTGTGCCCGCGCCGAGCAACTGCACCAGCATGAACTGCGCCGACCCCGCAAACAGGATCACCGACATGCCCTGCGCGGCAGCCACCGCCAGCCCGGCCTTGACCGCCAGCACGCCGTAGATCATGCCGAAGGGAGCGACGCCGATCAAAATGGGCAGCGTGTCGCGCGCTCCCTGAAGAAAAAGCGGTTTTCGTTGCATGATGCTTGATTTTATCCTTGAAACACGTTTGCATGGGAGTACCGATGCCAGTTTGCATGGTGAGTCCGAATCCTGGTGTGGGCACCACAAACCCGAAATTCCTGATTGACAATTCCTGAAACTATGTTATTCTGTTTGTAAATATATTTAGGATAAATATATGTCCTCTTCCAACCTTTCACCCGCGGCACTTTCCATCCTTATCGCACTCAAGGACGGCGACAAGCACGGCTACGCCATCCTGCAGGCGGTCATCGAGCAGCCCGGCGGGACTCGCCTGCTGCCCGGCACGCTCTACAATCTGCTCAAGCGCATGCTGGAGGACGGGTGGATTGCCGAGCTGGACGAGCGGCCCGACCCGGCCCTCGATGACGAGCGCCGCCGCTATTACCGCCTGAGCGGGCTGGGCGAGCGCGTGCTGCGCCAGGAAGTGGCCCGCATGGACGGCCTGCTGCGCGCTGCGCGCCAGGCTGGCTTGCTGGCCGATGGAGATTTGCCGTGACTGTGCCACGCTGGCTGGCCTGGCTGGAAGCGATTTACCGCGGGCTGTTGCGCCTCTACCCGGCCGCTTTTCAGCAGCGTTTTGCCGGCGAAATGGCGCAGGTCTTTAGCGCGCTGGGCCGCCAGGCTTACGCGCAAAACGGCCCCGGTATGGCGCTTCGGCTGGGGGTGTTGAGCCTGGCCGATGGGCTGCTGGCTGCTGCCCGCCAGTGGGGTTCGAAGTTGTTCAACCGGAGGATCGCGATGGAATCGACCCGCGACGACAATCACGGCGGCCTGGCGCCGCTTTCAACCGCGCACGCCGGGTTGGCTGTGCTGCCATACATCCTGTATGGGTTGGCCTGTATGCTGGCGTATAGCTGGCATCCAACCACCAGTACATTGCCGCCGCCCGTCTGGGAGCTGTTCCTCAAAATCCCTTACCTGTGGTTCGCCGTTTTCTGCCTGGCTGGGCTGACGGTTGGGCTGGCGAATGGCTTTCCACGCTGGGCGCAGCCTTACCTGGGCTGGACGCTGTACTTCTGCTGGTGGTGGTCCAACATGACCACCTATTCCTACCGCTGGGATGCAAAGGTCTGGCTGGCGCCGCTGGGCGCGTTGCTGCTTGCGATGATCCTCCGCCGCTCGCTCCGCCCGGTGGTCGAAGTTCTGCGCGCCTTGTGGCAGGACTGGACGCTGCCTTCCTTTGCGCTGTTCATCTTCTATTGCGGCGTATCCATCCTTTTTGACGAAAACCACCACCCCATGCTGCTGCTGTTCATGGCTGCCGCCACGCTGGCTGCAGCGGCCGGCGCATGGGCCTACTACCGGCTGGCGCATGCCGTTCCGCGCGTGCTGGTGTTGGGCGGCATGTTGGTGGTGCTTGCCTTCCTGCAGATCTGGAGCTATGGCACCTGGGACTTTCGCGCCTACTACAACCTGCCGCCCGGCCCGCAATTTGATTGGCGCACGCTGTGGATCACGGTGGTGGTGGCGGCGGTGATGCTGGTGCCTGCCCTGGCGGACTGGCTGCGGAAACGGCGCGGGATACAGCGGACGTAACCAGGCAGAAATCTTTGGGACTGATGGAATAGGATCGGTTTCGCAGGGGACGGTCTGAGACCGTCCCCTACTTAACATCGTTATTTGATAATCACCTGTCAGGTATAAAAACGTTCTTTTCACTATAATCAGGATAGAAGCATCTTTTTGTTTTTGGAGGGGGAATGAAACCCGGTCAGTTTTTAAAACGTGCCTGGCTGCCGGTTCTGGCGGCTTTATTGCTCCTGTCGGCCTGTTCCGCGCCGGCCGCGCCCACCGCCGCCCCTGGTGAGCCGCCCGCTGCTGCTGCGACTCAATCTTCTGGCGGCGGTTCTGCCCCGGCCGCGACCGCGCCGCTCTCCGCCGCAGCGGAACCCACCGCGGCCGCCTCACTGCCCGATCCGCTGCCGCTGGAGCTGGTCGACCAGGGCTTTACCGTGGCCTACAACGATACGGTCCACTACGGCTTCCTGGTGCGCAACCCGAATCCATCTCACGCGGTGCAAAACTCCACCTTCACCGCCACCTTTTACGACGCCAACCGCGCCGTGCTGGGTACGGACGATCTGAGCGCTATCGAACTGGTGCTGCCCGGCCAGACGGTGGGCGTCGCCGACGGGCTTTGGCTGGATGATCCGGCGGTCGCTTCGATGAGCATCGCGCTCACCTCTGGCGAGCCGGTGGTGTTTACGGAAACGCTGCCGCCCTATGAGATCGTCAGCACTTCAGAGTGTGTGACGGAAGGCTTCCAGGCGGTGCGCGCTGAAATCGTCAGCCCCTACGCCGCCAACGTCATCCTGCCGCGCATTTCGGTGATTTATTATGACGCCGACGGTAAGATCAGCGGCGGCGGCAGCGGCTACCGCGCCGGTCTGCTCGCCAATGGCAAAACCGGCGTGCTGATTTTTGGTGCAAAATCCGTCAACACAGTGCGTTATGAGGTCTACACGGGTTACCGTGGCCTGCCCGCGATGGTTGCCCAGCCGCCATCTGACGCAAAGCCGTTGCAGGTGAGCGCGCAGGGGTTCACGCAGGCTGGCAATTACCTGACCTACGACGTGATCCTGGAGAATCCGAACGGCGCTTATCTGCTGGATCAATCGCTGCTTTCGGTGAACGCCTACGCCGCCGATGGCAGCTTCCTGGGCGGCGAGCCGATGCCCCTGGTAAGCGTGCTGCCGGGCCAAAAACTGGGCATTTCACGCCAGTTCGGCCTGTGCGACGAAACCCCGGTCGACCGCATTGAAGTGGCTGTCAGCGCAGAGGAATATTTGCCCTCGCAGCAAACCGCCTATTTTGGCAGCGAGAACGTGACCCTGCAGGACGGCGCGGTGAGCGGCGAGCTGGTCAACCTGGCCGGCATCGATCTGAAGGTCTTCTACGCCACGGCCATCGTCTATGACGCCGCGGGACAGGTCATCGGCGGCGGTTCGCTGACCGTGGATGGGCTCGCGGCGGGCGGGCGCGCCAGCGTGCAGATCCCGGTGACGGTCAACGGCACGCCAGCCAGCGCGGAGATATTTGGCGTGCTGACGCGCAAGTCGCTGGGGAAGTGATGCGTATTGCGTTCTGAGTTCTGAGAAAAATAATGGCCTATCGATGGGTGCGGTCAGAGACCGCACCCGATTGCTAAATCACATTCTAGGCTTTTGATTTCGCCTTCGCCGCCTCAATGTACTGATCCAGCAGCGCCTCGCGCCCGTACTGCTGCAGGCTGGCGCGCGGCAGGATGATAAAATCACGCCGCTCGTTGCCGAAAACCACCACCAACGCGCGCTGGTTGCGCAGCACGCGGCGCACTTTTTCCCAGGGCACGTCGTAGCTCGCGCCGTCCGGCCCGATCATACGCAGCGCGTCAGGCAGCAGCGCCAGGCGGTATTTGCGCTGCCACCAGCGGTTGACCAGCGGGTCAACCAGCGGCACCAGCACAAACATCACCACCAGCACCAGTCCAGCCAGCCCCAACCCCCACAGCGTGGCGATCAGCTCGGGCGGCACGGGCGTTTCACCGCGCAGCCAGGGCAGCAGTTGCTCCCAGATGGTCGCCAGCGAAAACAACACGACCACGGCAAGGATGAACAGCGGCCGGCGCGAACTGATCAGGCGCAGGCGCTGTCCGGAACTGACCACGGCGCGGTCAAAAACGAGCGGGAAGGGATCGGATGAGGACATGGGAAATGTGAGGGAAGCGTAATAAGTAATGCGTGATGTGCAATGAGTGATGAGGTAAGAATTAGGGCTGATAAGGCAAGTAAGAAGTGTTGTGAGTGATGGGGTATGAGGTGTGACATTCTGAATCAGTCTGCCATAGTACGCATTTCTCATCACTCATCCCAACATCATTCTACCCCATTCCGCAAACCAACGCCGTGGAATCCATGCTCTCATTGCGCGCATGAATATCCCCCTTACGTCCCTCCCGCCCCGCCTGGCCGAAGAGGTGCCCGGCGACTGCAAGCGTCCCTGATGCTTATTATAAAATAACCTGGGTTTTCTTAATCAATATATTGGCTATGCGCATAAAACTGCCGTGATTCGATCCAATCACGGCAGTTGATATCCCCAAAAGGGCTTATTTTCGCTGGTCCGCTTACACCACCGGCGAGATGACGCTCTCGCCTTCCTTCGCCTTCAGTGCCTTGATGGCACCTACGCCCTGCACCATTGGGATGAGCAGCAGGACGCGCACCAGCAACCCGCCCACACCCGGCGTGCCGCCGCCGGCGATGGCCAGGTAGATACCCAGCAGCCCGTCCAGCGCGAAGATGACAATCGCCAGGATCAGCGCAACCGAGCTGCGCCGCTGGATCAGAAAGCCCAGTACAAGGAAGGTCAGCCCAAAGGCGATGGACACCGGCCAGTAGGACAGGGTTTGCAGAAATTCGCTCTTAATCAGCAGCGACAGCACGCCCAGCAGCAGGTTCAACCCGGCGATGAAGTAGGTAATCTGGTAAGCCGCCTTGAGCCGCGATTGCGGGTCGGAGGCCGAGCCTGGCATCGGCTGGCCGTTGCGCGTCACCTCCAATTCGGCGCCGGAGAGCCGGTTCACCAGCCGGACGTTGATCTGCGAGCCGTCGGTCAGCGCAAAGCTCTGCCCCTGCATGAGCGCTTTCTGGTTGGGAATCACGCCGACGGGCTGCCCGTCCAGGCTGACGGTGGTATCGCGCCAGCCAAATTTCCAGGAAACGGTCAGGCGCTTGGGGCCATTTTGTTCAAGTGCGTAAGATTTTGCGGGCATGGGTATCACTCCCCCGTGAATTGGATTTGTGCCATTATCGCATAACCACTGGCCCAATACTGGCCGTTGACGTCCACCTTTCAACTTTATCGGTTGTTCAACTGCATTTTTGGCGGCATGCCCTGGTAAGGGTAACCGCGAAGAAGGGAAGAGCGCAAAGCGGATTTTAGGGAAGGAAGAAAAGGAGGACACAGATGGGCACAGATTTCCCACAGATGAACACAGATTATTCTTTATTATCTGTGTTTATCCGTGTTTATCCTTTTTGATCTGTGTTGATCTGTGGTTGTTTTCCCTTTTACGCAGCCAGCCCGAGCAGCGACCACAACGACAGGCCCTGGATGCCGCGCAGCGTATACTCCCCACCGGTCAGGATGGCATCCGCGGCGCGCAGCCCGGATTGCACCGCCGGGTGAATGCCCTCGCCCATATCCCGCGTGGCCAGCCCGGCTGCGTCGCCGGCCAGCAAGGCATTGCCGCGGCTCGGGGCAACGCCCGCACGCCGCAGATAATAGCTGTGCCCGCTGGGACGGTATTCATAACCGCGCACCAATCCCAGTTCATCCAGCTGTTTCACCAGCAGGTTCCAGTGGCGCTTAAGCGTGTCGCCGTTGGCCTTGAGCTGCGCTTCCATGCCGCCCACGCCCACGTTCAGCCAGCCATTCGCCTTGGGCACGTACCAGGCATAGCCCGGCAGGCCGTTTTGCAAAAACCACAGCCGGCAGCGCTCGTCGCGCATGGGGTAGTAGAACTCGTCCTCCTGCGCCACCACCAGCGCATCCGCGGGGCGCGGCGATTCGGCATCAAAGAGCTGGCGGCACACCGGGCAGCGCGTGCCGCCCGCCCCCACCAGCCAGCGCGCCTGGTATTCGCCGTCGACGTCATACACGCCGTTGACCTGCCGGATCTCCTTTACCGCGTGTTGAATCACCGGCGCTCCGCTGCGGCGCAGTAAAAAGTCGTCGAACTCGATGCGCCGGATGGCGTGCTGGTGCGTGCGCATTTTGAAGCGCAGGCCGCGCAAAGCGATGTCGAACTGGCGAAAGGTGACCATGCCAGGCGGATAGTCCTCGGGCGTCAGGTCCAGGTCGCGCAGCAGCCCAGGCGTAACCCAGCCGGCGCACGGTTTGAAGCGCGGGAAAGCCTGACCGTCCAGCACCAGGCAGTCCGCGCCGTTTTGCTTGAGCCGCCAGGCACAGGCGCTCCCGGCAGGCCCGCCGCCGATGATGAGCACGTCCGTTTTATTCATGGTTCACCTTTAAGAAGATTCACCGCGAAGAACGCAAAGAGCTCAAAGGAGAAGATTTGTAAGGAAATTCCTTCTTTTTTATCCTTTTTCCTTCGCGTTCTTCTCTTCTTTGCGGTAAATATCTTCAAATCATCCGGCAATCTGGCTGCGGCGTGCCGGTGCGCGTAAAAACGATCTGCCACAGTTGCTGCGTGCGCGCGCGGAACGTCCCCGCGCTGGTGAGCAGGTAATAGCGCCACATGCGGTGGAAGCGCTCGCTGTACTTCTGCTTCAGCTCGGGCCAGGCCGCCTCAAAATTGGCATGCCAGGACATCAACGTGCGGTCGTAATCCGGCCCAAAATTGTGCCAGTCCTCCATCACGAACCGGTCCTCCATGGCCGCGCCGAGCTGCTGGATGGACGGCAGCATGCCGTTGGGGAAGATGTACCGGTCGGACCACGGGTCGCCGGCGGTGACGCTGCGGTTGCCCCCGATGGTGTGCACGAAGGCCACGCCGTCGGGTTTGAGCGTACGGGCGACCACTTCCATATAGGTACGATAGTTTTTGTAGCCCACGTGCTCGAGGATGCCGACCGAAACCACGCGGTCAAACTGGCCCTGCACCTCGCGGTAATCCTGCAGGCGCAGCTCCACCGGCAGCCCGCGGGTCAGTTCGCTGCCCAGCGCCACCTGCTCCTTTGAAACGGTCAGCCCCACCACGGTCACGCCATACTTCTCGGCGGCAAAGCGGGCAAAGCTGCCCCAGCCGCAGCCCAGTTCCAGCACGCTCATGCCGGGCTGCAGGCCGATTTTGCGGCACACCAGGTCCAGTTTGGCCTCCTGGGCTTCGTCAAGGTTACTGGCGTTTTTCCAGTAGGCGCAGGTGTACACCAGGCGCCGGTCGAGCATGGCCGCGTACAGATCGTTGCCCAGGTCGTAATGATCCTCGCCAACCTCGAAAGCGCGCGAGCGCGACTGGCGGTTGGTCAGCCGCCCCAACAAGCCCGGCAGCGCCGCGCGCAGGCCGCCCCTCACCTGGCGATCCAGGCCTGCCCGCAGCAGTCGCTCCACCAGTTGATCGATCGATTCAACCTCCCACCAGCCGTCCATATAGGCTTCGCCCAGCCCAAGCGAACTATCGCGCAGCACGCGATCATAAAAGCGCGTGTCCACCACCTGGATATCCCAGGCGTGCTTGCCGTATACCTCAACGCCGGCCTGCTTAAACAGATCGCGCACCATGCTTTCTGCTGCTTTGACCGCCATCTACACACCTCCTGCCACGCTATATTATTTACAAGATTAGTATATGATTGCGATTATTCAAGGGGGCAGTTTCTTAAGAATTTCCGATCCAGCCTGAAAACTGAAAGAGGTCTGTAAAGTGGGCTGGCTTGTGGATTCAGGCTTCCTGTATTACCATTAAATTAGTCAGAATGTGCCAACTCATCTCAAGGCAGCCGTGGGGATGGCAGGCTGCCGCATTCTTCACACGCTGAGAATAACGAAAACCACACCACCTGTCACCCCGGCCGGTCGAATGAAGAAAACCAAACCCGCCAAAGTGAATATCGCAGACCAGTTCCTGCGAAGCATCCTGCAAATCCCGCTGCTGCTGCGCTGGCTGCTGGTTTTGCTGGTGCTGGGCGGATTCGGCTATTACTTCCTGATGATGCGAATCGGGCTGAGCACGGCGACCATCGCGCTGCCCATTCTGGCTGTGGCTTTCGGCGGTTTGCTGTTGGGCGTGGGCGGCGGCATCTTCGCTGGGCTGGCGGTGATCGCGCTGGAGCTGTACCGGCTAACCGGCGGTAACCCGGCCGCCCTGCTCACCGTGATCGACACCGAGCTGATCATCCAACTGGTTACGCTGGTGGTGGCGGGCATGCTGGTGGGGTTGCTGCGCACTGTGGCGATGCAAACCCAGCGCGAACTGGAGGTGCGCCGCAAGAACGAACAGGCCCTGCGGGAGAGCGAACAGCGTTTTCGCACCATGTCGGACCTGACCCACAACTGGGAAGCCTGGCAGGATCCCGCCGGCAGATTGATTTACAGTTCCCCCTCAATTGAACGCATTACCGGCTACACAGCCGAACACTACGCCAAAAACCCGAACCTGTTGTGGGACCTGACCCTGGAGGCCGACCGGCCCGCGCTGGAAATGCATTTTAAGGCCAGCGAAGCCGAGGCCCCCTTGCACCAGGTGGATATCCGCATCCGGCATGCCAATGGAAACCTCGTATGGTTGCGGCATATCTGCCAGCCGGTGTACGATTCGCGTGGACAATTTCAGGGCCGCCGCGCCAGCAACCTGGATATCACCGAAATCAAGCATGCCAACGAAGAGCTGCAACGCCGCCTCGATCTGGAGCGCATGCTTTCCGAAATCTCCAACCGCCTGATGGATGCGGCTGAAAACGGATTCGCCGACAAAATCAGTGATACTCTGCAAACCGCGGCCGGATATCTTTGCGCCGACCGTGCCTTCCTGTTTACCTTCCGCCCGGAAACGTTGGTGATCCAGGAGCTGTACCAGTGGACCAGCGATGAACGCGAATTGCCTGACCTGATCATCGGGCTGGACGTGGCCGCCTTCCCCTGGGTCACCGGGCAAATCCGCGGCGGCAAAATCATGCACCTGCCCTCGCTCGACGAACTACCCGTCGAAGCCGAGGCCGAGCGCGAGCAATGGCAGGTCACGGGGGCCCTGTCGGTGCTGGCCATCCCGCTGATGTCCGATAACCAGCCGATCGGCGTTTTCGGGTTCAGCACGCTCACCGAAAGGCATATATGGCAGGAGAACGATATCGGCACGCTGCAATTGCTGGCCGAGATCTACACCACCCTGCTCGAGCGCCAGCGCTTTCGTACCGCACTGGTTAACAGCGAGGCACGTTTCCGCTCGACCTTTGAAAACGCGGGCTTTGGGATCGCTCTGGTTGACAATGACAGCACCATCATGGACGCCAACACGCTGTTCTGCCGGATGTTCGGCTACCCACGCGAGGACCTGATCGGGCACCTCACCGACGAGATCACCTACCCAGAAGACCGCCAGCAGGACCGCGCCATGGTGCTGGACATGATCCAGAACGGCGGATCGAGCTCGCAACGCGAACTGCGCTACCTTCGCAAGGATGGCAGCATGTTCTGGGGGCGGCTGACCATTTCGCTGGTGTGGGGGCAGCAAGGGAAAAAGGTGTACGGCATCGGCATGCTGGAGGATATTACCGAACAGCGCCGGATTGCCACCGAACTGCACAGCCGCGAGCGCATCCTTGAGGCAGTGGGATTCGCCGCTGAAGATATGCTGCGCATGTCGGACTGGGAAAAAGGGCTGCACCGCGCCCTGCAGGCGCTGGGTAATGCCAGCCAGGCCAAACACGTCACCATTTACCAGGTCGATAACGAGAACGATGAGTTCTATTTCCTGCAACCGGTATCGTTCTGGTCTTACGACGGACAGGACTTCACAACCCAATTCCAAATCACCGAGATGGTCATTCGCGCGCCCAAGCAGAGCACCACGGTGATTCAATTACTGGAAAACCACATCTTCAACGGCCAGCGCGAGGAATTCCCGCCTCAAATGAGCATGATGCTGGAGAAATTGAACGTCGTGGAGATGCTGGTGGTGCCGATCTTCGTGAATAACCGCGTGTGGGGCTTCATCAGCTTCGACAGCGACCAACAGGCGGTCTGGTCAAAAGCCGAGGAAGAGGGCCTGCAAATCGCGGCGGACGTGTTCGGCGCGGCCTTTCAGCGGCGTCAGGTGGAACAGCAGATCGAACAGCTTTACCGGGCCGAGCACGACCAGCGCCAGATGGCCGAAGCCCTGCGCGACACCGCCGCCATGCTGAACGCCAGCCTGAATTTGCAGGAAGTGTTTGCCCAGGTGCTGCAAAACGTGGAAAAAGTGGTGCCCATGGACGCGGCCAACATCATGGTGATTGAAGACGGCGTGGCGCGGGTGGTGGGCGCGCGCGGCTACGCAGAGCGCGGCATGCAGGATGCCATCATGGGCTTGCGCTACCGCATTTCCGAATTCCCCAACTTCGATACCATGTACCGCCAGGGCCGGCCGGTGGTCAATTCGGTGGTGAATGCAACCAGCCAACTGCCAGCCGCCGGGGATTCCACCTGGGTTGAGGACCCTGGTTTTACCTGGATCCGCTCGTTTGCCGGGGCGCCCATCCGCCACAGCGGCCAGACAGTTGGATTTCTCAACGTCGACAGCGTGACCCCCAACCTGTTCACCCAGGCGCACGCCGACCGGCTGCAGGTGTTTGCCGACCAGGCCGCGCTGGCCATCCGCAATGCCCGTCTGATGGAAGACGCCCGCCGCCGCGCGCAGCAGATCGCGCTGCTCAACCAGATGGCGCAGGCGGCCATTTCAGCCGCCACGCAGCCCGAGATGCTCAACCACATGGTCAACAGCCTGGCCGCGCTGTTTGAAGCTGACAGCGCCGCCATCCTGCTGCTGGAAAATGGCACCCCCTACCCTTCCATCGGCGCTATCATGGGCGGCAGCCCGGTGCTCAACGGCCAGATTTCTGGCCCCGAGCTGGACGGCTTCGCGCGGGTGGAGCAGCCCATGGTCATCGATGACCTGTCGCTCCGCCCGGACGTCAAATCGGCGGCGGCGCTGCTGCACCCGTGCCGCGCGCTGTTGGCGCTGCCGATGGTGCTGGAAGAGCAGCGCCTGGGCGTGGTTCTGATCGGCTTCAAGGAGCCGCGCCGGATCCATCCCGCCGAGGTCACGCTGGGCGAGCAGGCCACCTTGCAGGTGGCGTTGGGCATCAACAAGAATCAACTGCTGGAGGCCGAGCGCACCCGCACCCGCCAGTTGGCGCGCGCCACCGACCTGTTCACCGCGCTCGATCACGTCGCCACCCGCATCGGCGCAGCCGCCGACACCAGCGGCGTCATCAAAACACTTGAGACCGAACTGCAGCAGCTCTCCCTGTCTTACGGCATCGCGTTGATCGATTCGGCCACCGGCGAACTGCAACTGCAATATTATTCCTTCCGCACGGACCCCGAATGGCGCCACCGCCACGAGAAAATCATCCACCTGTTCAACGGTGAGGATTTCAAGCGCTCCATCCGCAGCGACCAGACAGCATTCTTCGTCCCCGACCCGATCCGGCAGATTTACGGCATGAACACTCCGATCGACGCCGAGACGCTGCGCGAACTGGTGCGGCTGGCCGGATTTAACGAGCAGACTCGCATGTTCCTGCTGCCGCTGATCGTCAAGGAACGCGTGATCGGCCTGTTGACAGTGTGGGGCAACCTGTACGAAAGCGACCGCACCGTGATGGGCACCTTCGCCAGCCAGTTGGCAGTGGCTTTCTACAACGCCAGCCTGTACGAAGAGATCCAGCGCGTGGCCATCACCGACGAAATGACCGGACTGTTCAACCGGCGCGGCATGCACGAATTTGGCGAACGCGAAGTCGAGCGCTCGCGGCGGTTCGACCGCCCGCTTTCGGCGCTGATGATCGACCTGGACCTGTTTTCGCGGGTCAACAACAGTTACGGCCACCTGGTGGGCGACGAAGTGCTGCGCAGGCTCGCTGAGCGCGTGCGCGCCAACATCCGCGAACTGGACGTGGCCGTGCGCTTTGGCGGCGAGGAGTTCCTCATCCTGCTGGTGGAAACCGACGAGCAGGCCGCGCTGGCCATCGCCGAGCGCATCCGCGCGGCCATTGCCAGCGCGCCGTTTGAAACCTCAGCCGGGTCGCTGCGCATCACCGCCAGCATCGGCGTGGCGCAAATGACCCCCGACATGACCGGCATCACGCACCTCATCGCGCATGCCGACCAGGCGCTGTATTTCGCCAAGCAAAACGGCCGCAACCGCGTCGCCGCGGGGTGAGCGGGTGATCATGATCGCACCTGTTTGTCCTGTAAGGGCGCCCTAACTTTGTTCGCGCCGGTCTCCAGACCGAGCGCGCACAATTCTCCCGGTCTCCTGACCACCCCTGGAACCGCAAATATTCCATATTTAATTGTGCCGGCCTCTGGGTATTAAGGTCATAGGCTTACGATCCTGTTTTTTAAAACCTGTAGGGGCAAT
>JAPKMQ010000170.1 GCA_026645875.1 Longilinea sp.
GACCATCGTTTACGTCGGTAATTACTCCTACCCGCCGAACGAGGATGCGGCCCTGTACTTTTGCGAAGAGATCCTGCCGTTGATCCGGGCCAAAATTCCGGACATCAAGGCGGTTTTCGTGGGGAAAAATCCGCCCGCCAAACTGAGTGATTACGCGGGCGTGGAAACGACCGGCTTCGTGGATGACATTCGGCCTTACATGGCGAAGGCAGCGGCTGTTTTTGTGTCGCTGCGGGTGGGCGGCGGCACCCGCTTGAAAATCCTGGACGCGCTGGCGATGGGCAAGGCGATCGTGTCGACCAGCCTGGGCGCGGAAGGCATCGATCTGCGCGACGGCGAGGATATCCTCATCGGTGACACACCGGAAGAATTCGCCAAACACGTGGCGGCGGTCATCCAGTCGCCGGATTTGCGCCGGAAATTGGAGCTCAATGGGCGCAAGGTGGCCGAGCAGAATTACGACTGGGATATCCTGGCAGCCAACCTCGACCGCTACCTGCACGAGATCGTGGCGGCTTATCCAAAACAAAGCAAGCACAAGTAGGGAGCGCTCCACCTAATGCCTACTGTCTCCGTGATCATCAACACCTACAATTCATCCCGCTTCCTGCTCCGGGCGATCGACAGCGTGCTGGCGCAAACCTATCGCGATTTTGAGTTGATCGTGGTGGATGACGGCTCCACCGACGACACCCGTGAGGCAGTCGCGCAGTATGGTGACCGGCTGACCTACATCTACCAGGAAAACAAAAAGTATTCTGCCGCCAAGAATACCGGCATCCGTGCCTCCAGCGGCGAATACATTGGGTTCATGGATTCGGACGACTTGTGGATGCCGGACAAACTGGAACGCCAGGTGGCCGTCCTCGAGCAGCACCCGGAAGCCGTGTTGACCTATTGCCAGGCGATTTACATCGATCCCGACGACCGGCAGATCCAGTTCCGCGGGAAAACCTATTGCAATCCCGAGGGCGACCGTCTGGTGATCGCGGACATGCGCAGGGAACTGTTCATGACCACGGTCGTCGCGCCCGGCTCGACCATGCTGGTGCGGCGCTGGGCGGTGGAGCGGGCCGGCCTGTTTGACGAAGCGCACGTCCATGGCGAGGATTGGGAGCTGTGGCTGCGGGTTGCCCCGTTAGGGTTGTTCGCCTATTCGCCGGAGGTGCTGTCGAAGTACCGCGTCTACGGCTGGCAGAAGATCATCACCGTCGAAGCGCGCGAGTCATGGCTGCAAGACCTTGAAAAGATTGTCAAGACGGCCGCGGAGCTGTGGCCGGGTGACCCCGCCGAGGCCGAACGCCTGCGCAATCTAAGTCTGAAGCGCATTTACACGCACGCAGCGCTGGCCAGCTACCAGGTGGGTGACCCGGAGCAGGGGAAAGCCAAGCTGGAAAAGCTGCTGGCAAAATTCCCGCTCGCCGCAAACCGGGAAGATCTGGCGCACATGGTTCTCGACCGCGCCAAGGAAATTGCTGATGATTCGGGTGATATGCAGGCCGCAGAGGATTTTATCGGCAGCGTGTTTGCCCATTTACCCGATTCTGCCCGCCGTTACACATCTGCCGGCCGTGAGGCCATTGCCTGGCTGTATCTCAACAAAGCCTTTGAGGAGTCCCGCAAGGAACATTGGGACGGTACAGCAGGCAACCTGCGCAAAGGCATTTCCGCCTGGCCGCGCGCGCTGCTCAACCGCGGCGTGGCATCCATTTCAGTCAAGGCGTTGATTCATTCCTTACGAGGCCAATCATGACCCTTTTGCCAGGATTGACCCTTGGAGCAAGCCGATGACGCCCCGGGTGAGCATCATCATTCCCGCCTACAATCGGGCCAATATGATCCTGACTGCGCTCAAGAGCGTGCTGGCGCAGACCTACCCTGATTGGGAGGCCATCGTCGTCGACGACGGTTCGAGCGACAACACCCGCGAAGTCGTGGCCGGGGTGAAGGACGCGCGCGTGCGTTATATCTACCAGGAAAACAAGGGGCTGCCCGGTGCGCGCAACGCCGGCATCCGCGCGTCCAGCGGCGAATACGTTGCCTTCCTGGATTCAGACGATGCTTTCCTGCCGGAAAAGCTGGCGCTGCAGGTGCCCGTGCTGGATGCGAACCCGGATTTATGTCTGGTGGCGGGAGGCTTCATTGAAGTGGACATGAACATGCGTCCGCTGCATGAAATCCGACCCTGGGTGAAAAATCCGACGCTGGACCTGCTGGATTGGGTGCGCACCTGCTCGTTTTGCGTGGGCTCGCCGCTGGTGCGGCGCGGCTGGCTGGACAGGGCCGGTCTGTTTGATGAGAACATGCGCTACGTGGAAGATTGGGACCTGTGGCTGCGCATGGCTTCGATGGGTTGCCACATGCAGTGGCTGAAAAAATCGGTCTATCTATACCGCATGCACGCCAGCAGCATGGTGCGCCAGGCGGTGATGATGAAGAACGGCATGATCGCGATGTTCGATAAATTCTTCGCGCGCCCCGAGCTGCCGCCCGAAGCCTCGGCGCTGCGCGGCAAGGCCTACGGCCACGCTTACTTGAACGCAGCTGCGCGCGCAATTGCCGGCGGCGATGGCGCGGAAGGCAAGGCCTGCCTGGCGTCCTTTGCGCTCACCCCGCTGTGCCCGGACGCAAAGCAGTTCATGGCGCTGCTGGCTGAGAGCCTGCCCGCGCCGCTGGCGCACTGGCCGCGCCGCAGGGTGTTTGGCGCGCTGTATGCCGTGCAGGCGTTTGAAAAAGCCGCCCACCAACAGCCGGGCGTGATGGGTTACGCGGTCAAGGCCATCCTGAATGATCCGGCCTGGCTGAAAAACCGTGGCCTGCTCAAGCTTGCATTTGCGTCGCTGCGCCCGCCGCGACCTGAAACATCCACTTCCTGAGGTCGTCCATGCAGCATATCTACCTCTCTCCACACCTGGATGACGCGCTGTATTCCTGCGGCGGTTTGATCTGCCAGCAGCGCAAAGCTGGCGAACCGGTCACCGTGCTCAACCTGTGCGCGGGCATCCCGGATTATGCCAACATTTCCGACTTCGCGCGCAGCTATCACCAGCGCTGGGGCGACCTGAGCAACATGGTCGAAGCGCGCCGCGCGGAGGATGAACAGACCCTCACCGCATTAGGTGTAAAGGTGGTTTACCTGGACACGCTTGACAGCATTTACCGGACTGTCGGCGGCCAGCCTGCGTACCATGATTTGACTGCGCTGTTCTCCAGCCCGCAGCCCGATGATGCGTCGCGCCTGCCGCAATACTGGGCCCAGCAGGCGCTCAACCTGCTCCCGGCCAACCAGCCGGCGCGCTGTTACGCTCCGCTGGCCATTGGCGGTCATGTGGATCACTACCTGGCGCGGCTGGCTGGCATGGAACTGGCCAAAAGGGTGCCCGAAGTGTGGTTTTATGAAGACTTTCCGCACGCTGAGGACCCTATCACGCTGGACAAGGTCAGGGTCGAGTTGGGGCTGGACCAATGGCACAGCCGCACGGTGATCATCGACGTGCAGGCCAAGATCAATGCCATGTTGGGGTACGGCACGCAGACACAAAAGATCTTTGGAACCGAAGCGGGTTTGAAACAACGGGTCAGGGATTTTACGGCCGATCGTGCCCGGAACATCCAATGGCAGGAAAAATTGCGATATACGCTGGCCGGAAGCGGGGGACGACGCGAGCGTACCTGGAGAAAATTATTCGGTTACCACGCACACGCGGAACGGTATTGGAGTCAGAGATGAGCCCGCAGATTGATTTGAGCGTTGAAAACAGCATCGAGGGATTCTTCCCCACCGTATCCATCGTCATCCCGGTGTATAACGGCATGCGTACCATTCGCCATTGCCTGGACGCGATCCTGGCGGTGGAATATCCGCAGAATCGTTACGAGGTGATCGTCGTCGACAATAACTCCCGTGACGGAACGCCAGAAGTGGTCAAGCAGTATCCGGTCAAGCTAGTCTACGAGACCAAATTGCAGGGCCCGCACGCCGCCACCAATACCGGCCTGCGCGAAGTGAAGGGCGAGATCGTGGTCTTCACCGATTCGGATTGCGTGCCGGAAAAAGAGTGGCTGCGCCGCATGGTGGCCCCGTTTGAGGATCCAGACGTCGTGGCGGTCGGCGGGCAGATTGAGCCCTACGAGCCTCAGACTCGTGTTGAGCGATTTTTGGGCAATGAAATCCGTCCCTTTAACAACTGCGTTGAAATGGCCCCGGGATTTCCCAAGTCGGTGCTCACCGGCAACGCCGCTTACCGCACGCAGGCAGTGATGGATGTGGGCATGTTCAATCCCAACCTGTATACGGGTTCCGAGGTGGACATGGCCTGGCGCATTCAATGGAAAACTGGCAAACGCGTGGTCAACGCGCCAGACGCGGTGGTGTATCATATGTTTAGCGCCAATGTGAAGCGCCTGTTCCGGCACTTTAAAATTTACGGCTATTCCGAAGTGCTGCTGGCGACTCTGTATAAGGATATGCCCAATTACCCGCGCAATTCGAAGGTACAGGCGGGGGTGATGCTCAAGCAGGTTCGTGCGCTGTTCACCTACCTGGGCTCCATCGTTTACCGCGGCATTGTCGGGCGGCTGCGCGGCAAGGACCATGATTACCTGACGACGCCGGTGATGTGGCTGGTGGCCGAATCGGGCAGCATTTACGGCAAGCTGCTGTGCATGTGGCACACGCGTTACTACCGCAAGCAATTCTGGTTGAATGGGCCAAAGGTGATCTGATCATGTGTGGAATTGTCGGTCAGTACAACTTTAATGGTACCCCTGTGGATGAGCACCTGATCCGACAGATGAACGCCCAACTCGTCCATCGCGGTCCGGACGACGATGGTTACTACATGGACACTGTCGTCGGCTTTGGCTCGCGCCGCCTGAGCATCATCGATCTAAACACCGGCCATATGCCCATCGGCAACGAGGACGGCAGCGTTTGGATCACGTTTAATGGTGAAATCTACAACTTCCTTGAACTTCGCCAGGACCTACTGCTGCGCGGTCATAGTTTCAAAACTCGCACAGATACTGAGGTGATTGTCCACCTCTACGAAGAGTACGGCGTGGATTGCCTGCAACATCTCAATGGTATGTTTGCGCTGGCGATCTGGGATTCTTCCCGGCAGCGTTTGCTGCTGGCACGCGACCGGCTGGGCAAAAAACCGCTGGTTTATTCGGTGCTGCCTGGTGGTGTGGTATTTGCTTCCGAGATCGAAGCGCTGCGCAAACATCCGGGTATATCCACCGAGCTGGATTATGAAGCGCTGGATTTGTACATGACCATGATGTACATTCCCAGTCCGTTTACGATATACAAAGCGATTCGCAAGCTGCGCCCGGCCCATTATCTGTTGGCTGAAAAGGGGCAGGTCAAAATTGAGCGCTACTGGGATATCCCCTACGGCCAAAAGCGCAAGGTGAGCAAGGATGAAGCGGTGGCAGAGCTTCGCGAGTTGATGACGGATGCCGTGCAGCGGAGGCTGATCAGTGACGTGCCGCTGGGGGCGTTCTTGAGCGGCGGGCTGGATTCGAGCGCAATTGTGGCTTTGATGAGCGGTTTGATGCGCGAGCCGGTCAAAACTTTTTCGATCGGTTTTGAGGCAGATGACTTCAATGAGTTAAATTTTGCGCGTCAGATTGCGGAACGCTACAAAACGGATCACCATGAATTTATCGTCAAGCCTGAACTGCTTAAGGTGGTGCCTGAGCTGCTGCGGCATTACGGTGAGCCCTACGGCGATGATTCGGCGGTTGCAACCTATTATGTATCCAAACTGGCCCGCGAGCATGTGACTGTGGCGCTGACCGGCGATGGGGGTGATGAAACCTTTGGCGGCTATCCACGTTATGCCTCAGCGCTCAATCCGCTGCACCTGCTGCCGGATTACCTGCGCGACGGAGTACAATCGGCTGCGCGCAGCGTCGAACTGCGTAACCCGCGCCGTTTCCTTGGCGCATTCAAAGGCGCAGCGCTAGGTGCCGCCGGGATTGCGCGTGAAATTGGCAAACCCATACAAGCGTTTGCCAATCGGATGACGTTCCTGAATACAAAAACGAGAAATCAGCTCTATTCCGAAAATTTACGAAAGAAAGTCAAACTGTCTGATTCGTGGCTGGTGCGGAGCCTACCGGCATCCAAGGCCGGTTGGCTGGCATTGGACAAAATGTTTTATCTCGACCAGTCGATTTACATGGTAGATGACATCCTGGTCAAAGTGG
>JAPKMQ010000171.1 GCA_026645875.1 Longilinea sp.
GAAAAGCCGTCGTTCAGATACCGACCCGCAAAGGCCGGATCCATCTTCAGGTAAGCCATTTTTTCTTTGAGCATCTTTCGGAATTCAGGGATCGCGACACCCTTGTCATCAGGGTTTTCGGCGCGCCGACGCGCATTGACCGCAGATCGCAGGAAGTTAGCGACGGTCACGCCGGGAATGGCGACGGGGTATTGAAACGCCAGGAAGATGCCAAGCCGGGAGCGCTCATCCGGCTCCAGATCGAGAATGTTGGTGCCGTCGATCCACACCTCGCCAGCGGTGACTTCATAAGACGGGTGGCCCATCAAGGTATAAGCCAGGGTCGATTTTCCCGTCCCGTTTGGACCCATAATGGCGTGAACTTCGCCCTGCGGAATGGTGAGGTTCAGACCCTTCAGGATCTCTTTACCGTCAATACTTACGTGCAAATTCCGAATGATCAAATCCGACATGGATGTGAGACTCCTTCGATTAATTTCTTCCGTTCTTCCAGCGTTAAGCTCAATTTCTTGAACAGACCCGATTATAGCATAGGCAGCTAAAAGGGTCAATATTTAATATAATATTCTTATTTATTCCAGAATATACGGGCCTATCAAGCCCTGAGTCGACCTCGCTTCACGAAGGGCAATGCCATCAATAGGAAAAGCGCCAGAGCGATCAATTCCAGCCACAGCAGGTAAAGCGGCCACGGACCCAGGAAATCGATCGCCGAAGCGGTGGCAGGCTTGTGTGCCAGGTACATGTAATTGCTGCCCAGCAGTAAATTCAGGCCAAACACAACCAACATGTACACGTTTCCCCACAACGCCACCTTGCCCAACGACCGCCAGGTCGGCCGATAATTCTCAACGATTAACATGTACAGCGCTGCTGAGACAATCAAACCGTGAGAAAGCATGGTTTGAACGAACCGAAAATGTGGAAAACCATAGATGCCAGCATCCGGTGTGATTAATGCCTGCAGAGCGCCGCCGATTCCCAGGAAGTAAGCAAACTCAAAAACCGGGTAGCTGCGTGTCACCAGCATGACCGCGCTGAGAAAAACAAACAGGCTGCACAGGTGCAACGGCAGCATGGTTTGAATACTCCATTGGCCGTTTACGGCGTTCCAAAGGTGCCAGGCGAGTTCGTTCACAATCAAAACCACAGCCATCCCCACCCGGATTGCCCTGCGCCAGCCCTCGGGCGCCCTGGAACGCAGCCAGAAGAACGATAGGATGAAGGCCAGAATCACGCCCAGCGCGATCAGATGCGCCGGGCCAAACAAGACAAACGGCTGCCCCTGATAATCCCACCTGAAAAGTTCTGCAATTGCTTCGATCATTCGCAAATCCCTTATCAGTAAATTATAGCCGTTTTTTAACTTACCCGGTAATTGAATATTTAGGATAAAAATCTAATATATTGACATATTTCAAAGCGCTATGTTATACTGCTTTTGACTAACAAAAGCAGGAAAGGCGTAAATGAAAAGCACCCGGGAAAGAATCCTTCAAACCCTGTTGGGAAATCCCCGCGCCACCATCAGCGACCTGGCTGAAGCGGTCGGCATCAATGCCATCTCCGTGCGGCACCACCTCACCAGCCTGCAGGCAGAGGGGTTGGTCACCGCGGAAGAAGAACGGCATGGGGTTGGCCGGCCGCGCCTGGTGTATGTTTTAACCGAACAAGGCCTGGAGCGTTTTCCCACCCGCTATTTTCGGCTGACAAACCGCTTGCTGGACCAGCTCAAAGAGACTCTCCCGGCGCCGGTGGTCAATAAAATATTCACGGAAATGGCGGTGGATCTGGCCTCAAAAGTGAAGCGCGAAGCCCGATCCATGAATATTGAGGAACGTCTGGATTTGATCCAGAAGCTCTTGGCGGAAGAGGGTTTTTCTGTTCAATGGGAGAAGCAAGGTTCACAGTATCACATTAACGAAATCACCTGCCCTTACTTCCATGTGGGTCAAAGCCACCCCGAAGTTTGCACCGTGGATCAAACCCTGATCTCCACGGTCCTCGAGATCCCGGCGGAGAAAATTCATTGCGTGCTCCGCGGTGATACCCACTGCACCTATGTCATTCCTGACCTGACTGAAACCAATTCGGAGAACTGAGTATGGAAAACGGCGTACCTGGCACCAACCGCCCCGCCTGGGATTCGGAGGCCGTCAATCCCGAGCAAAGCGATCAATTGCGTGAAAAACTGGCCGAAGTCATCGACCCGGAAATTGGCTTAAGCATCATTCAACTTGGCCTGATCCGCAACGTGCGCATCGATACTGATCAAACGGTCTTAAAAATGATCCTTACCACGCCGTTTTGCCCGTATGGCCCGGCCATGCTGGAAATGACCCGCCAGAAGGCTGAAGAGGCGCTCAACCAACCCGCGGTGATCGACCTGGGGCTTGAACCCTGGGACTTCTCCATGATGGAGGAAGGCCTGGGCGGAGATTGGGGCTTATATTAAAATCAAAATCGGGCTAAGCAGCCCGATTTATTTATTGTTTTCCTTATTGCATTGAACGGAATAATTGATCGTCCAGGTGAAACAGGTCGGTCAGTTTCATTGCCAGCCCGTAATTGCCCTTCACCCGCAATTTGCCCAACATGAAAGCGCGCATGGGTTCCAGCTTGCCGTTAAAGATATCCAGCACATCCTGCCCTTCGGCCCGCAGGATCAGAGTGGGATGCTCTACGGGCTCTCCCTTTTCAACATGGATTTTTTCATCGCGGATCGTCACGGTCCATTGGCCGCCTTGTGCCCCGCTCAGATCAAAGAATGTAATTGCGTCGATCCCGGCTGCATTTTGAGGGATAAAAGCCCCCGGCAGCAGATCCATCAATTGTTGAATGGTCACATCACCCACTGATCCCTCCGCCTCATCTTCCTACGTTTTTTAGAGTACAAATAACGCTTGAAAAATCAAACCAGAGTATACTCTGAATAATCATCTTATGAGTTGGAGTTTTCGGACATGATCCGTTCCATATTTTTCCCGTCAAATCAACAACCGGTTCGCAATTTACCCGTTGACCAATTCGAGGGTTGCGTAGCACAACCCGATGGGCTGTTGTGGGTGATTTTGGAAGAATCGTCACCTAACGAAATCCAATCGATCCTTGGGAATGTTTTTCATTTTCATCCACTGACCATTGAGGACTGCATCAATGCCGGGTATCAAACGCCCAAGATCGACGATTTTGGCGACTACCTGTTTCTCATCGCGCACGCCATCCAGCCCTTCGCGGAAATCAAAGAGGAAACCGTGATGGAGTTGGATATCTTCCTGGGCGCGAATTATCTCGTCACACTGTCGCCCGATCCAAAGATGCCACCGGTGGACAAAACCTGGGCGCTGCTGGAAAAGGATCAACGCATCCACCAGGGTGGGTCAGATTTCCTTTGCCACGCCATCCTGGATATCCTGGTGGACGATTACATGCCCCTGCTTGATCGCATGGAAGACGAGATCGAACTCCTGGAAGATCAGGTCCTGGCAAAGCCCAAAGGGGAAACATTGGAGCGCATTCTAGCGTTGAAGCACAGCATTATGGTCCTTCGCCACATCATCTGGCCGCAACGCGAGGTGATCAATCGCCTCAGCCGGGATGAATTCCCGGAGATTGATGCAAAAAGCCGGATTTACTTTCGTGATATTTATGATCATATCATTCGCATCCAGGAAATGTCTGAAAATATTCGCGATATCGTCAGCGGGTCTCTGGATATTTATCTAAACTCAACCTCACTCCGCCTGAATGAAATTATGAAGGCGTTGACCATCGTTTCAACTATTTTCCTGCCGCTTTCGTTTGTCGCCGGGAACTACGGCATGAATTTTAAGTTCATGCCAGAACTTAACTGGCCACTGGGCTATGTAATGGTGTTGGGAATTTACCTCTCGATTGTCGTGGGCATGCTTTCATTTTTCCGAAAACGCGGCTGGTTCTAAGAAGATATTTTTGCTCTGGATAGGATTTTGCCGTCATCAGATCGGTGGTTCGATTCATACTTGACAATTTAGAAATATTGTTCTATTATAGATTAGGTTCAGCCTGGTACAAGTCACCTGGAAAGGAGGTAGCCATGTCTGACCGACGTTTTACTTATGAGACGGCGCCGCTAAGAAACAATCTCGGCTACCGCAAATGGGCAACCACAGCAATTCTGGCCGTCGCCCTGGTTGGCTTTGAAACCTTTAACTTTAGCACCACGGCGTTTGCGCTGGGTGATCTGCTCGGAGAATTGAGCTTCCTGGGGCTGCGCTGGTCGACCACCCTGTCAATTGCCTTTTGCGCCATCGATTTTGCCGGAATTGCCCGCTTGTTTCTTCCCGAAAGCGACCGTGAAGCCCCCAAGGAACTCTGGTATCTGTTTGGCGCCTGGTTACTGGCAGCCACCATGAACGCCGTGCTCACCTGGTGGGGCATTTCCATGGCTGTGGTCAACCGTTCCCTGTCCAGCACAGCCATCATCAACCCGCAAATCCTGACGCATAGCATCCCGGTTTTTATTGCCATCCTGGTGTGGGTCACGCGCATTCTGCTGATCGGCTCATTTTCATTTGCGGTCAAACCGGTGGCCGCGCAACAGCCCGGTCGAACAATGGCTCCGAGCACACGCGCCGCCCAACCAGCCGCCCAACAGCCGCTGATTGTCCGGCGCAAAGGCAAAGAACGCATACCCTTGCCGCAATCCGCTCCTGCGCTGGCTCGCAGCCGGCCGCTGGAACCAATGCTCGAACAGCAGGAAGAGGAAGTCGACGACCGTCCCGAACCTGTATACATACCGATGGACTCTGCGTTCCACAGCCTATCCGCAAGCGGCCATAACCGCAATACCCAGAACAAACGCTTCTAAGCCTTGCCATCACGTATCAGATCGCGAAAGGGAAACAGTGGTATTCGCTCGGCACCTTTCGCGGTTTTTATTAATATTTTCAGATAATCCTCACCTGCATCGCCGTAATTCTCCCCGCGGCAGCTTTCTTAAACTTTACCGCAGGCGTTCATAACCGGGGTAGAATTTCGCAGGATTTGTTCTTATCCTTATCCAAGGCAGCCATCATGATCGATATCCTGACCGACAGTACCAGCGACCTGAGTCCTGAGCTACTGGAGCGCTACCACATCCAACGGGTTCCCCTGTCTGTGTTCGTTGACGGAAAGGACCTGAAGGACGGTGATTTGTCCCTGGCACAACTATTCGACGCCGTCAAACGAACCGGCGAACTGCCCAAAACCTCTGCCGTTCCGGTCGCCGAGTTCCAACAAGTGTTTGGTTCGCCCAATGACGTCATCTACATCAGCCTATCCAGCCAGCTCTCCGCCACGCATCAAAACGCTGTTTTGGCTGCCGCCGAGGTGCAAGGCAAACGCATTGCCGTGATTGATTCCCTGAACCTCTCCACTGGCATCGGCCTGCTGGTGCTGAATGCAGCTCAACTGCGCGATCAGGGCGCCAGCTTTGACGAAATTGTCCAGCAGGTGCAACTGTTGATCCCCAAAGTGCATACGTCCTTTGTGATAGACACCATGGAATACCTGTACAAGGGTGGCCGCTGCTCTGCTCTGGCGAACATTTTTGGGACCCTGCTGCGCATCCGGCCGGTCATCGAGGTTCGCAAAGATGGCAGCATGGGCGTCAAGGAAAAAATCGGCGGTGCCCGAAAACGGGCTTTGTTATCCATGCTGGAGGAATTCAAAGCCCTCTTGCCGGGCATTGACCTGGAACGGGTTTTCATCACCCATACAGGCTGCGATGCGGACGCGGAATTTCTCAAAGCCACGCTTTTAAGTATCGCAAATATCCAGGAAGCGCACATCACCTACGCCGGAACAACCATCGCCAGCCACTGTGGCCCGGGCACCATCGGCATCCTCTACTTGATGAAATAAGCAAAACCGGCGTCCCTTTATGGAACGCCGGTTTTATTCTACAACCAGACTAGATAATCCCTAATTCCTTGCCGACCCGGCCAAAAATCTCCAACACGCGGTCCAGTTGGTCGTCGGTGTGCGTGGCCATGTAACTGGTGCGCAGCAATTGGTGCCCGGGTGAAACCGCGGGGCTGATGACCGGATTGACAAAGACGCCATTTTCAAACAGGCTCTTCCAGAACAAGAAAGTCTTCATATCATCACCGATGATGATCGGGACGACCGGCGTTTCGGATTTGCCAATGTCGAAGCCGAGGGACCGATACCCCGCGCGCAT
>JAPKMQ010000172.1 GCA_026645875.1 Longilinea sp.
TATCACCCGGGGAAGAACGATTAATGCCCATGCCCACCATTCGCTGCATGGCTTGTTTGCAACCCTACCCGGCCGCCGGGACGCCGTTTCGCTGCCCGGCCTGCGGCGGCGTTTATGATTTTGACGGCGCGCCGGAATTTGATCCAAAGCGCGTGGATGCCAGTCTGCCCGGTTTGTGGCGCTACCGTCACGCTTTTTCGTTTCCCTGGCATTCGCCGGCCGTCAGCCTGGGTGAAGGCCTAACCCCGCTGCTGTGGGATGTGTTGGAAGGCCGGCAGGTGGGTTTCAAGCTGGAATACCAGAACCCGACCGGATCATACAAAGACCGCGGCAGCGCGGTGCTGGCCAGCCAACTTCTGGCACGCGGCGTGGGCGAAGCCGTGGAGGATTCCTCTGGCAACGCCGGTGCGTCCTTCGCGGCATACGCGGCGCGCGCTGGGATGCGTGCGCGCGTGTACGTGCCCGAAACCGCCTCCGGCCCCAAGCGCATTCAGATCGAACGCTACGGCGCAGAGCTAAAGCCCATTCCCGGCCCGCGTTCCGCCGCGGCGGAAGCGGTGCTGGAGGAGGCCCGGCGCGGCGTTCCGTATGCCAGCCATGCGTATTTACCCTTTGGCCTTGACGGTATCGCCACGATTGCCTATGAGATCTGGCAGCAATCCGGTGAAGTTGGCACGGTCATTGCGCCCGTCGGGCACGGCGGGTTGCTGTTGGGCATCCTGCGCGGTTATGCTGCGTTGAAAAACGGCGGCCACATTCAAAAGATTCCTTACCTGGTAGGCGTTCAGGCAGCAGCCTGCGCGCCGCTGGTGCAGACATTCCAACACGGCCTGGCGGCTATGAAACAAGCCGGTGAGGGGCCGACCGCTGCCGAGGGCGTGCGCGTGCGCAACCCCGTGCGCGCTGGCGCACTGCTCGCGGAAATTCGACCCGGTGCAGGCACCTTTGTGGACATCCCAGAGGAGGATATCTGGCCGGCTGCGCGCGATTTGGCCCGTCGCGGATTGTATGTCGAACCAACTTCCGCCCTGGTTTGGGCCGCATATCGGCAATTATCGGGTAAAATACCTGAGCCGGCAGTTTTGATCCTTTCGGGATCTGGATTTAAAGCATCCACCTTCAACATTTAACAAAAGGAACTGATGGATCGCAAGCTACCTGGACCGACCCGGTTGAGGTGGCTGGCGACCCCTGAGTTCCGGGAGGAACTTGTGGACCTTACAACCAACGGGGCGAACTTGCGCGAATCGCCGCAGGAACTTGCGGACCGCCTTGGCCTGAAGTTCAAGGATTGGCTGCTATTGAGCCGCGCCTTGACCCACCGGTCATACCTGAACGAGCATTCCGAAGCACTCGAAGACAACGAGCGGCTGGAATTTTTGGGCGACGCCGTGTTGGATTTCACCGTGGGGGCGTGGTTGTACAACCGCTACCCCGAGATGCATGAGGGCGACCTGACCCGCATGCGCTCGGCGCTGGTGCACACCGAAGCGCTGGCCGAATTTGCCCGCCAGATCGACCTGGGCGGCGCGATGCGTCTGGGCCGCGGTGAAACGGCAGCTGGCGGCCGCCTGCGATCGGCGCTGCTGTGCGATACCTTCGAAGCAATCGTCGGCGCCATTTACCTGGATGCCGGCATCGATGGGGTGATGGATTTCATCGGGCCGCTGCTTGAATCCACCGCGGACGATATTCTCGCCAACCGGAAGAACGAGGATCCCAAGAGCATGCTGCAGGAGTGGGCGCAAGCACAAGGTTATCAGGCGCCGCAATATGTCACCCGGAGCGCCACCGGGCCGGACCATTCAAAGATGTTCGCCGTCGACGTGCTCATTCTGGGAGATGTGAAGGGCAGCGGGGTGGGACACAGCAAACAAGCGGCGGCTAAAGCCGCGGCTCAGAATGCACTTCACCAATTGGGACTGGTCGAGTAGGCCGGGATCAATTCTTCTTACCAGGAGCTTCATGTCATCTCGGCTTAAGCAACTTGAATTGCACGGATATAAAACCTTTGCCAGCCGGACACAATTTCAGTTTCCGGGGCGGATCACCGCCGTCGTTGGTCCGAATGGATCAGGGAAATCGAATATTGCCGATTCCCTGCGCTGGGTGTTGGGCGAGCAGTCCTACAGCCTGTTGCGCGGACGGAAAACCGAGGACATGATCTTTGCCGGGTCAGAATTTCGTCCGCGGGCCGGCATGGCGTCGGCGGCAATTGTCTTTGACAATGAAGACGGCTGGCTGCCCATCGATTTTTCCGAAGTCGAAATCACCCGCCGCGCGTACCGTGATGGCAACAACGAGTATCTGCTCAACGGCCAGCGTGTGCGCTTGAAAGAGATCTCTGAATTGCTGGCCCAGTCTGGCCTGGCGGAGCGGACTTATACCATTATCGGACAGGGTCTGGTGGACGCCGCCCTGTCGCTTAAGCCTGATGAACGCCGCCGGTTCTTTGAGGAGGCGGCTGGCATTGGCCTGTATCGTAGCCGCCGCGAAGAATCCTTGAACCGTTTGGATCAAACACGCCGCAACCTGGAACGCATTCTGGATATTCTTAGCGAGCTTGAGCCGCGTTTGAAGAGCCTGGAGAAACAGGCTCAACGGGCGATTGAATATGATCGCATCATGGCCGATCTACGCGTCTCGCTGCGGGAATGGTATGGCTATCATTGGCACCGGGCACAGCGCGACCTTTCTCAGGCGCGCGAAACCGTGCGGACGCAGGAAGCGCGCTTATTACAGGCGCGCGAAAAGCTGGAAACTGTTGAAAGAAAAGTCAACGCCGTGCGCGATCAACTCCAGGGGTTGCGCGGGCAATTGAACGGCTGGCATGGCCAATCGGCGGAATTGCACAACCAGCGCGAACGGGTCAGCCGGAGCCTGGCGGTGCTGGATGAGCGCAAGCGTGCGCTCGTTCAGCAGGGCGGGACCCTGGCGGCGGATCTGGCCGTCCAGGAAGAGGAAGAGAAGAGCCGCCAGAACCGCCTCGACGGGTTGATCCTGGAAGAAGAGCGCCTGCAGGCTGAGCTTTCGGATGCCCGCGCCCAAATGGAAGAGGCGCGAAAAGCGCTGCTGGCCCGACAACGCGAGCGCGAGACGGTGGAACAAAAACTGCGCGATGCCCGCAGACAAATGGCCGGCGCAGAAACCCGCCAGGTTCAAATCAAAGCCCATCAGGATGAATTGCAGAATCGGATCGTCAGCCTGCAGCGCAACCGCGACGGGTTGTCCAAGACAATTGAATCGGGCGAAAACGGGCTGCATCAGGCGCAGGTTAAACAGGCTCAGGCAAAAGGCGAGAAAGAACGCGCCGAACAACACCTGCGCGAAGCGGATGAAAATTTGCGCCGCCAGCAGGAGCGGGTCAGCGATCTGGAAGGCCAGCGGAAGGGCTTTCAGGACCAGCGCGCCCATTTTGAGGCTGAGCGTGTGCGCTTCGCGGCACAGGTGGAAGTACTCGATCAGGCCGAGAAGAGCTTGGCCGGTCTGAACCAGGGCGCAAAATTGCTTCTTCAAGCGGTTGGCCAGAAAAAAATCAGCGGAAATCTGCGTGCCCTGAGCGGCCTTTTGGACGTGCCATCTGAGTATGAAGCTGCCATTGCAGGCGCGCTGGGCGACCACCTGGACGCGATCCTGATCGAAGCCGGTACCGATCCTGAGTTAGCGCTGGAATACCTGGAAAAGAATGAAAATGGCCGTGCCATCCTGCTGCCCATGGACGGGCTGAAATCCGCCAAGGATTTGGCCGACATCCAGGACGCAGACCTCATTGGCAACGCCAGCAGCCTGGTCAATGCATCACCAGAAATGCAGCCTGTGATCCGCTTCCTGTTAGGGCAGGTGCTGGTGGCGCGCAGCCGGGCCGGCGCCCGCCGCATTGCCGCCAAACTTCCTCCGCATGGTCGCGCGGTGACCCTGCGCGGCGAGGTGTTTACCGGCAGCGGCAGCATCATTGCCGGCCGCGAACCGCGAGCAAGCGTGATCGGCCGACCCCGCCAGAAGCGGGAATTCCAGGATGCGCTGGCGGATGCTGAGAAACAATTGTCTGAGGCCAAAGAGTCGCTGCAACGGTTTGATGAGACCCTTATTCGCGACCGCGGTTTGCAGCAGGAAATGGATAAGGCTGTCCGCCAGGCCACCCAGGCGCTGAACCATGCCAACCAGGCCTACCAGCAGGCGACGCTTGAAGCCGAACAGGCCCGCCAGAAGCGTGATTTTCAGCGCGGGCAGATCAATTCGCTGGAAGACCAGATACGCCGCTCGGAGGATGAACTCAAGCAGTCGGCGGCGAATCTAAAGACGACAATTGGCGAAATTGAGAGCTTTAACGAGCAGGTCCGCGAGCAGAATCGCATGCTGGCAGGGCTGCCCGTGGATGAATTGCAGGGTCAGGTTTCGCACTGGTCAACCAACGCGGCCGTGGTGGAACGCGCTTTGCGTGACACTTCCCGGCGGTTGGACGAGTACCAGCAAGCGCTGGATGCCAGCCGGAACCAACAAAAGGCCTTGCAGCAGCGAAAGATAGAGCAAAAAGCCGCACTGGAGCAGTTGGACGTCGAGAAGGAAGGCTACCGCCAGGATGAAAGCCGCATCAACGTGGCCATCGACGCCTTGCAGCAACAAATTGATCCGGCGGAAAAGGCGCTGACCGAACTGGATAAGCAATACAACGACCTGCAAGGCGATCAGATGGCTGCCCAGCAGGCAGTGTTGGTGGCCGACCGTTATTCCACCCAGGCCCAGCTGGAGATGACGCGCATCTCCGAATCGATTGAGAACCTGCGCCGCCGCATCGAAGAGGATTTCGGCCTGGTGGCGCTGGAATATTCGCAGGATAACGTTGGTCCAAATCCGCTGCCGTTGGATGGAATGGTTCAGGAATTGCCCAAGGTCAAGGAGTTAGCCCCTGAAATTGAAGATGCCATCAGCCGGCAGCGGGCGCAGTTGCGCCGCCTGGGCGCGATCAACCCGGAAGCGCAGGCGGAGTACCGCTCGGTGAAGGAACGGCATGAATTCCTGACCAGCCAGGTGGCCGATCTGAAAAAAGCGGATCAGGATTTGCGCGAAGTGATCGCTGAGCTGGATGAATTGATGAAGCGCGAATTCCGCAAGACTTTTGACGCGGTGGCTGTGGAATTCCGCGAGATGTTCACGCGCCTGTTTGGAGGCGGTTCGGCCCGGTTGATCCTGACGGACGCTGAGAACGTGGCCGAAACAGGCATCGACATTGAGGCCAGGCTGCCGGGGCGGCGCGAACAGGGGTTATCGTTGCTTTCAGGTGGTGAGCGCAGCCTGACCGCCGTGGCATTGATCTTCTCGCTGCTCAAGGTGTCGCCGACGCCGTTCTGCGTGATGGATGAGGTGGATGCCATGCTCGATGAAGCGAATGTGGGCCGCTTTTGCGACCTGTTGCGTGAATTGAGCCAGACCACCCAGTTCATCGTCATTACGCATAACCGCAATACCGTGCAGATCGCGGATGTAATTTACGGCATCACCATGGGACGTGATTCGGCCAGCCAGATGATCAGCCTGCGGCTGGATGAAGTCGGTGAGGATATGGTCAGATAGTTTTCCGTTGTTAATAAGAAAAAAGAGCCTGCTGTTTTGCGCAGGCTCTTTTTGTTATCGTAAACGGAAGTTATGCGGCAGGAACGGTCGGTTCTGTCGGATTGACTTCTTTCCACAGGTCAAACGTTTCGATTTTCTTGTTGGCTTTCACGCCTTCCAGCCATTTGGACCAGATGCTTTGCTTGACCTGATCCAGCACCTCAACAGTCAGGGGGCGTTCCTGTTCGTGACCGACCACCTGGATAATGTGGTAGCCGAACTCGGTTTTCACAGGCTGGCTGATTTCCCCTACCTGCATGGCGAAGGCCGCGTCTTCAAATTCCTTGACCATGTAGTTGCGCGGGAACCAGCCCAGATCGCCGCCGTTGGCGCTGTTGGAAGTGTCGGTGGATAATTCATTGGCCACGATATTCCACTCCACGCCGCTATTCAGGCGTTCCAGGACCGTGTTGGCTTCTTCTTCCGTCGCAACCAGGATGTGGCGCGCCCAGACCTGCTCCTGGATCACGGGCACATCCGCGGTGAAGTGAGCAAACATCTTTTCCTGCAACAGGCTCGCCCGGTACATGTCGCGCAGGACACTCTCGGGGATGTCGTAATCAGTTAAACCGGTGGTAAATTCGCTG
>JAPKMQ010000173.1 GCA_026645875.1 Longilinea sp.
GCAGGAAGTTGAGCAACCATTTAATGGAAAGAAAACCGAAAACGGCGGCAGCAACCAGGCCGGTCAACAGCGCCGGCAGGAAACTGGACAGGGAGGCGACCTCATTCAGATCGCCGATACTGAGCAAACCGGCCGCCAGCATGATGGGGATGGACATGATGAATGAAAAGCGGGCCGCAGAGGCGCGGTCCAGGCCGCGCAGCATACCGCCGGTGATGGTGGCGCCGGAGCGCGATATACCCGGGAAGATGGCGGCGGCCTGAAAAAGCCCCATGATGAGCGCATCGAGCCAGGTGATCCCGGTAAGGTCGCGTGTGCCTTTGCCAAATACCTCGGCAGCCGTCAGGAGGGCAGCCGTCACCAGCAGGAACACGCCGGTGGCGACCGGGCTGTTGAAGGCAGCTTCGACCTGGTCTTTGATCAGCAAGCCAAACAGGCCTGCAGGAATGGTCGCCAGGATGATGTACCAGCCCATGCGCGCGTCGGTACTTTCAAAGGGGCGGCGGTGCAAAAGGGCGGTGAACCAGGCTTTAAGGATCGTCCAGAGGTCCTTCCAGAAATACACGATGACCGCCAGCAGCGTGCCCCATTGCACCAGCACGCCGAAGGGGAAGATTTGATCGGCGGGAATGGTCTTATCCCAGCCAAGGAAAAAAGGCACCAGCACCAGGTGTGCCGAGCTGGATATGGGCAGGAATTCAGTTAAACCTTGCACAATGCCGAGGATCAATGCTTGAAAGAGGGTCATGATGTTGCTCCTGTTTAACCGGGTTGGCGGTTGGATGTCTTGGAGGATGCGTAGTTGGCGAGAAAATCATCGGCGAAGGATTCAAAGGTGCCGTTCAGGATGGCAGCGCGCGATTGGCGCACCAGTTCAAGCAGCGTGAACAGGTTGTGAATCGAAATCAGGGTGGCAGCCAGCATTTCCTTAGCGACAATCAAATGGCGCAGGTAGGCGCGGGTGAAATGCCGGCAGGTGTAGCAGCCGCAAGCCGCATCAATGGGGCGTTCGTCGCGCGCATTGACTGTGTTCATCAGGTTGATGCGGCCGGTGAAGGTCATGGCGGCCTGGTGGCGCGCCAGGCGGGTGGGCAGCACGCAATCGAAAATATCCACCCCGCGCCGGATGCCGTTGATCAAATCCTCCGGCGAGCCGACGCCCATCAGGTAGCGGGGTTTGTCTTCCGGCAGCACGGCATCGACGACCTCCAGCATGGTGTTCATCTCATGCTTGGTTTCGCCCACCGATAGGCCGCCAATGGCATGCCCCGGGAAACCCAGCGAGCTGATAAACTCTGCCGACTGGACACGCAAATCCGGGAAGATGCCGCCCTGCACGATGCCGAAGAGCGCCTGGTCGGGGCGCGTTTTGGCGCGCAGGCAGCGTTCGGCCCAGGCGTGCGTGCGCACGACGGCGCGTTCGTTGTAGGCGCGGTCGTAAGGCGGCGCGCACTCGTCGAACGCCATAATGATATCCGCGCCCAGTTTTTCCTCGATGGCGACGGCTGATTCGGGCGTGAAGCGGTGCGTCGATCCGTCGATGTGGCTTTTGAAGGTGACACCGTCATCGTCAATCTTGCGCATATCGGCCAGCGAGAAAACCTGGAAGCCGCCCGAGTCGGTCAACATGGGATGCGGCCATTGCATGAACTGATGTAGACCGCCCATTTCGGCCACCAGGTCGGCGCCGGGCCGCAGGTAAAGATGATAGGTGTTGGAGAGCACCAGGCTGGCGCCAATCTCCTCAAGCTGGGCGGGCGTCACAGCCTTGACGGTGGCTTGCGTGCCCACCGGCGCGAAAATGGGCGTGGGGATGTCGCCGTGCGGCGTGTGAAACACACCGGCGCGGGCACGGCCGTCGCGGGCGAGCAAGTCAAACTGGAAGGGTTGGGATTCGTTCAAGTGGATGGATCAACCTTATTTGGGGTCGCGCGTCGTTTGTTCGACGCCAGCAGAGAATTATAACCCAGTTTGCGGCCGCTCCGACGGCCGGCGCGAGCGGCAAGCGCCTTGCGGGAGAACCCGGCCGCGCTTATACTTGGGAGACATAATTTGAATAGAACCGGATGGAAAACCGCTGATGCAACGTCAAACTGATAAGCGCTGGCATATCCCCGCTTCGCTTCCGCCGGAAGTAGATGTTGAACTGCATGATTTTCAACCCTATTTACGGCAAATTCTCTTTAATCGCAACGTGCGAACCACCGCGGAAGCCTTGGAGTATTTAAACTGCTCATCTCCGTTGGGGGATCCATTTCTGTTGCTCGATATGGACCGGACGGTGGAGCGGCTCTGGCGCGCAATTGATGGCGGCGAGCCCGTGGCGATCTACGGCGACTATGACGTGGACGGGGTGACAGCGACCGCCATGATGGTGGAGGTACTGCGCACCCTGGGCGGCAACGCCGAAGCGTACATCCCCAACCGCTTCGATGAAGGCTACGGGTTGAACAACGAGGCCCTGGATGTGCTGGCAGAGCGCGGTTTCTGGGTGGTGTTGACGGTGGACTGCGGCATCCGTTCACCGCGCGAGGCAGAACATGCCCGTGAATTGGGCATCGATCTGATCATCAGCGACCACCACATGCCGAAGGACGAACTGCCGGATGCGCTGGCGGTGGTTTGCCAGAAGCGCGACAAAGATCCGTATCCGGAGAAGAACCTGGCCGGCGTGGGGCTGGCTTACAAGATCACGCAGGGATTGCTGCAGGAGCGACCGGTGGAGGGTGTGCTGGCGGAACAATGGCTGGACCTGGTGGCGCTGGGCACCGTGGCGGACGTGGTGCCGCTGACCGGTGAAAACCGCGTGATGGTGCGGCAGGGGTTGCGCCAGATGCGTCTCGCGCAGCGCCAGGGACTACTCTCGCTGGCGCAGACGGCGGGGGTGGATCTGTGGCGGGTCAACGCGGTGGATATCGGCTATCGGTTGGGGCCGCGACTGAACGCCGCCGGACGTCTCGAATCGGCGTTGCAAGCCTACGAATTGCTGGTGACCGATGATTTGCTCAAGGCGGGCTACCTGGCGCAAAAGTTGGACGATCAAAACAAGGACCGCCAGCGGTTGACCCAGGAGATGCAGGCCCGGGCAGAGGAGTTGCTTGGGGAAGAGGATGGCTACATCCTGATCGCCTGCGACGAGCAGTTCAATCCGGGAGTGGTCGGGCTGGTAGCCGCCAAGTTGACCGAAAGTTATTACCGGCCGTCGGTCGCCGGGCAGGTTGGCGAGGAATTCACGCGCGCTTCATGCCGATCGATCGCTGAGTTTCATATCACCCGCGCGCTCGACGAATGCGCGGATTTGTTCGTGCGCCACGGCGGTCACGCTGCCGCGGCGGGGTTCACCATCCGCAATGAGAACATGGATGCATTGCGACGGCGGCTGGGCGAAATTGCCCAACGAGAGCTGGCGGGCCTGGATCTTCGCCCCATGCTGCGCGCCGACCTGGAAATCCCGCTGGCGTTGATGCGCCCCAGCTACCTGGATGAAATTGAAATGCTGCAACCGACCGGCATGGGCAACCCGGACGCGGTTTTTGTATCGCGGCACGTGCAGGTAGTCAACGCGCGCACGGTCGGTTCCGAGGCGAACCATCTTCGCCTGACTGTCAAGGACGGCGGCGTGACTTACGCCGCGATCGCATTCCGCCAGGGGCATTGGGCAGGTAACCTGCCGACCTACATCGACCTGATGTACACCTATGAGTTGAATGTGTACAACGGCCAAAAGTCGATGCAGTTGAATGTGATCGATTTGAAGCTGTCGGAAGAAGAGAACTCCGCTTAATCCACGAAGCGGTATTTGATCAGCGTCCACAGGGCGATGAAGCCGTCCCAGGCTTTGATCTTTTTGCCTTCGTGGTATTCGCGGGGGTTAAAGCGGATGGGTACTTCGTAGATGCGGATGTGGCGTTTGAGTACCTTGGCTGTGAATTCCGGCTCAAAATCAAAGCGCTTCGAGTGGAGAGGAATGTCCTTCACCAGTTCGTGTTTGAAGACTTTGTAACCAGTTTCCATATCGCTAAGAATGTTGTTGTACAGAAAATTTGTGACGAAGGTCAAGATTTTGTTCGCGACCATGTTCCAATACAGGATCGGCCGGCGGGCGCCGCCCAGGAAGCGCGAACCATAAACAATGTCGGCAATGCCTTCTTCGATCGGGCGCAGCAGTTCAGGGTAATCGCGTGGGTCATATTCGAGGTCGGCGTCCTGGATGATGATCACATCACCACGGGCATTTTGGATGCCCGTGCGCACAGCCGCGCCCTTGCCCAGGTTCCGGGGGTGCATCATCACTCGAACAGCCCCCTGGCCGTCCATCCCGTGTAATATTTCACGCGTGCCATCCACGGATCCGTCATCGACGATGAGAATTTCAGAAGCGACGGCCTGTTTTTCGACGCGCCGCACGCATTCCTGGATGGTTTTGATCTCGTTATAGGCTGGTATGATGACTGTAATCTGCATGTAAGGCATTATACGTTTGGGCGGTCAGATCATCAAGAGTAAGGCATGCTATAATTTGATGTGCGGGCTTTGCCTGCTGTTTGATTTTGCCTGGGAGGGAATGTTATGACAAAAGTGCCCATCCGCCAAACCGCGCCGCAAGTGCACACGGGGACCTTTTTCCCGCCGCCCATCACGCGCGTCGATGATACTGGCCTGTCACCGCTCTGGCTGCAGGATCTGGTGTTGAAAATCATGTACTTCCAGGGCTATTTGACTGGTTTCAAAATTGCCGAGGAAATTGCGCTGCCCTTCACCGGTGTGGTTGACCAGATCCTTGAAGCGCTGAAACGGGAAAAATTGGTTGAGGTGCGCTCTTCGCAGATGGGGTTGGGCGAGGGGGCCTATTTGTTTGCCATTACAGGAGCCGGCATTGCGCGCGCCCGCGAAGCGCTGGACCGCAGCCAGTACGCCGGTGCCGCGCCTGTGCCGATCAGCGTGTACAACGAGGCCATCCGGCGGCAAAGCCGAGGTCGCGTGCAGGTGACCAACCGGGTGATGCGCCAGGTGCTGGCCAACCTGGTGCTGCCCGAAAAAGCCTTCCAGCGTCTGGGTCCGGCGGTGAATTCGGGCACTTCCATGTTCATTTTTGGCCCTCCCGGAAACGGCAAGACCAGCCTGGCCCGGGCGATAGGTAACCTGGTGCTCAGCCAGAATATGTACATCCCGTACGCCATTTACGTGGACGGCCAGGTGATCAAGGTGTTTGATTCAGTCAACCACCAACTGGCCACCGACGAAGATACCCCACCCACCGGCACCGGGGCGCTGCGCACCGGCGCCCGCCGCGATCCGCGTTGGGTGCGCATCAAACGCCCATTCATTGTGACGGGCGGCGAGCTGACCCTGGCCGGTTTGGATCTGGTGTTTGACGATACGCTCAAATATTATGAAGCGCCGTTCCAGGTCAAGGCCAACGGCGGCATCCTGTTGATCGACGACTTTGGCCGCCAGCAGGTGCGCCCGCGCGACTTGTTGAACCGCTGGATTGTCCCGCTGGAGAACCGCATCGATTACCTGGCGCTGCACACCGGGCGCAAAATTGAGGTGCCGTTTGACGTGCTGGTGATGTTCTCCACCAATCTGCCCCCCAAGGACCTAGTTGACGAGGCATTTTTGCGGCGTTTGCGCCACAAGATCGAAGTTGGCGATCCATCCTACGAGGATTACCGCGAGATCTTCCGCCGCGTGGCCGCCACCAAGGGGGTCGTTTACAGCGACCAGGGTCTGGCTTACCTGCTGCAGGAATGGTATATCAAGCGCAATCGCAAACTGCGCGCCTCGCACCCCCGCGACCTTTGCGACCAGATCATCGATATTGCCCGCTATGTGGGTACCGAACCCACCATGTCGCGTGAACTGATTGACCGGGCGGCGGAGTCGTACTTCGTGGAACTGTAGGCGATGCTGCCGACACTCCCCAAACCGCTCCTGCTGGCCCACCGGGGGGCCTCTGCATACGCGCCTGAAAACACACTGGCGGCGTTTCAACTTGCCATGCAGCAAGGCGCGCACGGCGTCGAGCTGGACGCAAAATTGAGCGCGGACGGCGAAATTGTTGTGATGCATGATGCCAGCGTGGACCGAACCACGGATGGTCGCGGTAAGGTGAATGAATTGTCGCTGGCAGCGCTGCGCGAGTTTAAGGCCG
>JAPKMQ010000174.1 GCA_026645875.1 Longilinea sp.
TCCCGTTTCCATTTCCGTTTCAGGCGGATCTCATCCGCGGTCAGGTAAACCACTTTTACACTGATCAGCGGAGCGAGTTCTGGAAGCAAGAATGGGTAATTGCCCTCCATAAAGATGATATCAGCCGGTTCGATTTCGATTTGCTTGCACCCCTCGCGCAATTGGCCGTCAAGCGTGTGGCTGGAGGTGGCACTGATGAAATCATATCGCGGCGTGATGATCTTTTTGCCCTGGCGGATTTCCTGCAGGCAGCGCTGGAGTAGGTCGTAATGCAGAGCTTCCTTGCCCAGGGAATCAATCCCATGCGCTTCGCGATAATCGCGGTCGGTGAAGAAGTTGTCCATTTCGATGGAGGTGATTTTCTTCCCGGCGTTCGTAAAAGCTTCGCAAAGCCGGGCGACGATTTCTGTCTTTCCGGCCGCGGTTTGCCCGGCGATGGCTATGATCATCGGTGAACCGAGCCGATCGCTCAGACGTAGGATCAGGTCGATGAAGCATTGATCGACCTCAGCATTGGCTTCCCGAAAGGCTTTATATCCGACCGCCTGCCATGCGCTGAACTGGCGCTGCTTGGGCTCAAACTGGCGAAAAGGTTTGCCGCCCAGATGGGCGTGGATTTGCGGATTGAAGTATTCAGTGCGGTGCATGAACAAAAAGCCGCGCACATCAAAGTAAAAATGCTGCCGGACCCAGTCCGTGGGGTAGGCGAGGGTTACCAGCCCGACAAAGAGCATTTGTGTAAGCCGCTGAACCTGCGCGTCCATCACCAGGCGGCCGTTCTGGCGAGGTTTCATCTGGACGGACTTGTAGATGTCGGGATCCTGAACGTTTTTTTCAATGACAGGCATTGTTTCCAGGCATGTGCTGGTCCATCCGGCTTCCGGGGTCAAGTTATCCAAACAATATTGAAACTCGTACGGTTCCAGGTCAGCAATGCCCGGGGCGATTTGGATCATTTTTTCATACAGCGCGTTGCGAAAACCTTCAGGGTTCTTCAGAATTGTGGTGTCCATGTTTTCCCTCGAAAAATCTTAATTCAGGCGCCGTATTTGGCCACGCGGCCGGCATTGGCCAATGCCAGCGGTATCACGTGCTTGGCGGGCATGATCCCCAGACTGCCCAGGTTGCAGACGCGCTCACCGAATTCCGCGATGCCATCAGCGCGCACGTTGCGGCCGTAAAGCAGCAGCGGAACCGGGTGCCAGCTGTGAGATTTGAGCACAGCCGGCGACGAGTGGTCGCCGCCGACGATGACCACGTCCGGGTTGAGGGCCAGCAGACGGGGCAGTTGGGCATCGAATTCCTCGATGGCTGCAACTTTGCCATCAAAGTCACCGCTTTCACCGCAGGTATCGGTCTTTTTGAAATGCAAGTAAAAGAAATCGTACTCCGGCCAAAATTTTTCCAGCGTAGAAAACTCATCCGCAAGACTGGTTCCTGGCACAGGCAGCACGTCCATGCCCACCAGGCGGGCAACACCGCGGTACATTCCGTTGACCGCGATGGCTGCCGCGTGCAATTTAAATATCTCAGTGTATTGTGGCATCTCGGGAAAACTGGCAAAGCCACGCAGCATGATGCCATTGGCTGGTTGCAGCCCTTTCAACATCTGGTTAGCCTGCTGGATGAATTTGTTGGCCACCGCAGCGGCCTTTTCAGCATCCGGGTGCAATGCCTTCACCGGCATGGGAGCGACGCCAACCTTGAGGGGGTCGGTCTCTGTGAGTGTGTCACGCAGACCAGTGCCGCGCATAACGAAAACAAAGCGGTGTTCTTTGACCGGTTCCAGGAAGATTTCGACCCCATCGATGTGAATGGCACGCAGCATTTCGATCAACTTCGTACTTTCTTCGGTTGGCAGTCGACCGGCGCGCCGGTCCGTCAACCGTCCCTGTTCGTCAAGGCTGCAAAAATTCCCCCGGGCTGCCACGTCCTCCGGCCCCAACTCAAAATCGACCCCAAGGGCTTCCAGCGCGCCTCTACCAATCTCGTATTTCAACGGATCGAAACCAAAAATCGCCAGGTGTCCCGGACCGCTGCCGGTGGCAATGCCAGGCCCAATGGGCAGGGTGAAACCCAGTGCGGATTTTGATGCCAATGCATCCAGGTTGGGGGTGTGCGCGGTTTCCAGCTCCGTCTTTCCGCCCAAGGTTCGCGGCAGACCGCCCAACCCATCCAGGATGAGCATGGCGATTTTCGTGTCGGCAGGGACAATCAATTTTTGCAGAAATTGTTCAAACATGGTTTCCCTCACGCTAGAATGTCGTCAGGCGTTGCGGTTTTTCCGGCTATGGCTGCAGCATCCGGCGTGAGCCAGAGGGCTGCTCCGGTGGTGTCGACCACAATATCGCAGGTTTCCATCATCGGCAGGTAGACTTCCTGGGCGCGGAGGAACTGGGTGCGAAAGTAGCGGTTGCACAGGTAGCGCGGATCGTATTTTTTGCGATAGTCTACGTCCCGTCTCCACTTGCGCTTTAAGCGGACGGGATCATCGGTCAGATAGACGACCTTAATCTCGATCCAGGGTGCAATTTGAGGGATGTGAAAGGGAAAGTTGCCTTCCAGCAGGAGAATGTCCGCCGGTTCGACGCGGATCATGGTTTGTCCGGGGCGCAGATTGCCGTCCAGATCATGACTGGAGTTGGCTTCGACAAAATCATAGCGCGGCATGAAAGCCAGTTGACCGCTGAGCAGCTTTTCAATACATTGCGTAAAGAGTGAGAAATGGATGATCTCTTCGTTCATCGGTTTGCCGTCCCGAAATTCACGATCCTTGTAGAAATGATCCATTTCAATGGTGGTGATGCTTTTTCCGGCTGCCGCCAGGTCCCTCGATAGTTGGGCGACAATTTCAGTCTTGCCGGCTGCAGAGGGTCCCACAATGGCCAGCAGCAGCGGAGTGCTGTGGGCGGCAATGAGTGCCTGAAGTGTGCCAATGAAGGCGCGGTTGATCGATCGGTTGGCGGCGTCAAACTCTTTAAACCCCAGATCCTGCAAGGCTTCCAGTTGTTTTTGCGCTGGAGAAAAGAGGGCGTAGGGGCTGCCGCCGAATCGTGCCATGATGCGTGAAGAGAAGTATTCAGTGCGCACCAGGAAAAAGAAGCCGCGCACATCGAAGTAAAAATGGCGGTCGATCCACTCCGGTGAATAAGTACCGGTAGCCAATCCGACCATCAGGATACGGCTCAGCCAGACGATTTTTTCATCCAGTACGATGCGGCCATCCTTTTTGGGTTTGAGTTCGACCGTCTCGTAGAATTGTGGCAGATGGATCAGTTCCAGCAGAGAATCTGCATTCAGGCAGTCCACAGACTGCCAGCCCGACTCCGGCGTGAGATTATCCAGCCCGTAGCGAAATTCGTATAACTCCAGGTCGCCGAGAGCGGCATTGAATTGGCGCATACGTTCAAACAACGCGGCGGAAAAGGCCGGGTAATTCGTCAGATCCAACGCGCCCGGCAGGGAGGTCATCATGAGTATTGCCTGCCTGTGCCGTTCACCAGCGCGTCGTATACCCGTTTAATCCGGGGGTAATTGCCGTCGCGGTCAAGGGCAATCCCGCGCCCGACCCCGGTGACCACCTGGCCAATGCCGATCTCGGTCATCAGTCCTTCCAGTTTACCCAAAAGCGCGGGCGCGCTGCCGGGTTCGGTGCTGCGGCCATCGAAAATCAGGTGCAGGTTCACATCCTGCAGACCGCGGTCGCGGGCCATTTTTAGGATGGCAAGCGGATAATCAATCGATCCATGCGAACTCTTTTCGGTCAGCAGGCCGATCAGGTGCAGGCTGGTTTTCTTCGCAATCACATCGTCGATTGCCTGCAAAAAAACATCGTTCGTAAAGAAGCTGCCGTCGCGTATGGCGTTGTCCAGGCGGACATCGTCCTGCAGCACCACCCGCCCGGCACCGATGTTCATATGGCCTGCTTCCGAGTTGCCAGCTTTCTCTGCCTGCAGGCCGACCGCTTCGCCGGATGCGTGCAGAGCAGCGGGCGGATACCGGCGGATCAAACCGTCCCAGTAAGGCGTGTCGGCCAGGTGTATGGGGTTGGTCTGATCCTGCTGCCCGTTGCCCCAACCATCCAGGATGATGAGCAGCGTCTTGCGGCGCGTGCCCCAGGCATGGCCTCGCGCCAGGTTCAGCCCGGTCATCTCCTGCGGCACGGGTAGGTCAAGGATGTTCAATAGTGTGGGGGCGATATCCCGCAGGCTGCCATCCTTCAATGCAAGCGGTTGAGACGCGCGCGGATCGATCAGGATAAACGGCACCTGGTTGGTGGTATGTGCTACATGCGGCTTGCCTTCATCCGTGAGCATCAGTTCCAGATTGCCGTGATCGGCCGTCACAGCCACGACATAGCCCATGTTCAAGGCATTTTCCACGACCTCTGACAGATGGTGGTCGACCGCGCGGGCGCATTCAATCTTGGCCTGGGCGTTGGCTGTGTGGCCAATGACATCGCCGTTGGCAAAATTGGTCAGGATGAAGTCGTAGCCGGCACGCAGGCCCTGGATGACATTCCGGGCAACTTCCGGCAGACTCAATCCCGGCACCTGATCGAAAGGTACACCTTTTGGCGAGGGGATGCGGATGCGGTCTTCGCCGGCAAAGGGTTCATTATCACTGCCATTGAAAAAGAAGGTGATGTGGGCGAATTTTTCCGATTCTGAGCAGCGCAATTGACGCAAGCCAGCCCGGCTGATGGCTTCGCCCAGCGTATCCCGCACTCTGGCCGGTGCAAAAGCCACCGGCAAGTCCTTGAACTTGTCGTGGTACAACGTGAGGATGATGAATTTGGAAAGCTCTAAAGATTTGCGCGGAAAATGTGGGAACTCTGGATCGGTGAAGGCTTCAGTCAGTTCAATTTCGCGTTCGCCGCGGCGGCAGCAGAAAATGACCGCGTCACCTTGCTTTACCCTGCCCAAGGGTTTTCCCGTTGGATCCAGTCGGACAAGCGGTTCAATGGAATAATCGGTTTGCCCTTCGGCATACACCGCCTCGACCGCCCGGGCGAGGGAATCAGCTCCGTGCGTTTTCACCTGAGTGTCCATCGCAGCCTTTCCTGTGCGCTCCATGTTGGCCATTCCCCCGATTGATGCTATGGCCTAGGACAGCGTTTTGGTCAAAGAATCTGGCCGGCGGATCCGATCCCCATTGACATCCGGGCAGGCGGGGAACAGGTCCAACAGTTCGATAAATTCGTGGATGATGGCGTCCGGGCAATTCTCGGCATTCACTTCCTGCCGGGCCAGCTCCTGCGGGCTGATCATGATGATGACCATGCCAAACCCTGCTGCACGCGTGCCGGTAACATCCCGCTTCAAATTGTCGCCCACATAGGCGCAGCGGTCCGGCGCAACCCCGGCCTGGCGCGCAGCGATGTGGTAGATCTCCGGGTCCGGTTTGCGAATCCCCAGCACGGAAGAAAGTGCCACGGATTTGAAATACGGCGTGAAGCCATCGGCGTCCATCCAATCGGGGATCTCGCGCGAGGTGATGACGTTGCTGATGATGCCAAGGGTATATCGGCGGGCAAACAATTGCTCAACAACTTCCTTGCCGCGGTCCACCACCACGCGCAGCCCCATGGACTGGCGGTATTGATAGGTCAACTCCACGCCCAGCGGGGCGACGCGGTCGGCTGGAAATTCCGGCGCCAGCCAGCGCGTCCAAAGTTCGGCTTCAGACGCTTCTTTACGGTTTTCAAAGGCCCATTTGCGGTACACCTTGTAGCGTTCATCCAGCTTCAACACAAAGCTGGACGGGTCTTCGGTTGTGCCGAGCAGTTCGGTGATCCGCTGACGCGCCTTTGACTGGTGAGCTTCGTCGTCGGTCAAGATACGCAGGGTATTGCCGATATCGAGGAAGATGGCTTCGATTTCCTGTTTCATAAGCCGCGGCATCCTTGGTCTGCCGTCATGCGTTGCGCGGCGGGAAAATATCCAGCAACTGGCTGGTTTCCTTGATACTGAAATCCGGCTTGTGTTCGCCCGTGGGGGGTTCCTTGGCCAACGTATCGGGTTCTTCAAACAAGATCATCATGCCGTAACCGGCGGCGCGGGTGCCTTCCACATCGCGGATGGGATTGTCGCCCAGATAAGCGCAGC
>JAPKMQ010000175.1 GCA_026645875.1 Longilinea sp.
TGGATCACGATCTCCGGCACCGCCAGCACTGCTTCGTAGTTGGTGATGTCGAGGACGTGGGTCGAAAGCCGGCCCTGGTGGTCACCCGCCAGCGATGCGGTTTCCTGCAGGGCAGCCGCGTTGATATCGTTCGTGGCAACGCGCGCTCCTTTTTTCAGCAGGAGCAGAACCAGTTCGCGGCCCATCCCGCTGCCGCCGCCCGTCACAAAAATGGTTTTCCCGGAGACGTTCATGCTGTGATCCTTTGGCATTCAAACGAATAAATTGGATATTAAATACCATTATATGGGATTATTATTAAAAACAAAACAGAATTCTTCGCAACCCTGGACAATCCAAGGGGCAATTTCCGGCTGCCTGGCGGCGGGCCGGTTGTTGGCGTCCTATTAATTGTACGGGAGGTCTAGGCGGCTTCTTCGCCGCCGTCATAGCCGCGCAGTTGCGGCCAGCGGCGCACCACCAGCCCGGCTGCCAGCACGCAGCCCAGCCCGCCGGAGATGATGGCCGCGGCCGGGCCGAAGGCCTGCGCCACCAGCCCCGATTCCACCTCGCCGAGCTGCGGCCCGCCCTGGAAGAAGATCTGGCCGACGCTGATCATGCGCCCGCGCAGTTCGTCGGGCGTCTGGATCTGGCGGATGGTGTTGCGCAGGATGGTGCTGACCGAATCGGCCGCGCCGATCAGGATGAGCGCGCCCAGCGTCAGCCAGAAGCTGCGCGACAGGCCGAACAGCACGGTGGCCAGGCCGAAGATGACCACCGCGCCCAGCAGCAATTTGCCCTGCCGGCGGATGCGGACGCGCTGCGAGATGACCAGCGCCGCGCTAACCGCGCCGATGGACTGCGCCGCCGAGAGCCAGCCGTACTGCTGCACTCCCACGTGCAGCACATCGCGGGCCATGAAGGGCAATAACGTGTTGGCCGAGGAGAAGAAGGTGGCGAAGAAATCCAGGATCATGCTGCCCAAGATGACCGGCTGGTGCAGGGTGAAACGCCATCCGGCGCGGATATCCAACAGCGCGGCGCCGACGCGGCTGCGCAGGCCGGCGCTGGCCTCGCGTTTGACGGCCTGCTGCGCCACCGGCCCAATTGCCAGCAGCGCGGCGATCACCGCCAGGTAGGAGGCGGCGTTGATCAGGTACACGGCGAACAGCCCCCAACCGGCGATGGCCAGCCCGCTCAACCCCGGCCCGATGATGGCGCCCAGGTCGAAGGCGATGGAGGTCATGCTGAAGGCCGAGGGCAGGTCCTCGCGCGGCAGCAGGTTGGGGACGATCGACTGGCGCGCGGGCAGGTCAAACGAGATGGCCGCCGCCTGCACCGCGGTCAGCAGGTAGATCCAGCCCAGGCGGATCTCGCCGGTGAGGGTGAGCAGCCCCAGCGCCAGCGCCACCAGCGCCTGGACGGACTGGGTGACGAGCATGATCTTGCGGCGGTCGTAACGGTCGGCGAACAGGCCGCCGATGAGCGCGAAGACCAGGATGGGCAAAAAGCGCGCCAGCCCGATGCCGCTGACGGCGATGGGCTGGTCGGTGAGTTCGCGGATGTGCCAGAGCAGCGTCCAGAACTGCATCTGCGATCCAGCGATCGAGATGAACAGCCCGGCCCACAACAGGACGAAGCGGCGGTGGCGAAGCGCGGGGGGAAGAATCATAAGTTAGCGGTTAGCGATTAGCGATTAGCTTTTAGCGATTGGCGATCGGCTAACAGCTAATAGCCAACAGCTAATTGCTATTTCCTCATGTTCCCCAATCCCGCAAATACAAAAAGTCATAGCCGATGGTGCGGTTGGAGAGCTTGGCGATGGGCGGCAGGACGCGCTTGAAGTGGTTGCGGCGGATGCGCTTGACCACGGCGGTGACGAAGGGCTCGGCGAAGCCGGTCTCCACCGCTTCCTGCGGCGAATAGCGCTGGTCGACCAGCAAATACAGCAGCCGGTCCACGTCGGCGTAGGTGAAGCCCAGCTCGCCCTCGTCGGTCTGGCCGCTCCACAGGTCGGCCGAGGGCGCCTTGTCGAGGATCGAGGCTGGCACGCCCAACGCGCGCGAGAGCTGGCGCACCTGCGTCTTATAGAGGTCGCCGATCGGGTTGATGGCGCAGGCCGAATCGCCGTACAGCGTGGTGTAGCCCAGCAGGATCTCGGTCTTGTTGCCGGTGCCCACCGCCAGCCCATGGAAGGCCTCGGACTGGTCGTACAGCACGATCATGCGCGCGCGCGCCATGATGTTGCCCTTGCGCGTGTTGCTCATCTCCGGGAAGGCCCCGATGAGCGGGTCGACCATGCCGGTGATCTCAAAGGTCATGGCCTGCACGCCGGTCGCATCGATCACCTTTTGCGCGTCGTCCAGCGAATCCTGCGCCGAGCTGCGGTAGGGCAGGCGGATGGCCAGCACATTTTGCGGTCCCAGCGCCTCGGCCGCCAGAAAGCAGGAGAGGGCCGAATCGAGCCCGCCGGACAGGTTGATGACTGCTTTGGTGTAGCCGACGCGGTTCAGCTCGCTGCGGATGAAGCCCGTCAGGATGCCGCGGGCCAGCTCGGTGTTGATGTTCAGGTCAATGTCAATCATGCTGCCCTCCCTTTAGCGCCCGGACGACTGCTCGCGGCATGTGAAAATGCGCGTCATTTCGCGCTGCACCAGCGCGGTGCGCTCGTCGCGCAGCATGGGCAGGCGCGCGCGCGTGCGGTGCAACTGGTTGAGGTCGATCTCGCCGAAGGTCAGCGCCTCCTGGTGGAAGGGTCCGCAGGCCAGTTGGTTGCCGTCGGGGTCGTAAAGCGCCGAGCCGCCCCAGAAGTTCAGCCCATCCTCGTAGCCGACGCGGTTGCTGTGGGCCACGAAGGAGGTGAACAGGCTGGCGTAGGCGCGGTTGATGTGATCGACCCAGCGCGCCGAGTCGAGCGTATCTTCAGCGGTCAGGCCGCGGCCCGGCGAGGAGGAGGTGAGCAGGAACAGGTCGGCGCCGTCCAGCCACAGCAGGTAGGGCGGCGAGGCGTGCCAGAAATCTTCGCAGATCAGCACGCCCACCCGGCCGAAGCGCGTGTCGAAAGCGCGGATCGAGTCGCCCCAGGCGAAGAAGCGCCCCTCGTCGAACAGCCCGTAGGTGGGCAGGTAAACCTTGTGGTGCACGTGCAGCACCTCGCCGCGCGACAGGTAGGCCGCCGAGATGTAGAAGCGGTTGCGCACGTCCTCGTCCACGAAGCCCACCAGCAGGTCCAGCTTCTGGCTGGCCTCCAGCAGCGGGCGGAAGATGGGATCGTCGCGGGTGGGGCGGTGCGAGACGGTGGGCACCAGGTCCTGCAGCACGTAGCCGGTGAGCGACAGCTCGGGGAACACCAGCAGGTCGGCGCCGCCGGCGTTGGCCTGCTCGATGACCGCCAGGTGCTTTTCCAGGTTGGCTTCCACGTTGCCCAGCACGGTGTTGATTTGAGATAAGGCGATGGTGAGTTTCATAAGGAGAAAGGGGATGGGGTCTGAGGGATGAGATCGATATTCGATATTCGTTATTCGATACTCGTAATTCGTTACACATGATGACGAATAACGATTCACGCATCAACGGATCACGTTTCTTCGCTTCACCATTTTATCACTCATCCGGCGCGGCCGGTCTGCCCGTAACTTTTTCTGGCGATTTGCGACTATTTAGGTAGAACAGCAATAAATTATTCGTAGTGAGTGATCTGACAAAGGAGTTACGAGATGAAAAAGCAACTGATCAAAACAGCCAACCTTTTGCGCTTTGCGGCGATTTTCGCCGTGCTGGCGCTCAGTGCCTGCGCGGGCGGCGTCACCCCCGGCGCTTCCAATTCCGGCGCTTCGAGCGTCGATGCGCTCACCGGCGCGTCCATCGCGGCGCTGCCGCAGTTGGGCGAACTGTTCTTCACCGGCACGGTGCAGGCCATGTCGGCCACCAGCGTGCAGATCGCGGATATGACCTTCCGCGTGGATGACCAGACCAGTTGGGCGCAGGACCTGGCGGTGGGTTCGCCGGTGCAAGTGCGCGCCCTCGAACTGCCCGACCAATCGCGCTACGCGGTGGACGTGCAGCGCGCCGACAGCCTGGCCGCTTCCGCCTCATCGTCCTCCAGCGAGGTCGAGTTCAAGTTCTACGACGTGGTGGTTGCGATGGGCGCGGAGAGCTGGACGATCGGCAGCCAGACCGTGCTTGTGGATGCCAGCACCCTGATCGATGCCGGCATTCAGACTGGCAGCCTGGTGGAAGTGGAAGGCACGCTGGTGAACGGCCAGATGCTGGCCCGCAAGATCACGCTGGAAGACGGCGGCAGCCAGACCCCCGTGCCCAACCCGACCGTCACGCCGGCACCTGCCGGCCAGGCGCAGGTGGAACTGACCGGTAAGCTGGACGCCATCGACAGCGCATCGCTGCAGGTGGGCGGCCTGACCTTCGCCATTACAATGTCCACTGAGATCAAGGATGCTCCCCAGGCCGGTGACATCGTCAAGGTGGAAGGCACGCGCGCCGCTGACGGCAGCCTGACCGCCCGCGAAGTCAAACTGGCCGATTTCGACAAGCTGCCCGCTCCCGGCACCGTCAATGCCGAGATCAAAGGCGTGGTTGAATCGATCGGCGCCAGCCTGTGGGTGATCGGCGGCTTCAATGTCGCCGTGGACGCCAGCACCGAGCTTTACAGCGGCCTGGTTGTGGGCAGCTATGCCAAGGCCGAAGGCACACTGCAGACCGACGGCAGCCTGCTGGCCCGCGAGATCAAACTGGCTGAGCTGGACGATGACGATGACAGCAATGACGACAGCGATGATGACAGCGATGACGATAACGGCACGCCCATGCCCGGCACCAAGGTCGAGTTCAAGGGCGTGGTCGAATCGATCAGCGGCGGCCTGTGGGTGATCGGCGGACGCACCGTCATGGTCACCGCGCAGACCCGCATCGAAGGCTCGCCGCAGGTGGGCGACTACGTCGAAGTCAAGGCCTACGCCTTCAACAACGAGCTGACCGCCAGCCAGATCGAGCTGGAGGATGATGACGACAGCAATGGCGATGACGACAGCAACGGCGATGACGACGGTAGCGGTAGCGGTAGCGGCAGCGATGACGATAGCAATGACGATGATGATGACGACGATGACGATGACGACAGCAGCAACGATGATGACGATGATGATGACGATGATGATGACAATGGCGGCGATGACGGTGATGACGACGACGACGATTAATCACCCCGCTGCGGTTGAAAGATTTTGAACCTTACCAAAGCATGCAAACAGATGATGGAGGGCGCGCCCCTGCGCCCTCCATCAAGCTGGTCAACTGGTGCTGGCAGGCAGCATTTGAACGATGGACCGGCCTAAGGTATACTCAAACCGTCAAAGATGATTTCACTCACAGCAGGCACGCTTTGTAGAGAGAACCGCCGCTCATGACGCTTGAGGACCTTCTGACACGCGCCAAAAAGCAGGACATGCAGTCGCTGGCTGCCCTGCACGACCAGCTCTACCCGCTGGTGTACCGCTACGTCAGCTACCGGCTGGAGGACGAGCAGGCCCGCGAGGATATCACCTCCGAGACCTTTGCCCGGCTGGTGGATGTGCTTCACAAGCGCGGGCAGTCCATTCAAGACCTGCGCGCCTGGCTGATCGGCACGGCGGCCCACCTGGTCAGCGACCACTACCGGCGGCAGTACCGCCGCCCGGAGAGCGGCCTGGACCAGCACGAAGACCTGCCCGACAGGCACACGCCCGAACACGCCGCCGAGCAAAACCAGGCGCGCAGCGAGGTGCACCGGGCGCTGAAAAAACTGACCGGGGATCAGCAGCACGTGCTGGCGCTGCGCTTCTCGCAGGAGTTCTCGCTGGAAGAAACCGCCCGCCTGATGAAAAAATCGGTCAACGCGGTCAAAGTGTTACAGTTTCGCGCCCTGGCGGCACTCCGCCGGGCCATGGATGAAAGAGGAAAATCGCAATGAAGCGGCCGGATGAAACCCTGGTGTTGGATGAAGCGCTGCGCAAGCTGCGGGCTGGCGTGCCGCTGGACCAGGTATTGGCAGAATGCGGCGAATTCGCAGCCGAAC
>JAPKMQ010000176.1 GCA_026645875.1 Longilinea sp.
CGCTGGATAACGTGGGATTGAAAGACCGCGTTCACCACCTGCCCAGCCAGCTTTCCGGCGGGCAGCAGCAGCGCGTGGCCATCGCGCGCGCGCTGATCAACGACCCCATCCTGCTGCTGGCGGACGAACCCACCGGCAACCTGGATACCAAGTCCAGCGAGGACATCATGGACCTGCTGCACGCGCTGCACGAGCGCGGCCGCACCATCGTGATGGTGACGCACGAGCCGGATATCGCCCACCACACCCAGCGCGTCATCATGATCCGTGACGGCAAGCTAGCCTCGGACCGCAAGAACGGCGAGCGCGCCAAGCGCAGCGAGTGGCAGCAGATGATGAGCGAGCCGCTGGCTTCGACCGATGGAGGGCAGGCATGAACGTCAAAGAGCTGATCAAAGTGGCCTGGAAAAGCCTGCTCTCCAACAAGCTGCGCTCGGTGCTGACCATGCTGGGCGTGATCATCGGCGTGGCGGCGGTGATCGTGATGGTGGCGATCAGCGCCGGCACCGAGGCGACCATCGCCGAGCAGATCAACGGGTTGGGCTCCAACCTGGTTTTCATCTCCTCCGGCTTCAGCCGCGGCGGGCCGGGTATGGGCGCGCAATCCGCCTCCACCGGGCTGGTCTATGACGATATGGACGCCATCAAGGCGCAGATCAACGGCGTGGCCGGCGCGGCGGTCGACCAGCAGACCAGCGTGACGGTCAAATCCGGCTCGACGACCCTGGAAGAGATCACCCTGGTGGGCACCACGCCGGATTATCCCACCGTGCGCGACGTCAGCATGGGCACCGGGCGCTTCTTTACCGCCACCGAACAGGAACGCACCTCGAAGGTGGTGGTGCTGGGCTCAAATGTGGCAGAGGAGCTGTTCGGCGACGCGGATCCAATCGGGCAGACGGTCACGGTCAACACCACCAAGCTGACCGTCATCGGCGTGCTGGCACCCAAGGGCCTCTCGGCCGGCACTGATTACGACGAGTTGGTCTACACGCCCATCTCGCTGGTGTTCAAGAAGTTCATGCCGAACATGTTCGCGCGCTTCATGGGCGACAGCGTGCGCCAGATCATCGTTTCGGTGGAGCCGGGCGCGGATATGGACAAGGTCATCGAGCAGATCACGCTGCTGTTGAACAAGCGCCACGACCTGACGGCGGAGACCTCCACCATCAGCATCACCACGCAGGAGGATATCATCCAGACGCAGGAATCGACCACGGCATCCTTCCGCACGCTGCTGGGCTGGGTGGCTGGCGTTTCGCTGATCGTGGGCGGCATCGGCATCATGAACATCATGCTGGTCAGCGTCACCGAGCGCACGCGCGAGATCGGCTTGCGCCAGGCGGTGGGCGCCACGCCAAGCGACATCCAGGTGCAGTTCCTGGCCGAAGCGCTCATGCTGAGCCTGATGGGCGGGCTGATCGGGGTGCTGGCGGGGGTGGGCGGCGGCTGGCTGTTCGGCGCGCTGAGCGGCATGCGCACGGTCATCGCGCCCTACTCGCTGCTGCTTTCGTTCACCTCAGCGGCGCTGATCGGGGTATTTTTCGGCTTCTTCCCGGCGCGCAAGGCGGCGCAGCTCGACCCGATCGAGGCATTAAGACACGAATGAAGATTCACCACGGAGGATTCACCACGGAGACACGGAGTTCACGGAGAAGAGGCAAATAAATAAAGATGAGAGATTTTCTCGCGCCACACTCGGACAGGAAATTTTTTGGATTTCTGTATCCTTACGGGCGGAATCTTTCGTTGACAAAGCATTTTTCCCTTAATTCAAGATCTCTTCTCTCTTTTTATCTTCCTTCTCTCCGTGTTCTCCGTGTCTCCGTGGTGAATCATCTTTGTTTGAATTTAAATTCTGGAATAAAGGATGGATATTTATGGGAAAGATTTCACCGATTGTCATTTTGCTGCTGGTGATCGTGCTTGTGCTTACGGGCTGTTCCGGCGGGACGTCGGCGGCGACCGATACGACGCAGGCTGCGACCGGGAACGGCGTAACGCTCTCGCTGACCGATAAGCTGGCGCCGGGCATCCTCAAGCTGGAAGGCACCGACCTGGCGATGACCCCTGAACAGGCGGCCGAACTGCTGCCGCTGTGGAAGGCTGTGAAAAGCCTGGGCAGCAGCGACACAGCCACCCAGTTGGAGATCGATGCCGTTTACCAGCAGATTCAGGACGCGCTGACGGCCGAGCAATTGTCTTCGATTGAGGCGCTCGACCTGAGCGGCGAAAACATGCAAACGTTAATGAGCGATTTGGGCATCGATATGAACGCGCCGTTTGATACCGGACTGACCGACAGCGAGCGCGCCACCAAGATCGCCGAGTTGCGCGCCAGCGGCAACATGCCGCAGGGCGGCTTTGGAGGTGGCGCAGGCGGCGGTCAACCGCCTTCAGGCGGGGGAATGCCCTCTGGAGGAGCCATGCCAGAGGGCGGCGTCATCATCGAAGGCAACGGCGTGCCGCCGGACGCTGCGGGCGGGATGATGCTTCAGGGCACGCCGCAACCCGGGCAGATGGGCGGCCGCGGCGGCGGGATGGGTTTCAGCAACCTGTTCCTCGAGCCGTTGATTAAATTGCTCGAAACGCGGGCCGGGGAATAGTCCGCCCGCATCACACCTGTCCACTTGACCAGTTTTTCCTGCCGGCGACTTGACGCATTTCCGCAGCCCGTGTTATCCTACGCTTATGAACACTTCAGCAGTTGTCTACCCACGGATGGCCAGGACGGGCGGCGAGGGCATCGCCTTCTTGGAGTGCGCCTGTTGACCGTTTAGTTATACGCATTAACTTTCGGCCGCGGCGTCCTCACACCCGCGGCCGTTTTTTTACCTGACTTTCGTCCTGTTTTGCCGCGGAACCCTCCCGCGGCCGTTTGTTTTAATGGATAATGAACAAGGAGTTACACAGCATGTCCATCCTCACCGCAGAAAACCTGAGCCTCTCGTTCGGCGCCTTCGACCTGTTCGGCGGCATCTCGCTCAGCATCGCCCGCGACAGCAAAGTCGGCCTGATCGGGCCTAACGGCATTGGCAAAACCTCGCTGCTGCTGTTGCTGGCGGGCATTCACGCCCCCACCACCGGGCAGGTGCGCATGGCGCGCGGTTTACGCCTGGGCTACCTGCGCCAGGAAGCCGTGGACGCCTTCGCCGCGCGCGAAAACAGCGTGCACGCCGAGATGCTGACCGTCTTCAGTGACCTGATCGACCAGCAGCAGCGCTTGCACGACCTCGAAGCACAGATGGCGACCGATTTTAGCGACGAGCTGCTCGAGCAATACGGCAAATTGCAGGCCGCCTTCGAAACCGCCGGCGGCTATGAATACGAATTGAACATCCAGCAGACCCTGCAGGGCCTGGGGCTGGGCAAAGATACCTGGGAAATGCCGCTGGCGCACCTTTCCGGCGGGCAAAAGACGCGCGCGCTGCTGGCGCGCCTGCTGCTGGAGAAGCCCGACCTGCTGATGCTGGACGAGCCCACCAACCACCTCGACCTGGAGGCGGTGGAGTGGCTCGAGCGCACCCTGCGCGAGTGGGACGGCGCGGTGCTCATCGTCAGCCACGACCGCTACTTCCTCGACAACGTGGTCAACACGCTGTGGGAGATGACCCCTTCGGGCCTGGAACTGTATCCCGGCAACTACTCGTCCTACCTGCTGCAAAGGCAGGACCGCTGGGATTACTACGAGCGCGTCTATAAAGAAGAGAAGGAGCGCCTGTCCAACGAGGTCGACTTCATCCAGCGCAACTGGGTGCGCGACAGCACCCATGCCCGCGCGCTGGGCCGCCTGCGCATCCTCACCCGCGAGCTGGCCATCGTCGAGCGCTTCGGCGTGCTGGCGCTGCGCAGCGGCAAGCAGTGGAACGAGTTCGACCTGCACGCCGATCGCCCGCTGGACGTGATCGAGGCGGTGCGCAAGGTGAACGCCATCACGCTGCCCAACAGCCGCCCGCCGCGCATCAAGCCGCGCCTGGCCGCCGCCAGCGTCACCGGCACCATTGTCATGCGCGCCAGACAGCTCACCGTCGGCTACCCGTCGCGCAGCCTGTTTTCCACGCGCGACCTGGAGCTGCACCGCGGCGAGTGCGCCGCGTTGATCGGGCCGAACGGCAGCGGCAAGACCTCGTTCATCAAGACCATGCTGGCCGAGATCGAGCCGCTGGAGGGCGAGATCGAGCTGGGCCCCAGCGTGAAGGTGGGTTACTTTGCCCAGGCGCACGACGGCCTGAACGCCGAGCGCAGCGTGCTGGAAGAGCTGCAACTGCGCAAGGAGATGGACGCCGAAGCCGCCCGCCGGCACCTGGCGGCCTACCTCTTCCGCGGCGAGGACGTCTTCAAGCAGGTCAGCACGCTCTCGGGCGGCGAGCGCGCCCGCCTGGCGCTGGCATTGCTGGCGCTGCAGGGCGCCAACTTCCTGGTGCTGGACGAGCCCACCAACCACCTCGACATCCCCGCGCGCGAAGCGCTGCAGGAGGTGCTGGAGGATTTCACCGGCACCATCCTGCTCGTCTCGCACGACCGCTACCTGATCGAGCGCCTGGCGACGCAGATCTGGGAGCTGCGCGACGACGGGCTGAAGGTGTTCAAGGGCGGCTACCGCGAGTTCATCATGCGCCAGGCGGCCAGCGCGCCGGTCAACCGGCAGACCGTGCTGGCGGCCCGCCGCCCGCTCTTCAAGGTGGACAGCAAGGAAGCGCGCAAACGCGCCGAAGCGCTGGAACGCCTGGAGACGCGCATCCACGAGCAGGAGCAGACGCTCAAGCGCCTGTACCGCGAGCTGGAGCGCGCCAGCGAAAAACGCGCCTACAACCAGGCCAGCGAACTGGGCCAGCGCACCGTCGAGGTGCAGGCCGCGCTCGACAGCCTGATGGCCGAGTGGGAAAAACTGGCTTCGTAAATACTACTGTAAGGGCGATGCGGCGCATCGCCCTTACAAGTCTTGCACAAACCATTCTGTCCCATTCGCCATCTGCTTGCGAAATGGTTATAATAATCCCATGCCCTTAACCCTGGCTGAAGTCGAACACATCGCCCAACTGGCGCGCCTGGAGCTGACCGCGGCGGAAAAGGAATTGTACCGCCAGCAGCTTTCAGACATCCTGGAGTACGCCCGCCGCCTGCAGGCGCTGGATACCGCCGGCATCCCGCCCACCGCCAGCGTGCTGCCGCCGCGCAGCGTGCTGCGCCCTGACGAAACCGCCCCCAGCCTGCCCCCCGCGGACCTGCTGCGCAATGCCCCGCGGATCGAAGACGGCCAGTTCCGCGTGCCGAAGGTGATGGAATAACGGTATTCGTTGATTCGGTAATTGGTAAATCGGAATATCTGCCTGTTTCCTTCCGAATACCGCAGCAACCAATACCCAATCACGAATAACGCATTGACGAATATCGAATAACGTTTCATAACCATGTCCCTCTACCACCTCTCCGTCCACGAGATCCTGTCCGGCCTGCAGCGCGGCGAATTTTCCAGCCGCGAGGTCACCCTGGCCTGCCTGGAACAGATCGAGCGGCGCGAGGGTGAGCTGCACGCCTTCATCACGCGCACGCCCGACCTGGCGCTGCAAATGGCCGACGCCGCCGACCGCCAACGCGCCGAGGCGCGCGCCGCCGGGCAGCCCGTCCCGGCGCTGCTGGGGCTGCCGCTGGCCGTCAAGGATATCCTGGCGCTGGAGGGCATCCGCTGCACCTGCGGCTCGAAGATACTGGAAAACTTCGTGCCGCCCTACACCGCCACCGCCGTGCAGCGCCTGCTGGACGCTGGCGTGGTGGTGCTGGGCAAGACCAATACCGACGAATACGCCATGGGCTCGTCCACCGAGAACTCGGCCTACGGCGCCACCCGCAACCCCTGGGACCTGGCGCGCGTGCCGGGCGGCTCGAGCGGCGGCAGCGCCGCCGCGGTGGCCGCGCGTATGCTGCCAGCCGCCTTCGGCACCGACACCGGCGGCTCGGTGCGCCAGCCGGCCTCCTACTGCGGCATCACCGGAATCAAGCCCACCTACGGACGCGTTTCGCGCTACGGGCTGGTGGCTTAC
>JAPKMQ010000177.1 GCA_026645875.1 Longilinea sp.
CACCCGGGTAGGCCAGTACCACTACGACCCAAATGCCCGCCAGTCCGAACAGCGCAATCGGCGTAAGATTGGCGGCAAAATCGATGTAGGTGATACCGGACGCGACGCCAATGATCATATTCTGCGGATTGCCGGTGAGAGTGGCAGTAGAGCCGATGTTGGCCGCCGTGGCCAGGCCGATCAGGTAAGGAATGGGGTCGCGGTCCATGGCCAGCACCAGGTCCAGCACCAGCGGGGTCAGCATCAGGCAGATGGTATCGTTCAGGAAGAAGGCGCTCAGGATGCCGGTGACAACGATCAGAACCGCCAGCAAAGCGCGCGGCGTTCTGGCGAATCGCAGCAGCGCATGGCCGGCCAGTTTGAAGAAGCCGGCAATGCGCAGGTTGGCGTTGATGATCATCATGCTGAAGAGCAGGATGAGCGTATCCAGATCCAGGAATTTACCGATGTCAGCAAAAGCAATTTGACCGGTGGCGATTAGCAACCCGGCGCCCATCAACGTGATGGTGGTGCGATTGGCGCGCAAGCGCGGCCAGAAACCCAACGCAATGCCGATGTAGGTAGCTAAAACAATACCTAATGTGAGCCAAAAATTCATAGCGGGCGGAATTTTACCACCATTCCACCCCTGCGCCCCTTAGGATTTGTTTGCAGGATCACCCGTTCAATGAATAGGTGTGATACTGGTTGATACAAGGCGTGCCCCAGGCCATGTGCATTTCACGGGCGGTCAGGTCCATGATCAGGCTGCAAATGGTCTTCTTGCGGTCCATCGGGCGGTCATAGTGGACGGCGTGATTGCAAATCGATTCGGGATAATTGACATGATCCTGCAGCAGTAACTGTATGCTCTCGACGGTATGTCCGCAACTCTTGCGCAGCAGCCGCTCGACGCGCGCATACCGGACGCGGGTTTCGATCAATTCATCCGGCTCATCTTCAATGGCGCGCATCTGGTCATCCAGGTAATGGTTGGTGTGCACCACGCGGCCTTCGCTTGAATTGAGGACGGCAAACCGGTGCGCGGAGACCTCTACATTGTAAAGCTCGCCGGCCTCGTGAGCCAGCAGGTGGTTGTAGCCGGCGGCGCGCTGCGGCGCCAGCATGTGACGGATAGCCTGCCCCGGCGTCTGCGCCGCCAGCACTGCCCTGGAGACAATGATGCGCGGAATGCCCAGGCGTGAATCCTTGGCATACACCGAATCGCAGCATTGGGCCAGTCCATGCGCGTTGAAGCCAATATTGGGCAGCAAACCGCCGTAGGTCATCGCCAGGATTGGCGGTTCATCGTCCGCGGTGACGTGCAAAACGTATACATCGGCTTCATCGTCGGGCAGCCAATCCTCATTGTGCCCGATCAGGATGTGCTGGTTGGCGGTGCATTCTTCATTGATCGCCAGGCTTGTGCACTTGGTCAGGTGCAGTGCATCCATGGTGACGCCTTCCATCGCGTTCAGCACCAGCAGGTCCTCCAGGTGGACATCCGCCCCCTGGGCGATGCCCAGGATTTCATCGTAATATTGTGGATAGCGTTCCTGGATGAACGGTGAATACTTGAGGGCCTGGATTCGCGCGCCACTCAGCGTGAGGTGCAATTTTTGCTCTGCCGATTGAACCAGCATTTTGGCGGACTCGATGCTGTGGCGAATGGCCGGCCGAACCGCCTCGCCAATCTGCCGCCCGATTTCAAGGTGGCTGCCGCGAACCGAGATTAAAGGCGCAGGTTCAGAATGCTTTATGGTTTCGTAGGTTGATTCCATTGTGCCGGTCCTGAAATACAACAAACCTGAAGGGATGCTCCCTTCAGGTTTGATTGTACCATGTCCACCCGGCCGGGTTTACCGGACGCGCAGCTCCAAATTGCCCAGGCCCATGTCAATCTTGATGTCAATCAGCGGGCCGCTGCCGTTACGCTCATAAACGTCGCCATTGGTTGTCCAGGTGCCGCCGACCGATACGTTGCTCAGCCCGCCGCCGATCTCAACGCGCACGCGCGCGTTCTCGGGCACGTTGATGCGCACATTGCTGATGCCGGCCGAAAGGCGCACGGAAAGGTCCTGTTGCAGGTCGCCGGAAAAGTCGAGCGTGTAGGAGCCAGCGCCGCCCTCAAACAGGATTTTGGTTGCATTGGCGTTTCCCAGCCCTTCCAGATCCACCTGAGAAGCACCGGTTTTGTAGGTCAACTGCTCCATGCGCGCCGGATTGAGCGAATCGAACTTCACGGTGGCCCGGCTGGCGCCGTCGGAGACGCGCAGGTTGGTGATGGGAACGCCGGATAAATCGAGCGTACCCTGGTACGCGCCGGCCTTGATTTGCAGGTCAATGGGCGTGTTGCCCAGACGCAGGTTCCACTCGTTGATCACGTTGCGGTCGGGAATATCGATGTTGCCTTCGCTGCCCTGGATGATTTCAACGCGGCTGCCGTCGGTTGTTACGGCCGGCTGCCACTTTTCCACATTGTAGCGCACGCTTCCATCCACAAGCCCGGCTCCGCCGCCGCTGATTTCAAGCTCACCTGAACCCATCTCGATACTCAGTTCAGTGGTCGTTCCGCTGACGGGAACGTCCGCGGCAATATCCATCGTGCGCGTCGTGGTGGTATCCACGGTATCGGGCAAGTTGAACGTGATGGAACAGGCCAGCGAGGGCAGCGCCAGCAAGGCAATTGCCAGCAGAATGGTCAGGAAAAAGCGGGATTTCATCTTATTTTCCTCCACGGGAAAATTAGTTCAGCTGGCATTTGGTAGATTGTTGTTCCCGGCAGGCGGCTCGTCCGGCTCAGGTTCGGGGATGACCGGCATGACCGCCGGGGCTGGAGAAGGTTCCCGAGTCACGGACGTGGGTGGTAGGGGATGGGAAGGTGTGGGGTAATCCTGTGTGCCAAACCGCGAAAGGACAATGGCGCCCAGCCCGAAGGCCAACGCAAGCGTCGTCACAATCCAATCGACGCACGGAAGGATGGAGATCAGGCTGGCCACCAGGCTCAAGAATGCCGCGCCGATGCCTGCCGCGACGGGTTCGGCCCATTGTGCCTTGAACAGCACTGCCAGGCGGTTGCCGAGTTCCAGGCCTACGGCCGTCCAGGCGAAGATGGCGGCGGCCAGGATGACCACGATGCCCAGCAAGCTGAAGGGAATCAGGATGATGGTGATGGCCAGGACAAGCACCAGAGCTGGCGCGACGATGAAGGTCAGCAGGCCGATGCCGGCGGAAACAGCCGGTGCGGAAGTGATGGTTTGCGTGACGCGCTTTGTGGGGCGCGGCGCCAGCATGGCGATGAGCAGTGACATCAACCCCAGCGCCAGGGCGCGCAGCAGCGCCCACAGGGCCGAGCCGAAGGAGCGGAAAGGTCCGCCGAACGCTGGCGTAACCGCGTCGGGAAACCAATCGCCTGGATTGACCCGGGGCAGGTTGAACCCGTCGGGATCTTCGGCAATGATATCCCCACTTACCATAGCGCCTTCGGCCTGGTTGATCACAACGCCCATCGACTGGACGTTGCCGTCAATTACAGCCGTTTCGTTCAGGTTCACCGATCCGCCCATGGCGCTGATGCTGCCGGTGACGTGACCGGAAACGGACAGCGATCCGCCGAAGATGGCCACGTCGCCTTCAACCACGGCGCCTTCCTCGATGGCGGCAGAACCGCCAAATACGACCAGGTCGCCGGTCAGCGTTTCTCCGCTGTCCAGGGTGTAGGCGCTGCCAAATATGACTTTTCCGCCGTCCTCGGTGGTCAGCTGGTTGGTCGGGTCCTGTGCCTTCACCCCGGTTGGCAGCGCAAACAGAACGGCCACCAGGCTGGCAAGGATGAGAAACTTAATGAAGTTCTTCATGGGAGGGTACTCCTTTTCGTGAAATCCGCCAGACTGACAACACCCACGCAAGGCACAGGATGCAGATCCAACTGGCAAAGATGAACCAGACGGCCGTCATCACCCCGGGCGGGAGAAAACGCAGCAACGACTGGAAAAATTCGCCAATTTGAACCAGGCCGACTGCAACTTGCGTGGAAGTTCCGATCATGCTGGCAAATAGATCGGCAAAAGATGAAGTGAGCGCGAAATAGATCAACAGGCCCAACAAGACCAGCAGGACTGCTCCGGCCAGCGCGAGGATGGTGATACGCACCTGGCGGCGCTGCTGGCGCAGGCGGCGCGCTTCCAGGCCGGCCTGCCAGCGGCTGGAAAAACCCGGCTGCGGGCGGGCGGCTTCGGCGATGCGCAGCATGTGCCGCACGTTCAACCAGGCCTCCTGCTGCTGCCTGCAATCCGGACAGATTTGCAGGTGCTGCTTGAGTTCCTCGGCCTGGGCCGCGGGGAGGGGGGTGTCTTCGTAAAGCCAGGAGTTAAAAGGCTGGTGATTCATCCTGTTTCCTTTCTTTGCCAGCCGCGCGGGCGGCGTCTGCCATATATTGCCGGGCAAGCGCCTGGCGGCTGCGGAACAGGCGGCTCTTCACTGCGCTGGCCGAGAGGTTGAGCGCGCGGGCGATCTCATCCTCGGAGAAGTCGTACCAGTAGCGCAGAATGATCGCCGACCGATCCTGGGCATTCAAGGTTTGCAATAGTTTCCGCATGGCCATTTGTTCTTCAGTCTGGCTGGCCGATCTTTCGGGATCAGGGGCCTGGTCGGGGAGCGTTTCTTCGAGCAGATCGTCGATCGCAAGGATCGGCGCGCGCCTTTTGCGCTGCTGGTCAATGCAGTAGTGCGCCGCAATCGAGAGCAGCCAGGTGGCAAAAGAGCGCTGCGGATCGTAGCGCTGGATGTGCTGGTAGGCACGCCAGAAGGTCTCCTGTGCGGCATCTTCGGCTTCGAATTCGTCGCCAAGCATGCGGTAGCACAGGTTGAACACCGGATTCTGGTAGCGTTCCACCAGGCTGGCGAAGGCTTCTTCGTCGCCCTGCAGGGACCGCTGCAGCCACTCCGTTTCTGGATTGCTCACCATTGCTCCTGTATTCAGGTTGATCTACCCTAATATACGCAAGGGGATCAAAAAGGTTTCGTATGCCATGAAAACGGTCAGGTGGGCGGGATGACTGGGCTGGTTGGATGACGAAGACTGGTATGAAATCAGCGGGTTAAGAATTGATCTGGCCCCCGTGAAACGCCAGTTCGTAGATGGCACGACCGTCCTGCTCGATGCGCTCGCTGCCGCTGAACCGCTCAATGCTGCCCTGCCAGGCGCATAGATAGCGAAAGCGCCCCATGCGCAGTTCCGCAGGGCCGCGGTAGGGTGCGTCGGCGGGTATGTCTGATAAAGCGGCATGCAGGATCTTGCCGAAATCTGCCGGGATTTCATCCACCAGCATCAAGCCGTGGTAATTCATGCCCCAGATGGGCGTGTTTTGATGCCAGACCGCTTCCTCGCCGAGAAAATCCTGGCTACCCAGGTAAGTATCGATGTAGAGGAATGACTCCTCCTGGTACTGCAGATCCGATGATGCTGGCCGGCTGGATGCGCCTGGCACAGCGCCAGCAGCATACGTGGCGCGCTTGGCACGAAGTAAGAATTGCACGAATTCGGGGCTTCTCAGGATGTTTTCCATTTAGAAGACAATTTCTTCCTTGCCGGTCAGTTTTTCGTTGATGCGCTCCACAACCGTATCAAGATGCCTGGGCTGGTGGACGAAATCGAGGTCGTCCGAGCGCAGGGTCAACACCGGGCACAGGTCGAAGGCGCGGATCCAATCTTCGTAGAAGGAATCCAGCAGGTTCAGGTAATCTTCGCTGATCGTGCTTTCCATCGACCGGCCGCGCCGGTGAATGCGTTCCATCAGCACCGGCACGGGGGCCTTCAGGTACACCAGCAAGGCAGGGGCGGGCAGATTCTTGACGACCAGATCAAACAGGCCGCGATAGGTGACGTAGTCACGTTCGTTGATGTTGCCCATGCTGTGCAACGCGCGAGCAAAGATGTAGGCATCCTCGTAAATCGAGCGGTCAATGATCGCCGAACGCGGATCGTTCCACAGATCCACGTGTTGCTCGGCGCGCTTGTAAAGAAAGTAGACCTGCAGGTGAAACGACCA
>JAPKMQ010000178.1 GCA_026645875.1 Longilinea sp.
AGAACTTCCTTGTGTTGTTCATAGGCCAAGTTGACGCCCTGCATGGTCAATTGGCCCCCGGCGGCTTGCTGGCCGGTCATGGGTTCGTAGACGCCGATGACAATCTCGGTGGGTTTATCATTGGTTCCAGCGGTGCTCTGGCAGGCGGATGCCAGCATGGCGATGACAACAAACATCATCATGAGCCGGAATAGATATCTCTTCTGCATTTGGGGATCCTCCGTGAAATTTGAAAAATGGGTTGGCGTTTTGAACGTTCAATCGAGTAATTTGGTGTGGCACCTCCTTTTCAATAAAGGAACAACGCAGGAAAAACTCAAATCCTGTTTGATTGCACCTTAGGCTGGAATAACCTCGCGTTGACTGCGATGGGAAATTCAGTTGTTTTTTTGGAGGGGATGTAGTGATGAATTTCGAATGAGATGAAAGGCTACGTTTTCATTCTAAGAAAACGCCATGCCCAGTCAAGTTACAAAAATCATGGATGTGCCGTGATGCATTTTGTCCAAAAATCAAGATGGTTCTGGCGCACTTCGCCAGAACCATCTTGATTGCCCTAATTCGAGCCCATGATCCAGGGATCGTTGGTTCGGTCCCAGGAAACCAGTTCTCCGGGATCAAACCAGAGGGCGATTTCGGCAATGGCGGTTTCAGGGCCGTCGGATGCGTGAGTCAGGTTGCGCCCGACCTCCAGAGCAAAATCATGGCGCACGGTGCCAGGAGCAGCTTCAGTTGGCCGCGTCGCGCCCATAGTCTGCCTCACCGCCTGGATGGCGTTGGGGCCTTCCCACACCATCGCCATGACTGGCGCGGATGTGATGTATTGAACCAGCCCTTCATAGAAGGGTTTGCCTTGATGCACCGCATAATGAGTTTCGGCTAATTCCCGGCTGACCTGCATGAATTTTCCTGCTACCAACTTTAAGCCGCGGCGTTCCAACCGCATGATGATCTCGCCCACCAAACCTCTTTGCACGCCATCTGGTTTTACCATTACAAACGTTCGTTCCAATGTATCCTCCAATATGGGTTAGCGAAGCAGTTCTTCCGCTTTGGTATATGAATTCAAGGCATCCTGGAGCTTCCTGGACCGCACGAAGGCATCCCCAAGCGTCTGCCACAGATCAATATCTACGGGGTGCTGGTAGAGCGCATTTTGCAAGTCCTCGATGGTCTCGTCCAAGGCGCGTTCGTTGCGAATGAGCTCTTGGTAGTCAGGCAACGACTCCTGCAGCTTGCCGCGATTCAGAGCTGCCCGGGCGTGGTTAAGCAGCTGTTCAGCATCGACTTCACCAGCTTCAACTTGAGGAAGTCCTTCAGTCTCCACGGGTTGGGACGGAACTATCTGCACGGGGTGCGTGTCTTCGATAGTGCCAGACAAGGGAGCTTCACCCAGCGGTTGCTCAACGGGCGGTTCAGCCAATTCCTGCAGCCATTCACCCACAGGGGCCGCGACTTTGGTTTCTTGAGCTTCGGGCGAAATTTCCTCGGTACCGCTCTCCAGACCCTTCAGCCAGTCCGGCACATCCGCCGAACCAGTTTCGATGGCTTCAGCTTGCGATTCAACTGTCTCCACAGGTTCCAACGCCTGCTCATCCATGGGAGCGATGAGACTTTCAGGCAACTCGACCTCGTTCTCCAATTCTTTGAGCCATTCGGGAACGTCTGCCCCGGCAGCCTGCATGACAGACTCAATTGGTTCGGCGGCGGCTTCTGCCAGTTCGGCTTCGACCGCTTCCGTCGGGGTTGACGGCTCGATTTGTTCAGCAACCCATTCGGGCGGCTGCTCGACCCGATCTTCCGGTTTGAGCAGAAGCGTCTCTTCGTCCGCGCCTTGCTTCGCGGCCAGGGATTCCAGCCATGCAAACGCATCGTCGCCCGCTGCCAGCTCGGCCACGACTGCGACTAGGCCTTCCGCAGGCAGTTCGACTTCCTGTTCATCCTGCTGCAACCATTCAGGCAGTTGGCTGCTGGCATCCGCCTGTGCCTGAGATTCAGGCACAGCTTCCTTCAACCAATCAGGGATGATCTCTTCAGTTTTGACACCTTCGGTTTCAATTTCGGTGGAGTTCAGCCAATCTGGGATGTCTGCAACCGGCTTATCTTCCGCTTCTGTTGCGCTGACCGGTGTGGCTTCCGTGGGGACTTCAATGACTGACGCCGCTTCGAGGTCAACCGGCGCGGTTTCGATTTCGTTTTTGACCCATTCCGGGGGCGTTTCCAACCGGTCTTCCGGTTTGACAAGCAATGTTTCTTCTTCAGCGCCTTGCTTGGCAGCCAGTGCTTCCAGCCAGGCAAAAGCCGAGTCTGAATCCATTTCACTCAAATTGGTCGGCGGTGTTGGCGCAATGGGCGGCTCTGAGGATACTGCGTCCGTGGGGATTTCAGCGATTTCAACAGCTTCCTGAGCGCTGACGGGTACTATCGCTTCTGCTATCCACGGCGCAGCTGCATCGATTTGACCAGCTTCCTGATCCTCTGCCATGGCAGGGGTCTCATCAGATGCAGTTGTCTTTTCGATTGCCAGTTCCTTTAGCCAATCGGGTGTTTCATCCAACCCAACCACCGCGGGTGCGGACGGCTGGTCAGAAACCTGCTCGATGGCTTCAATTTCCTCGACTGCCTCGGAAAGAGTTTCGGTTGGTTCGTTTTCAAGCTCTTTCAACCAATCGGGCACGTCATTTTCCAGGGTGGCTTCCTCGATTTGCGCAACAGGCGCGCCGCCTTGATCAATCGTCTCGATCTCTTCGATGGTGATGGAGCCGTTTTCCAGCGTCTCAGCGGAGATATCCTGAAGGAAGTCGGGCAACTCGCTTTCCTGCTTTTTTAGATCTGTCGTAGATGTGGCCGCGAGTTCGTTGATAGCTTGTTCGGAGCTTACATCGAGGCCAGGGGCTGCCTCGCCGTCATCTTTCTGGAGATCTTTCAGCCAATCCGGGATATCATCGCCGGGTGCAATCGAATCCGCTTCAGGAGCAAGTTCGGCGATGGTTTCCTGAGGACTGGCGACTTCATCAAGGGCTTCCACACCGGGTTCCGCAATGGCCTCGGCCCTTTCCAATTGTTGCAGCCAATCTGGCGGCGTTTCCGTCCGATCTTCAGGTCGGGTCAGTAGGGTTTCTTCGGCAGCGCCTTGCTTAGTGGCCAGTGCTTCCAACCAGGCAAAAGCATCCTCCGGGTTGTCTGCAAGCGTTTCTGCCTGGGGTTCTGCAGTGGCAGTTGCTTCTTCAACGGGCTGAATAATCGACGTTGCATCCTCAATCACGGCGTCGGCTGGCTGTGTTTCGAGTGCTTCGATGTTGGTTGGGAGATCGAGAGTCTCGGCTTTCATCCAATCAGGGAGGGCTTCCTGTGGCAGGCTTTCACCCGGTGATGAAGGCGCGGTTTCCAGATCAGCCATCCAGGGGGAGGGCTGCTGTGAAGAGGTATCTCCGGCGAGGGTCCCGGCGTCTTCAGTGAGTTCGCCAAGCCAATCCGGGATACCTTCACTCTGGCCAGGTAAGCCCTCGCCGATTCCTGATAATTCTTCCGCACCTTCAGAGGCCAGGCCTGTTGCAGGGAGAATGGAATCTAGTAGGTTTATGCGCTCTGAATCATCTGTTTCGGCTGCCTCGGTAGCAGCTTGGGGTGCCATCGATTGCAACCAATCAGGGATGTCTCCGCTGGCGATGGAGCTTTCTCCGGTTTCGTCATCAAGCAATGCGTTTTCGGCGGGTGGCGTTTCTGGGCTGGTCGATTGGCCCCATCCGGCAGCCTGCATCCAGTCCGGGATTTTTTCTTCAGCATCATCAGCTGCCGTTTCCAGCGGCGCTTCCACAGAAGGGGTGGCAGCGCTCATTTCGGGGAGTTGCGGGAGCAGCACATCGTCCGCGATCGGCGTTTCATCCACGGCAAGAGGTTCGGCAGAGGTGTCCAACCATTCTGGTAAAGTGTCCTGCTGTTCTTCCCATTCTATGCCGACCGTTCTGGCCCATTCCGGTTTCTGCGATACGGCTTCTCCGGCATTCCATTCAAGCCGTTCAAGCATCACGATATTGTCCGGGACATCCGCCAGGGTGGGCGTGTTCGGCGAGATGTAGGCAGCATACGGATCCATGGAATCAACACGCTGCTGATAGACCTTGGCGTCATCCGCGCGGGAGGTTTCGGGTAGGATTTCGGCGAGAATTCGGTTGGCTTCGAAGCAAAATGGCAATTTGGTGATCAAACGGCTGCATACTTCGGTTGCTTCAACCTTGGAACCGGATAAATAGTACATGCGTGCCAGGATGATCTCGATATCGATCCTTTTCGGATCCTCAGCCAAGGCTGCGCGAATTTCTCCAATGGCTTGCTGATAAAGCTCGCCCCGTGCGTACATTCGCACCAAGGCTCCGCGGGTCAGGCGGATTTTAGGCGGCTCAATTCCGTCCCGGCGGCCGTACAACCGGCGCAATTCACTCTGCACGGCAGCATTGGCAGGTTGGACTTCGAAAGCGCGCTCCATATGCCAGATGGCCGCATCGAGGTTGCCTTCGTCTTCGCGGATGATGCTCATGCCGATCTGGCAGACAAAATCATCGGGAACGGCTGAAAGCACGCGCTGGAGCACGTCTGATGCTTCGGCATAGTGCTGTGCCTCGAGGTACGCTTTGCCTAACAAGCGGTAAGTATCAATGTGTTTAGGGTAAAACCTGAGAATATGCCTGCAATGACCAACTGCCTCGTCAATTTGACCGCGGTTGATCAGAGTTTCAATTTCCCGGTTATACACGCGTAGTGGTATTTTCGCCATGGCCAGCCCTCCCTCCTTTAGTATGCATCAAGTTTTTTGATTAAGCAAGCCTGATGCAACAGTTACGTTCGCCCGAAACTTCAAAGAAAAACGCTGCAAGATGCATGCTTGCAGCGTTTGAGTGGCCTTGTGTTTTGCTAATCGCCTAAATAATCGCGCAATTTTCTCCGGATGGAGGGATGTCGCAGCCGGCTGAGCGCTTGAGCTTCGATCTGGCGGACCCGTTCGCGAGTGACGCCCATTTTTCGTCCGACTTCCTCCAGTGTGTAAGCCTGGCCGTCGAGCAGCCCATAGCGCAATTGCAGAATGCGCACCTCGCGGGGCGGGAGGCTGTTTAGAACCTCTTCAAGATGTTCGCGGAGCAGATTGTAGGTGGCTGAATCGTCCGGCGGCGCTGTTTCAACGTCTTCAATGAAATCGCCTAGCACGGAATCCTCTTCATCGTCCGTTGGGGTTTCAAGGGAAAGCGGCCGGCGGGCGACCTGGATCATGTTCTCGACTTTTTTGGGCGGAACTTCGAGCGCGAGCGCGAGTTCATCCACCGAGGGCTCGCGTCCCAATCGTTGGGTCAGTTGGTGTTGCACGCGCAGCAGCTTGTTGATCTGGTCGCCCATGTGAACTGGCACGCGGATGGTGCGCCCCTGATCGGCAATTGCGCGGGTAACGGCCTGACGAATCCACCAGGTGGCATAGGTGCTGAATTTGTGCCCACGGCGGTAATCGAATTTCTTCGTCGCGCGAATCAGGCCGATATTGCCTTCCTGAATCAAGTCAAGGAATGGAACGCCGCGGCCCATGTATTTTTTGGCAACGCTGATCACCAGACGGGAGTTGGCGGTGATCAGATGTTCGCGCGCCATCCAACCGTCCTCAATCAGACGGCGGAGTTCGGTCCGGCGGCGCATGCTCACGTTAGCACGCGCCAATTCTTCACGCGCCATGCGGCCGCGTTCGATGCGTTGCGCCAGTTCCACCTCTTCTTCTGCGGTGAGCAGGGGAACGCGGCTGACCTCTTTCAGGTAGAGGCCAATCGTATCATCCGTGTCGATGTTTTCAAGGTCATCGACCTGATTCTGGCGTTCAGTCTCTTCGCCGTCGCTGGTGATTAATTCATCTTCGCTAGGTTCTTCCAGGTTGGCATCATCTTCAACGTAAGGAACGCCGGCACTCATAAGCGCGGCGAATGCCTCTTCCAGTTGCTCCATATCATGTT
>JAPKMQ010000179.1 GCA_026645875.1 Longilinea sp.
CACGGGCACCGCATCTCAGCCGAACCCTCCGAAGCCGTCATGGCGCGCGGCATCAACGAACAGGGCGAACTGGTCGCCCTGCTGGAATACGTCCCAGAAACGGGCGAGTGGCAGCCCAAAAAAGTATTTTTTACCTGATCCATCCCGCAGGAAGGCCTCATGGCGCATCATCGATCCCTTGACGACCTGCAACTGGACCGCTCCTGGCTGACCATTGGCGTTTTCGACGGCGTGCATCGCGGCCATCAGGTCATCCTTCGCCGGCTGGTCGCCGGGGCGCATGCCCAGGCGCTGCCCGCCGTTGTGGTCACTTTCTTTCCAAGCCCGGCGGTCGTGCTGCGCGACCTGCGCGATCCGGTTTACCTGAGCATGCCCGATGAACGCGCCGATTTGTTGGCGGCCCTGGGCGTGGACGAGGTGGTGACGCTCGAGTTTACCCGGCAGCTTGCCTCGCTCTCGGCGGCCGATTTTATGGCCTGGATGAAGGCGCGGCTGGGCGTCGTTCACCTGTGCGCCGGGTTTGATTTTGCACTCGGTCGCGGCCGTGAAGGCACCCTGCCGATGCTGAAGCAGATCGGCGATCAATTGGGCTATTCGGTTGCCGTGGTGGACCCGGTCGCCGACCCGCAGAATGGTGCCATCTCCTCCAGCCGCATTCGTGACCTGGTCGCCAATGGAGATATCCACACCGCCGCCGGTCTGCTGGGCCGGCGCTACGCTGTCAACGGCGTGATCGTGCACGGCGACGGCCGCGGCCACGGTCTGGGGTTCCCCACGGCAAACATCGCCATTCCCAAGCAGCGGCTATCGCCCGGTTTCGGCATTTACGCCACCTGGATCACCCTGCGCGGCCAACGCCTTCAGGCCGTCACCAGCATCGGCGTGCGCCCAACCTTCGAACAGGCATACGCCGAACCCCGCATCGAAGCGCACATCCTCGATCTCCCCGGCGACCCGGATCTGTACGATCAGCCGGTGCGCCTTGAATTTGTCGAATACCTGCGTCCTGAAATGCGCTTTTCGAGCATCCAGGACTTGATCGATCAAATCCACCAGGATATCCAGCATTCCCGCGAGGTATTCAGCCGTGACCGCTAAACGCCAGGTCTATCTGCTCGATCCGCAACAGATCCCACCCGAAACTATTGCCGTCACCTTTGCCAAAACATCCCGCTCGCCGCAGTCCTTTCGCGAAATCGCCGCCGGACTGACGGATGAAAAATCCGCCGAGTTTCACGAGAAATGGGTGGTAGGGTACGGCCACGCATCGGTGGCTGAACATGCCGTGCTGCACGTGGCCGTGGAGAACATTTCGCGGCTGGCGGTGGAAGTGCTCGAATCCAACCGGCTGGCCTCCTACACGGAAAAATCGACACGCTACCAGAAATGGGATGCGGATGCCTTCCACATCCCGGTTGAGCTGGACGGCAGCCCGCTGCGGGAAAAATTCATTCAAACCTGCCGGATGCTGTTTGAAACCTACCGGCAGTCGCTGCCCGCCGTTCAATCGGTGGTGGCCGAGGCAAACCCGCGAAAGTCCGACGAAAACGACGCCGCATGGGAACGCCGGCTGCGCTCGAAATACGTGGACGTGTGCCGCTACCTGCTCCCGGCTGCCTCGTTGGCCAACGTGGGCATGACCATTAACGCCCGCGCGCTGGAACACGCCATCCGCAAAATGCTATCTCATCCGCTGGCCGAAGTGCGGGAAACCGGCCTGGAAATTAAACAAGCCGCGCTGGAAAGCGTGCCCACATTAATCAAATACGCCAACCAGGTGCCCTACTGGCAGAACGCCGAAGCCGAATTGACCGCCGAGGCGGAGAATTTGGCACTGGAGAGCGGAACGGGCGACTGGTGCCAGTTGATTTCCTGCGCGCCCGACGCGGAAAACCGCGCCCTGGCGGCCGCCCTGTATCGCTTCAGCACGCATAGCTATGCGCATTTACTATCTCGCCTCCAGTCCGCCACGCGCTCTGAGCGCGAGGAACTCGCCGCGCTAGCGCTGGCCAAACGCGATAAATACGATATCCCGCTGCGCGAACTCGAGTACGCCGCCTACACCTTCGATTTGGTACTCGATCAGGGTGCGTACTTTGAGCTCAAGCGCCACCGCATGATGACCCAAACCCCGCAGCCCCTCACCGCCCATCTGGGGTACGCACTGCCGCGGCAGATGGTTGCGGCCGGCCTGGAGGAGTCATTCCGCCAGGCCATGCGGGCCGCGAGGGAGTGCTACGAAGAAATCGCGGCGTTCAATCCGCATGCCGCTTCCTACGTGGTACCCAACGCCTTCAACCGGCGTGTGCTGCTGGGGTGCAACTGGCGCAGCCTGGATCATTTCATCGCGCTGCGCTCGGCACCCAATGCGCACTTTGCCCTGCGGCGGGTGGCGCAGCGCATGGCCGCCGAGGTTCGCGCCGCCACGCCTCTGCTGGGCAGCTACCTGCGCCCCAACCCCGACGAGACCTGGCAGGACCTGGAACAGGATTACTTTACCGGGGTGGCATAATTATCGCGTGGCTGGAACCACGCTGCGCTGAAGCTTCATTGAGGTCTGCATGAAAAAGTTATTTTGGAAAACCGAAGAAAACCGGCTGCGCTTCGTCTGGCGTTTTGCCATCTATGCGCTCCTGATCGTCGGAGCCATGTTCCTCCTGTCCGCGGTTGTGGAATGGGCGGTGCGGCAGACCGCCAGCGGCCTGCCCAACGGCCCGCTGCTGCAGATCGTGAACGGCCTGATCACCGCGGTCGCCATGCTGGGCGCCGCCGTGCTGGCAGCCAGGTGGTTGGACCGGCGCAAGTTTTCCGATTACGGGTTCCATTTCAGCCGGCGGTGGTGGTTTGACCTCGCCTTTGGCCTGGGATTGGGCGCAATCTTGATGGGCCTGATCTTCCTGGTCGAATGGGCTTTTGGCTGGATCCAGATTGAGGGCATGCTGGTCAACCGCGTACCAGCCTGGCCGTGGGGTGCCTGGATTCTCAGCGATGTGGTCTTGTTCCTATGTGTCGGCATCTACGAGGAATTCTTCACGCGCGGCTACCTGCTGCGCAACCTGGCCGAGGCTTTTTGCACTCGCAGAATCCAGCCAAAAACTGCGTTGCTGCTGGCCTACCTGATCTCCTCGTCCATCTTTGGGCTGCTGCACCTGGCCAATAACAACGCCAGCCTGATCAGCACGCTCAACCTGATCGCGGCGGGCGTATTCCTCGGGTTAGGCTATGTGCTCACCGGCGAACTGGCCATCTCCATCGGCCTGCACATTACCTGGAACTTTTTCCAGGGGACCGTTTTCGGTTTTCCAGTCAGCGGCGGCGCGTCGGCAGCCAGCCTGATTGGCATCACCCAACAAGGGTCCGACTGGGCCACCGGCGGCGCCTTTGGCCCCGAAGCCGGCGCGCTCGGCCTGGCAGCCCTGCTGTTGGGCAGCCTGTTGATCGGCTTGTGGGTCAGAACAACACGCGGCGGGACCGCGTTGAAGACGGATCTTGCGGTTTATGAGCGCCTGACAGCGCCGGTCGTGGCCGCGGAAGTGCCCCGACCGGAGGAAACAGCACAACCGGTGGAGTAAACCGGCAATTCAGGGAGGGAACATGACCAGAGACGAGTTGTTACAACAATTGGAGCATACCCGGAATGAGCTAAACGCACTGCTGGAAGGCGTTCCGGCGGATGCCTTAATCCGACCCGGCGCGTACGGCAACTGGTCAGTCAAGGACGTGTTGGTTCACATCAGCCGCTGGGAAGCGGAAATCATCAAGGTGTTATTCCAGGCGCAGCAGGGCGGCAAACCGCAGAGCGAAATATTTAACCCGGAGTATCTTAAGGTGAACGACCTGTGGCACCAGGAAGCCAAAGACCGCCCGCTGGAGCGCGTGTTGGAGGATTTTTCCAGCGTGCACACGCAGCTTGTACGCCGGTTGAAGGATTTCCCTGAAAAAGCGCTCATTACGCCCGGAAATTACCCATGGATGAAACACGCCCTGATCGATCTGGTAAAGGACATCGCTGTGGATCATGAGCAGGAGCATCTTGAGGGATTGAAAGTATGGCGGGCATCGCTTTCCGCATAGGCTTGACATCAAAGTTTAAATTACCCTCTTGACAAGCTGTTTTTTGTACTTATAATTCTGTTCAATCGAGCAACAAAAACGTTGAAGAGGACGAGTATGCATCGCCCGGACGGCACAGAGAGCAGGAGTTGGTGAAAACCTGCCCGGACAGCGATGCAGAATGGACCTTGGAGTTGCAGGGAGAACGGCCCAACCGCCCAGTAACCCGCGCCGGAGCTGCCACCGTTATCAAGGCAAAGGGTATCGCGACCGGATCGCCGTACCCGAATAAGTGAGGCTGGCTTTTCATCCCCCGGTGCCTTCACCGGGGGATTTTTTTAAACAAAGCAGGTCAGCCTAAGCGGGGTGGCACCACGGACCAGCGTTCGTCCCCATAGGGATGAACGCTGGTTTTTGTTTACCTGGAGGTGAATTATGAAAAAAGCCGCACAACGCATTCTCACCGGGCACCGACCGACCGGTCCGCGCCACATCGGCCACCTGGCCGGAACATTGCTCAACTGGGCCAACCTGCAGGACAGCCACGAATGTTACTTCCTCATCGCCGACCTGCACGTTCTGACTACCGATTTTATGCACCCCGGCCAAATTCGCGCCAATATTTTTGAGGTGTTGGCCGACTGGCTGGCCGCCGGGATCGATCCGCAACGGTCGCGCATTGTGCTGCAATCGGCGGTCCCCGAGCATGCGCAGTTGAACTTGCTGCTGGGCATGCTGGTCAGCGAGTCGCGCCTCCGGCGCGTGCCAACCTACAAGGAACAGGTTCAGCAACTTCACCTGCAACCCTCGCTGGGGCTGCTCAGCTACCCCGTTCTTCAGGCCGCGGACATCTTGCTTTACCAGGCCGGCGCAGTGCCCGTCGGTGAGGATCAATTGCCGCACATCGAACTGGCCCGTGAAATTGCGCGGCGCTTCAACCAGCTCTACGGGCCGCTATTCCCGGAACCGCAGGCGATCTTATCCTCCACCCCGCGCCTGCCGGGCATCGACAATCGCGCCATGCACACCTCATACGGTAACGCGATCTACCTGCGCGATACGCCCGACGAAACCACGAGGAAGGTCATGTCCATGTACACCGATCCAACCCGCATCCACGCCAGCGATCCCGGTCGCGTGGAAGGCAATCCGCTGTTCGTTTACCTAGACACGTTCAACCCCGATCGCGATGAAACCGCGGCGTTCAAACAACGCTACCATGCCGGAAAAGTGGGCGACGTGGAAATCAAGGTGCGCCTTGCCGAGGTATTGAACCGGTTGCTGGCTCCGCTGCGCGAACGGCGCGCCGATCTCATCCGGCATCCCGGCCACCTGGAGGCGGTTCTGATGGACGGCACGCGCAGCGCGGCCACTCTGGCGCGCGAAACGTTGGCGGAAACCATGGAGCGCATGGGCTTGAGCATGGGACGGAATCTGCATGTCTCAGAGCTGTTCGAAGACCAGCCTGAGAACGTAGTTCGAAAAATTTATTGTTAGCCACAAACCCAAAAAGGAGAATCACATGTCTGAGCAAATCCGTTTCTTACTGAACGAAAGCGACCTGCCGCGCGCGTGGTACAACATCCTTGCCGATAGCCCGGTTGCCCCGTCGCCGGTGCTCAACCCGATGACGAAGCAGCCAGTTACGCCGGATTTTCTGGCTGCATTGTTCCCCATGGGCCTGATTGAACAGGAAATCAGTCAGGAAAGGTTTATCGATATTCCCGAAGAGGTACGCGAGATTTACAAATTGTGGCGGCCCACTCCCCTGCTGCGCGCCCGCCGGCTTGAAAAAGAACTCGCTACTCCGGCGCACATTTATTACAAGTACGAAGGCGTCTCTCCTTCCGGCAGCCATAAGTCGAACTCAGCCGTGCCGCAAGCCTACTAT
>JAPKMQ010000017.1 GCA_026645875.1 Longilinea sp.
CCCGCACTCCCGGCTCTTCCCACAGGCGCACAACCGCATGCATGCTCAAAAGGCAATCCTGGTAAAAAAGTTGGCATAGGAGGAAACTGATGAATACCCGCGAATTTATTGAAATTGAAGAAAAGTACGGCGCTCACAACTATCATCCGCTGGATGTGGTCATTGAACGCGGCGAAGGCGTCTGGGTCTATGACGTTGACGGCAAAAAATACCTGGACTGCTTGAGCGCTTACTCTGCGTTAAATCAAGGCCATGTCCATCCCGCTATCCTCGAAGCCATGACCGAGCAGGCCAAGAAGGTCACATTGACCTCTCGAGCCTTCCGCAACGACCAACTCCCGCTGTTCTACAAGGAAATCTCGGAAATGACTGGCTACGAAATGTCGCTGCCCATGAACAGCGGCGCCGAAGCCGTCGAAACCGCTTTGAAGCTGGCGCGCAAATGGGCTTACCAGGTCAAGGGAGTTCCCCGCCACGAAGCTGAGATGATCCTGGCCTCTGGGAACTTCCACGGCCGCACGGTCAGCATCATTTCCTTCTCGACCGAACCTTCCTACCGCGACGACTTTGGCCCCTTCACGCCGGGCTTTAAAATCGTGGAATATGGCGATGCAAAAGCCATCGAGCACGCCATCACCCCCAACACCGCCGCCGTCATGCTCGAGCCCATTCAGGGTGAAGCTGGCGTGGTGGTGCCGCCGGAAGGCTACCTCAAGCAGGTTGCTGAAATCTGCAAGAAAAACAATGTGCTATTCATCGCTGATGAAATTCAGACCGGCCTGGGTCGCACCGGCCGCCTGTTCGCCAGCGAATACGAAGGCATCAAGCCGGACGTGACCATCGTCGGCAAGGCGCTTTCGGGCGGTTTTTACCCGGTTTCGGCGGTGCTCGCCTCCAAAGAACTACTCGGCCTCTTCAATCCTGGCGAGCACGGATCAACCTTCGGCGGCAGCCCGCTGGCAGCCGCGGTTGCGCGCGCGGCCTTGAAGGTGATCCGCGACGAAAATTTGGTTGAGAATGCGGCCAAGATGGGCGAATATTTCAAGGAACAACTGGAGGAGATCCCCAGCCCGCATGTCAAGCTCGTGCGCGGTAAAGGCCTGCTCATCGGCGTGGTGCTCAAACCGGAAGCCCGCGGCGCACGCCGCTTCTGCGAAGCGCTGCAGCAAAAAGGCATCCTGGCCAAAGAGACGCACGAACACGTCATCCGTTTTGCCCCGCCCCTGATTATCCAAAAAGAGACGTTGGACTGGGCGCTCCCGATCATCCGTGAAGTGCTCATGATGCCGTAAGAAGATTACAAACAGTCTGCAATTTTGGAACTCCCAGGATTGCAGACTGTTTCTTTTAAACGCCATCTCCCATCTATCAAGAAGGATCGCATCGATGAATTGGAAACAGATTTATGACTCAAAAGTCGTCAGTGCCGATGAGGCTGTGCGCGCCGTCAAATCCGGCGACCGGGTTTTCCTGACCGGCAACTGTTCGGTGCCGCACCGGTTGCTAAAAGCGCTGGTCGATTATGCGCCGAACCTCGAAAATGTAGAGATCTGCCAGGCATTAACCGTGGCAGGGAACGAGTATGTGGCGCCGGAGATGGAAGGCCATCTGCGCGTTAATACGCAATTCATCAGCGCCAACGTACGCAAAGCGGTCCAGGAGGGACGGGCTGATTTCACGCCGGTTTTGCTTTCAGAATTACCCTTGCTATTTAAGAAGAAAATACTCCCTCTCAACGTTGCCTTGGTGCATCTCTCTCCGCCCGATGAGCACGGCTACTGCACTTTTGGCGTCGAATCCGGCCTGACCAAAACTGCCGCGGAATCAGCTGATCTGATCATCGCGCAGGTCAATCAACGCATGCCGCGCATGCTGGGCGACACTTTCATTCATGTCAAAGATTTGGATTACATCATTCCCGTGGATGACCCGCTGGCCGAGCTTCCCATGGAAAGCGATGGCAACAACGATATCGTCGAAAAGATCGCCGGTTTTATTGCCGAGCGCATCCCGGACGGCGCAACGATGCAGCTTGGTATCGGTGCCATTCCCAATGCGGTTCTTCGTTTCCTGAAATCAAAAAAAGACCTGGGTGTTCATTCTGAGTTGTTCTCAGATAGCATCATCGAACTGGTGGAAGCCGGCATTGTCAACGGCTCGCGGAAGACATTCCATCCTGGCAAGGTCATCGCAGGATTTTTGATCGGGACGCGCCGTTTGTACGAATGGGCCAACGATAATCCTGCCATCGAATTGCTCCGCACCGAGTACGTCAACAATCCATTCAATGTCGCAAGAAATGACAACATGGTGGCGATAAATTCCGCCATCGAAATCGATCTCACCGGCCAGGTATGCGCGGATAGCATTGGGCCAAAATTCTTCAGCGGCGTCGGTGGGCAAATGGATTTCATCTACGGTGCCGGGATGTCCAACGGCGGCCTGCCGGTCATTGCGCTGCCTTCCACAGCATGCCTGAAGGACGGCAGTGTGATCAGCCGGATTACGCCCATGTTGAAACAAGGCGCCGGCGTGGTCACCTCGCGTAATCACATCCACTGCGTTGCCACTGAGTTCGGCATGGTGGATCTCTACGGCCGCTCCATTCGCGAACGCACGCACCTGCTCATCTCAATCGCGCACCCCGATTTCCGCGAAGATCTCAAGAAACAAGCTGCGGCGTTGCATTACATTTGAGATAGAATAAATCATCCACCAAATTCGGCCCGCAGGAGGGAGTGAGTATGCCCCGATATGCAAAAATTGTCGCGACGATCGGCCCCAGTTGCGAGGATATCGACACGCTGCGAAAATTGATCCTTGCTGGCGTCGATGTTGCCCGCCTGAATTTCTCGCACGGCACGCACGAGGAACACGCGCTCCGGATTGAACGAATCCGCCAGCTCTCCCGCGAACTGCACAAACCGGTCACCATCCTGCAGGATTTACAAGGGCCAAAACTGCGAGTTGGCACCCTTCCACCGGAGGGCATCGTGGTCAATCTTGGCCAGGAGGTTGTCCTCCTGCCGGTGGATGAAGACGGCGATCTACCGGCGCCTCAGGGAAATGAAATCCAGGTGCCGCTGCACGTTCCCAACCTGGCACGCAGCGTTAAAGCCGGCAACCACATTCTGCTGGATGACGGTCAGCTTGAATTCGAGGTGGTGCGCGTCGACGGCGATGCCGTGCACACGCGCGTGCTGCTGGGAGGCTTGCTCAAGAGTCACAAAGGCGTTAATCTCCCTGGAGCCAACCTGGGCATCCCGGGTTTCACCGAAAAAGACCGTGCCGACCTGGAATTTGGCCTTTCCATGGGCATCGACGCGGTGGCCATCTCATTCGTGCGCTCGGCAGCGGACGTGGAAACCGTCCGGGCAGCCGTGCAGAGTTTTGCGCCACAGCACCCCGACACGCCGATCATCGCCAAGATGGAGCTGCCGGAAGCCATTGAGAACATGCATGAAATCATCCACGCCGCCGACGGCGTGATGGTGGCACGGGGCGACCTTGGCGTAGAAATGTCGCCGCAATCCGTTCCGATCATCCAGAAGAAAATCATCGATTCCGCCAGCCGGCATGCCAAAGTAGTTATCACGGCCACGCAAATGCTCGAATCGATGGTGCACAATCCACGCCCGACCCGCGCAGAGGCTTCGGACGTCGCCAACGCCATTTTGGACGGCACGGACGCAGTCATGTTGTCCGGCGAAACAGCCAGCGGAAAATATCCAGTCGAAAGCGTCATGATGATGAACGCCATCATCTGTGAAGCTGAAAAAAGTTTTCGTGATTGGGGCCACCCGTCCGGTTTTCCTGAAGAGTTGGAACAACAGGATGACGCCACCTCTATGACCAGCGCCGCCCGCGCGCTTGCGCATGATGCCAACGTGGCCGGGATCACGGTATTCACGGCATCAGGGCGCACGGCCCTGCTTATCTCCAAATCCAGGCCGCGCGTGCCCATCTTTGCGCTCACACCGGAAGCCCGCAGCTATTACCGCATGGGCCTGTACTGGGGCGTCAGCGCGTACCTTGTACCGTTTACCCCCACGGTGGAAAGCATGCTGGCCCGCGTGGAGGAAGTCATGGCGTCGGCCACCAATCTTCAAGCCGGGCAGCAAGTGGTCATTATCACCGGTTATCCGCTTGGGCTCAGAAAAGCCCCCAACCTTGCCCTGCTGCACACCATCGGCGAATAACTCGTCTGGTTGCCTATCATCATTCCTGCCTGGTGCACCTGTAAAGAACAGGTACACCAGGCAGGTTGTTTTCTGGTGATCAATCCATATTCAGGGAATATGGCACGCCAACGCCGCTGAAGCATAATTATTATGATTCTCTAATATTTATTCGATCTCTGCCCGGTTCTTTCTGAGTATGCGTGGCATTGTTCTTGCATACTAACCAATCAGTAAGGAGAACTGGCAGCTTTACCAGTCCGTAGCGAGGGGGGAACCTCAACCTGAAAATTGCACCATAGGTTTATTCCCAATTACCAGGTCCATCACGCTGCATTGACGGGAAAAAATCGCACCTATGAAATTCTTCGCGCTTTCAACATCGCCCACTGAAATCCAGAAGCGGAACCATCTGGAAAGCATCCCGTCAGAAAAAACCGTTGCGTTGTCGCAGTTGTTAACCCGGATGTTTACGCTGCGGCTGTTTGTTCCAGCCATCCTGCTTGCTGTTCTATTAATTTCGACCAGCGGTTATTTGTACGCACGGTTAATCGAACAACAGCAGATTCAACTATCCCAAAGCATTGCCAGCCAGACAGAGGGCTACCTGGACAAGGCTGGAGAAATGCTTTTGAGTTTTTCACAGGTGGGCGAGCGCGGTTCAAACGAAGCGTTCATTTCGTATCTTGAAACTGAACGCACCAATCACGACTACTTTTCGTCATTCCTTTTTTTCGATAAGCAGGGTCAGGTGATATTTACCATTCCGAGCAAACCCAGCTCGGATCAAATTAGCATGTACCAGGCAGAAATCGGTCAGATTCGGTTCGCTGCAACTCAGCCATATGTTTCCGGCTTGACCATATCACCGCTTACCGGGTTGCGCACTGTTTTGATTGCGCAGAAAATGCAGGATGGTCGCACGATTGTCGGCGAACTGAATCTCGTCTCAATTCAACAATCCATTCTGGAATCCCAGTCCTCCCTTCAGGAAGGTCAACTGGTTTTTCTATCGGACGAGAGCGGCTCATTGATGGCCGGGTCAAATCTTGATCTTCTTTCCCAGCAGGCAGCATTGTCATACTTTCACCCCGTTCCAGTCGAATCAGTCAACCTGGAATCCAGGCTGGTGCTCGACGGCCGGGAGCCGGTTTTTGTCACCCAATCCCGGCTTGCCAGGCTGAATTGGATCCTGGTATCAGAAATTCCATTGCGCATCGCCATTGCGCCATACCTGTGGATCCTGTGGGTGTCGCTCACGCTATTGATTTTATTTTGGGCCTGGTTCGTTTTTATGCTCAACCGGCAAGGTGTAAAAAAGATTATTACCCCTTTGAGAGAATTAAGCCAGGTCATTCAATCCGTTGCAGAAGGCAACATCGAGCAGCCGGCGTTTTCCAACCTGTCATTTCCATTTACCGAAGCCCATGAACTCGCGGCGAACTTCGAAAAGATGTTCACCGCTTTGCAGCAACGTCAAAATACGATCAAGGAAAGCGAACAAAAATATCGCATGTTGATCGACCAATCCAGCGACGCAATTTATGTTGAGTTCCGCGGCAAATTTATCATCACCAACCAAAAATTCAACGAAATGTTCGGCATCGGCCGGGATGAACCTCAGGTCTCAACCCTCGGGTTTCTCCAGTTTGTCACACCGGCCTCACGCCCGCTGGTGAAGGATCTGCAACGCCAGGTGCTGGACGGACTGGTTGGCAGCATGCGCTACGAGTTTTCAGCCAAATCCAAGGACGGCCGGGATATTGACCTGGAAGCCTCAACCTCGGCACTCCCCTACATGGATGGTGTGGCAGTTCAATCGATCCTACGCGATATTTCAGAACGCAAGCGTTCCGAGCAAGCTGAACGCGAACAGCGTATCCTGGCCGAAGCACTACGCGACACGGCCTCGGCACTCAACAACACGCTCGAAGTCAATGAGGTGATTGACCGCATCTTCAGCAACGCCAGCAAGGTGGTTCCCTTCCAGGCAGCCAGCATCATGCTGCTCGATTCGGCATCCCCGCGCCAGGCCCGCATTATCGCCAGTTTTGGTTACCAACACCGCGGAAGCCAAAACCGTCTGCGCAATGACACCTTCCAGCTAGAAGAATATCAAAACCTGAAAGTCATGCTGGATACCGGCCGTCCCCTGGCGATCTCCGATACAGTCCAATCACCGGTCTGGAAATCCTCGCTTGAAACGCGCTGGGTACGCAGTTACGCAGGCGCCCCCATCCGCCTCAAGGGGAAAGTGATCGGATTCTTGAACCTGGATGTGGACATACCGCATTACTACACGCAAATTCACGCTGAGCGATTGCAGGCATTTGCTGATCAAGCAGGCATCGCCATCCACAATGCGCAGCTACTCACCGATTTGCGCGCCTCCCGTGACGAGTTGTACAAGGCCTACGAAACGACGCTGGAAGGTTGGTCGAAAGCGCTGGAACTGCGCGACTATGAAACTGAAGGCCACACGCAGCGGGTGATGGACATGACCATGCAACTAGCCGAGAGTTACGGCATTATCGGCCCGGAGCTCCTGCGCATCCGCTACGGCACCCTGCTTCACGATATCGGCAAAATTGGCATCCCAGATGCCATCCTGTTCAAACCAGGACCTCTCAACGAAGAGGAATGGGAAGTGATGCGCCGGCATCCGGTGTATGCCAAACGGATTCTGGCACATATCCCCTATTTGCAGGATTCGCTGGATATCCCGTTCTCACATCACGAAAAATGGGATGGATCCGGCTATCCACAAGGATTGAAGGGCGAAGAGATTCCATTGCCGGCGCGCTTGTTCGCGGTGGTGGATGTATGGGATGGGCTGCGCTCCAATCGCCACTACCGCAGCGGCTGGCCCGAGGCGGACGTGATCCAATACATCCGCGATCAGTCTGGAAAACACTTTGACCCGCGCGTGGTCGAGCTGTTTATGCAATTACTGGGCCAGGAATCCATTACCATCAGTGCCTGATACGTGATATTCCTCCAATTGGCGGTTGTAGGGTTTCAATATATAATCAGGTCAGTGTATTTCGTAATAAACTGACCTTTTTACTCCCCAACCTTCATTGTGGAAGGATACATCCATTCATATGCAAATCCGCGCCATCGATACCAGCATTTGCCGGGAACGTCGCCGCTTCGTGCATTTCCCCTTCGCGTTGTATTACCAGACCCCGCAATGGGTTCCGCCGATCGTTTCCTCGATGGCGTTAGTGCTGGACCGCGAAAAACATCCGTTTTATCAGCATTCCGATGCACAATTTTTCGTCGCGGAGGAGAATGGACAGGTGGTTGGCCGGTTGGCAGTCTTGCACCACAAACCATATTCCGAATATCACCACGAAGCCACTGCCTTTTTTTACTATTTCGAATCCATTGACGATCAAAAGGTCGCCAACGGCCTTTTCTCGCACGCCGAAGAATGGGCCCGCCAGCAGGGGTGCACGCTCATGTACGGCCCAAGGGGGTTTCTGCGGTCTGATTGTGCCGGCCAATTGATCCAGGGATTCGATTTAATGCCAGCCGTGGGCATTACATATAACATGCCCTACTATGATCGTTTAATCTCCACCTATGGTTTCACCAAGGAGACCGATTATCTATCCGGCATGTTGACCAAAGATCGGCTTCTTCCCAAACGCGTGCATGAAATCGCCGATCGCGTCAAGCAACGCGGCAATTTCTGGATTAAATCCTTTAAGAGCATCAAGGAAGTGGAAGCACTCATCCCAAAGATTGAAGCCGTTCACCACGATGCCTTCAAGAACAATCTGGCCTATTACCCATCCACATCCACCGAGTTTGAGATGCTGGTGAAGAACATTATGGCCGTGGCGGACCCGACCTTGCTAAAAGCGGTGATGAAAGGCGACGAGATTGCTGGGTTTATCATCGCCTATCCAAATATTTCGAAAGCGCTGCAGCGAATCAAAGGTCAGATCTATCCGTTTGGTTGGATCGACCTGCTGCTTGAGAAAAAACGCACCAAGATCATCGATATTGACGGCGTGGGTTTGCTGCCGCAATATCAGGGGCTGGGCAACAACGCGTTATTATATGTGGAAATAGAAAAGACGCTGCTTGAACGTGGAAGTGAAAGCGTTGAGATCATCCAGGTGGATGAGCGCAATTTCCGCAGTAAATCGGATATGGAAAACATGGGGGTCATCTTTAATAAAACGCACCGGGCGTATCGAAAAACCATACAATAATTTATGAGGTGCCATGGCTGCCATTGAAAAAGCAGATAGCATTGTTGATTCAAACAACCAACCCAGAGTACCCCGCTGGATGAGATTGGTTTACGGCAGCGGCGATTGGGGACGCGCCAGTTTCAATACCCTGCGGCAAATATTTTACGCGATCTTTCTGACCGATGTGGTTGGCATTGACCCGCGGCTGGCATCGATCGCTGCGTTGGTCGCCATTTTGTGGGATGCCATCAATGATCCGCTGGTGGGAGCGCTGAGCGATAACGTCCGCACGCGATGGGGACGCAGGCGACCGTTTCTGCTGGTTTTTTCCATTCCCTTTGCGCTTGCGTTTGTGCTCATGTGGTGGGCGCCACCCTGGCAATCTGAAGTGCTGCTGACCATCCACGTGACTCTTGCCTACATCGTCAGCGATACCATTCAAACGCTCATCACGGTGCCGTATCTGTCCCTGACCCCGGAACTTGCCTCGGGATATGACGAGCGCACCTCGCTGACCACCTACAGGATGTTCTTCAATTTGTTGGCATCATTGGTAACAGCCGTCGCGGCGCCGTCCATCATTGACGCGGTGATGAAAGCCGGGCTGTCATCCCAGCAGGGTTATTTGACCGTGGCGGCCATCTTTGGCCTGCTGGCCGTTTTTCCATTCCTGGTGCTCTTCGCGGTGGTCCGGGAGCGTCCGGCTCCACCTCCGATCCAGCAGGAGAACCGCACCTTCAAACAGACGCTACAGATTTTGTGGAAAAACACGCCTTTCCGGTACGCAACGGGAATCTATGTTCTTAACTGGGTGGCATTCGACATCGTCGCGCTCATGCTGCCGTATTTCCTGCTCTACTATGTATCCAGCGGCGATATGCTTGCGAAGGTGAACCTCTTCGGCATCCATCTTTCAATCGAATCCGCCATCCTGGGCATCATGCTCCTGACCGCCACGCTTGTTCTGCCTTTCTGGAACTGGCTGGCGCACAAGTTGAGCAAACGCTCCGCCTATATCATTGGATTGTCGTTTTGGATTCTTGTTGAAATGGCGGTGCTGTTCATCCAACCTCACCAAACCGGCATCATGCTGCTGTTTGCCTTCCTTGCCGGGATCAGCGTTTCCACGGCACACGTGATGCCCGAAGCCATGTTCCCGGATGTGATCGATTGGGATGAGCTGCGCACGAATACCCGCCGCGAAGGCATGTACTATGGTGCCATCAATTTCATGCGCAAAATGAGCAGCGCCATCGCCACCTTTCTTTCTCTTCAAATCCTGGGTTGGTTTGGCTATCAAACACCGCCTGATGGAGTTTCTCAGTTCGCTCAGCCCGAATTGACTGTTTCTGTCATCCGGGTGATGACCGGCCCGGTCATCGCGGTGTTGCTGGTGATCGCCATCCTGGTCGCGCGCGCCTATCCCCTTTCGCGCAAACGTCAGATTCGCATCCGGGCGTTGCTGTTAAAGCGCCAGGGGGCCGCGAGTCCTGCTTCCAGTGATTAATCCGAAGGAGGAACAAGATGGGCTTCACGACCATCGTATCATCCGATACCCTTGAACAGCACTTACAGGACCCCACCTGGGTAATTGTGGATTGCCGGTTTGACCTCACGAAACCGGCGTGGGGTCAAGAGTCCTATGCGGCAGCGCACATTCCCGGCGCGTTCTTCGCCGACCTCGACCATGACCTGGCCGGGCCGAAGACAGCGACCTCGGGCCGGCACCCGCTGCCTTCCACGGATTCATGGCTGCGACTCGTGTCCAAATGGGGAATTGAACGCGGCACCCAGGTGGTGGCCTACGATTCAGCCGGCGGCAGCCTGGCCGCCGTGCGGGTTTGGTGGCTTTTACGGGCGTACGGGCACCGGTTTGCGGCAGTACTCGACGGCGGCTGGCCAAAGTGGCAGCGGGAGGCCCGCCCGATGGACGGCGGCAGCCCCAAACCACGCCCGGGCAGCCCCTTCACCGGCAAAATGGACGACTGCCAGATGGTTTCAACCGCTCAATTGGTGGATCTCATTGAACAGCCTGAGATCCTGCTGTTGGACGCCCGCGCGCCGGAACGCTTCCGCGGCGAGGTCGAACCGATCGACCCGATCGCCGGGCACATCCCCGGCGCCAGGAACCGCCCCTCGGCCATGAACCTAAATCCGGACCTGACCTTTAAATCGGCGGAACAATTGCGCCAGGAGTTCAATGAACTCCTGGGAGGCCACAAGCCCGAAAAAGTCATCACCTATTGCGGGTCTGGCGTGACCGGGATTCACGATTTGCTGGCGATGGAAATCGCGGGTTTGACCGGCGCGCGCCTGTATGCCGGATCGTGGAGCGAATGGATCCGCGATCCCTCCCGGCCGGTTGCCAAGGGCAGTTAAATAAAAACCCGGACTGATTTCTCAGTCCGGGTTTCGTTGTTACATGAACATGGCGTTCAACTGATCCAGCGCCTCGCGGCCGGGCCGCAGCCGGCTGTCATCCAACCGATTGAGCGGCTCTTCAACCAGACCGTAACCGTCAAAAAAGCTGGGTTCATCCGGGTTGATATAAATCAAGCCGGTAATCAATTCGTTCTTGCGGCGGGCTTCTTCCAAAACCATCGCGGCTTGCAGCCGATTGGTCGGATCGTGATCCTTGTCCAGCTTCTTGAGCACGATCGTCGAGCCGTCATGCAGAGTCACCTCGCGAGGTGCGCCTTCTTCGTAATCCTCAACCGTGATATCCTCTCGGGCGGGCACGTAGGACAACTCGTGCAAAGGAATTTCATGTTCCTTGCCAAAAGTATAGGAGTGAATCGAGTTATCCTGGTTGTGAAAGGTCACACAGGGGCTGATCACATCCAAAATCGCAATGCCATGGTGGCTGATGGCCGCCTTCAGCAATTCCTTCAACTGACGAGGGTCACCGGCAAAAGAGCGCGCAACGAAAGTGGCGTTGGCCACCAAAGCCTCCGCGCAGATATCCACCGGCAGAAACTGGTTGACGCCCTGCTTTTTGAGTGTCAACCCTTTTTCAGCGGTTGCCGAGAACTGCCCCTTGGTCAGCCCGTAAACGCCATTGTTTTCTACAATGTAAACCATCGGAACGTTGCGTCGGATGATGTGTTTGAATTGTCCCATGCCTATGCTGGCGCTGTCGCCATCGCCGCTAACGCCGATCCCTTTCAGGCTGGTGTCGGCGGCTAGTGCGCCCAAAGCCAGCGAGGGCATGCGTCCGTGAAGGCCGTTGAAGCCAAACGATCGGCTCAAAAAGTAGGTCGGGCTTTTGCTCGAGCAGCCAATACCGCTAAATTTGACCACATTTTCTGGGATCAGGTTCATCTCGTACAAAGCCGCTACGATCTGGCTGGCAATGCCGTTGTGTCCGCAACCCTGGCACAACGTGGATGCCGCCCCGCGGTAATCGCTGCGGGAGAGGCCCACCAGGTTTACATTTGCCGGAGATACAGATACTGGATTTGTCATGACACCTTCTCCTCGCGCGCTTCAATGGTCTCGCGCACCCATTTTGCGGTCAACGCCAACCCGTCTGTATGCGCCACCTTGAACAACCGGGTTGCATATTCCGGGTAGTTGATGGTTAATAATTGCCCCATTTGCCCGTCGCGGTTCAACTCAACCACGTAAACACGCTGATGGTCGCGCAGGAAATCCTTCACCTCATCGTGGAAAGGAATGCTGCGGATGCGCAGCACATCCGTAGCGACGCCCTTGTGCTTGAGCTGGTCGCGCGCTTCCATCACAGCCGGCTCAGCCGAGCCGGATACGATAATACCAATTTCGCTCTTGCCGTCGCTGGTGAGGACCGGCGCGGGCAAATATGCGGTGGAATTTTGGATCTTGCGGGCGATCCGGTCCAACACGCGTTCCCACACTTCCGGTTCTTCGCTGTACTTGCCGTATTCATCGTGACCGGTGCCACGCGCGAAATAAGCGCTACGCGGATGCTTATTGCCGGCCACCGTGCGGTAGGGAATGCCGTCGCCGTCAACATCCAGGTAGCGGCCCCAATCCTTATTCTCCTTGACCAGCGCGTCGATATCTTCTTCCCACAAGATTTTGCCGCGGTCCAACGGGCGATCAGGATAGTCGAATTTCTTCGTCATCCACTGGTTCATCCCCAGGTCCAGGTCGCTCATCACGATAACCGGGGTTTGCACCCGTTCAGCTACATCCAGAGCACGCCAGCCAAACTCAAAGCATTCATTAACCGAACCAGGGATTAGCATGACAAACTGCGTGTCGCCGTGGCCGTTGAAATAAACTTGAGTCAGATCACCTTGCTGGGTTCGCGTGGGCAGCCCGGTGCTAGGTCCCACCCGTTGAACATCCCAGACAACGCAGGGCACTTCAGCATAATACGCCAGACCGAGATACTCCGACATCAGGCTGAGACCAGGGCCGGAGGTCGAGGTCATGGAGCGCAGCCCGGCCCATCCCGCGCCGATGGTCATGCCAATCGCAGCCAGTTCATCTTCTGACTGCACGACGATGCAGGTGTATTTCCCAGTCTGAGGGTCCTTGCGCAGCATGGGCAAATATTCGTTAAGTGACTCAGCCAGGCTGGTCGCCGGCGTGATGGGATACCAGCCGGAAAACTGCAGGCCGCCAAACAAAGCGCCCAGGGCCGCCGAGGTGTTGCCGTCAGCCATGATGCAATCATCGGTCATGCCGGTCATGCGCTCAACCCGGTAAGGATCCTTCTTTTCCAGGTTGGCAGCCGCCCAATCGGCCGCCGCTTTGATCACGTTGAAATTCGAGTCGATCGCCTTCTTCTTGCCTTTGAAGTGGAAATCCAGCGCTGCGTACAATTCATCCAGGCTGATGCCCAGCATTTGCCCGACAACACCCACGTAAACCATGTTGGCGATGTAATCGCGCATGTTGGGGGCAACATCGGCATCCTTGATCAGCTTTTTCACGGGCATCGGATAAGCGATGATATCCGTCCGCGTGATTTCTTGTTTGATGTCGTCTGCATAAAACAGCACACCGCCAGGCAGGATGAAATCCATTTCGCGGCTGAAGGAAGCCGGATTCATTGCTACGACGATGTCGTCTTTTTCCAGGCGGGCCAGGTAGCCATCCTTGCTCAGGCGGATGGTATACCAGGTTGGCAACCCTTGAATATTCGAGGGGAAAATATTCTTCCCCGAAACCGGAATTCCCATGCGGAAGAGCGCCCGCAACAGCAAATTGTTCGCGGTGGCGCTGCCAGATCCGTTGACCGTGCTGATAGTGATGCAGAAATCATTCACGACCGGACCGGCTTGCACGCCAGCTCCGATCGCATGGGAAGGAGATTCATCAGACATTGTGGCTCCTCAGGAGTGAATGTGATTGAATGATGATCGTCACTCAAATTTCTGGTTGGAGAGCGTGCGCGACCGTTGGAAAATCAAATCCGTATGCTCGACCAGCGATTGATAACCTGCTGCAAAATTACCCGCAATGATTGAATCCACCATGCGTTGATGGTACGACCAGACCCGTTCCAGGTAATTTAAATCCGTGTAAATATCCAGACCAACCGCCTCATAGATTTCCCAGTAGGCTTCCAGGATCCCCATGACAAAGGGGTTATTCAGCCGGCGATAGATCAGGAGATGCAGTTCGCGGTGTTCAGTGTGCGGAATCTGCACGTGTGAACCGTGTAATTTTTCCTGTGCGCATTTCACCAGCCCGCGCAAGCTCTCGTGATCTTCCGACGTCAACAACGCCACCGCCTGATACCAATAGGACGTCTCGATATGGTTTCGCAAATCGGAAAACGACCGAAACAGCCGGTCATCTGTCCGGACAGCGTAGGCCAGGCTGTTGACCACAGCGGGGGCAAACGTATAAGGCAGCCGGCGAATGCCGGTTTTGGGGCGCACTTCTACCAACCCAAAAGTCCGCGCAACCTCAAGCTGTTCGCGCAAACTTGCCACGCTGATGCCTAGTTCCTGGCTGAGATCGGTCAACGGTGGCAGCCGGTCGCTCTCGGCGTTGCTACTCGAAGCCAGATATTTCATGAAATCGGAAATTTGATCCAGGGAGGCGCGGTCTCTCAGCATGGGTACCAACTCAATTAATCTGATTATTAATACGAAATCATTTTATCAAATCCAAAAAGGTATGTCAAGCGCAAATAATCATGCTTTGCGCGTGCCCATCTTCCATTATTCATCATATGATTAGAAAATTATCCAGCCAAAAGTTGCGGCAACTCCGCCAGCGACCTTCCCAGCCAGGTGCCGTGCCAGGTGATCAGGCGACCATCCACCCGGTGCATCCGGCCGTTTTTTACCGCGGGCGTTTCCGCGAACAGGCTTTGAAGCATTCTTTGATGATCCTCGCCAAAAGCAAATGGCTCATCCGGCAGTAGGATCACCTCAGGCTGCGCGGCACGGATGTCGTCTTCCACAACCACCGGGTACCGCAGGTCGCGGTTTCCACCCGCTTCAGCGATGGTTCCGCCCCAATTGGCGGCCAACGGATAGCGTCGCTGCCGGGTTGCAAACACGTTTTCGCCGGCGCAGATCCGTAAGAGATCGTGGCAGTAGGTATCCACGTTGAAGGTCATCCACCACAACCGGCCATCGGGTTCCTCGCCTTGCCAGATCGGACAGAAATAGCGCAGTGGTGGCGTGTCGCTCATCGCCAGGTTGGCGAGTTGAAGGCTGTCTTCCAGTATTTTTAACCGCGGGGTCGCGGTTTTTCCTTGAAACATCTTCGCCAAAGTCCAAAGATCATCCACGCTTTCGCGCACGGTCTTGGGGAATGTCAACCAAACCGGAATGCCCGCCCCATCCAATTGCTCGACCAGAGGCCGTGCATTTTCTTCGGGATTGGCGATCACCAGGTCAGGCGAAAGGTCAAGGATATCCACCAGGCGGGCATCCTTGGGGCCACCAACCCGCCGCATTCCAACCGCCGCGCTTCCGGATACCTGGCAATAATCGGTGACGCCAACCAGGGCGCTGTCAAGCCCAAGATCTAACAGGCTGGCGGTCATGGATGGCACCAGGCTGACCACCCGGTGTGGTACCCGGTCGAGGTCCGGCAATCGCCGCCGCGAATCGATCAATCCGTTGAACCGTCCTGTAAGAACTCATATGCTGCCGCAGCCAGCAAGGCCGATGCGTTGGTCAGCGCTGTTTCGTCGAAATCAAAGCGCGGGTGATGGTGGCCAAAGGTCAGGCCTTTGACCGGATTTGCCGAACCAACGAAGATAAAACAGCTCCGGCGGTCCTTCATCAAGAATGCCATATCCTCCGAGCCTGTCGTGCGGTAATCAGAGTCCAGTTGGGCGGAAGGCAAAATTTGAGGAACCAGGTTTTGAATGTGTTCGGTCACCCAGGGGTCGTTGACTACCGCCGGGGTCAGGCTCTGAACAGAGAGCTCGCCGGTGCATTCCATCGCCTGGCCAATCAACTCCACCTGCTGCTGCATGCGGCTCAAGATCCGTTCGCGGGTGGATGGGTTGTAAGTCCGCACCGTGCCGGCCAATTCAACCTGCGAAGGGATCACGTTATACGTTTCGCCGCCGTGGATCCGGGTAACGCTCAAAACCGCGGTCTCCATTGGCGGAACATTGCGCGCCACGATGCCCTGGAATGCGTTGATCAATACGGCCGCAGCCAGCACCGGATCATGCGATGTCTCCGGCATTCCACCGTGACCGCCAATTCCACCAATTCGAATATTAAAAAAGTCAGCCGCAGCCATCACTGGCCCCGCGGTCACGCCCAACCAGCCCAGGGGCTTTTCATTCCACAGGTGCACGGCCAGGCAAAAGTCAGGCTCCGGGTTGCGTAAAACCCCATCGGCAATCATCCGTTCGGCCCCGCCCAGGCCTTCTTCGGCCGGCTGGAAAACGAACTTCACCGACCCGGCCAGTTCAGCGCGGTGCGCATGCAAAATACGCGCCACGGTGAGTCCGATGGCAACATGGCCGTCATGCCCGCAGGCATGCATCACCCCCGCATGCTGTGAGGCATACTCCGCACCGGTTTCTTCCTGCACGGGCAAGGCGTCCATGTCAAAACGTAGCAGGACCACCGGCCCGGGCCCTCCGCCTTCCAGCAAAGCAACCACGCCGGTGCCGCCTATGCCGGCAGTCACGTCCAATCCCAATTCACCAAGTTCCTTTGCGACAATCCCCGCGGTGCGAACTTCCTGATAGCCGAGCTCAGGATTTTGATGCAAATCGCGGCGGATATCCCGGCTGTATGAAAACAGCTCATTGGCTTCGGTTTGAAAATGGCGGGGTGATGTGTTCATCGTAAGAAGACTATCCTTTTAAACTTCTCTTCATATCGCGGGTTTTCATCCGTACTGTCCGGCGTCCTACGGCTGCGCTGTCGTTCCACCAGTTTGCCATGGTCTGGAATCTGGCTGTCGTGTTCGTGCAGCGCTTGGAGCTTCAAGGGCCAATACGGAGTCACATCGATCACAGTGTTCGCCTGGGCGGTCAGCGATAACCACACTTCCTTCACCAAATGAGGAAGCAGACCCTCAGCCAGCAATTCCGGGAAGAACATGGGATTGCCAGCGCCAGGAAAAACAGCGTCAACAACGATCTGCCCGGCAGCCCGGTGATCTGGGTGGTTGATGTTATTGTCGGATGGAAACATATTCTGCGGGTCGCAGGTCACCAGGATATCCGGACGCACCTCGCGGATGACGCGCGTCACCGTGCGGCGTGCTTCCATGCTGGGCTGTAGGCAGCCGTCGGAAAAATCCAAAAAGCAGATGTCTTGCACCCCCAGGTGAGCAGCCGCGGCGCGCTGTTCCTTTTCGCGGCGGATCGAAAGCTCGGCCGGATCGACGGTGGGATCATTGGCGCCCTTGTCGCCGCGGGTCAGCAAGCAATAGCTTACCCGGTGGCCTGCATGGGTCCACCGGGCAATGGTCGCGCCGAGAAAAAATTCGGGGTCATCCGGATGCGCGAGGATAACCAGGATCGATTGCGATCCCACCCAACCCTCGGAGAATGCGCTCATTCTTTCCTGGATTCTCCGTTCTTGCCGCAATCACAACCTTCACCGTTCGGTCCATTGCACGGATTTTGAGCCTTCTTTTGGAAGTTCTCCAACTCTTCGGCTGGCTGAATGTCGCTCTTTGGAAACTCGCGGTAGCCCACACCGGGCAATTCAACCAGCACGCCTTCGCGCAGCGGATATACGTCGATCACTTTTCCTTCGCCCTGCGGAGTCACCACGCGCTTATTTTTTTTGGGCAATTCCTGCCTGGCGGCCACATATTGGCTGTATTCGTAGATCAGGCAGCAGCGCAAGCGGCCGCACATGCCTGTGATTTCCGTCGGGGTCAGGGAAATTCCCTGCTCCTTGGCCATGCGAATGGAAATGGAGCTGAAGTCAGTCAGAAATTTGGTGCAGCAGCGGGTTTCCAGGCCGCAGGCGCCCATGCCGCCAATAATCTTGGCAACGTCCCGTGGGCCAATCTGGCGCAGTTCAACCTGCGATTGGTTGTACATGCGCTGCATGTCCTGCCGCAGCGATTTTAAGTCAACTTTTTCTTCGCTTTCGGTGCTGAAGAGATACGATAGCCGCGATCCATCAAAACTGTACTCCGCGGCAACGATCTTGACGCCTTCCAGGCGCAATTCAGCCGCACGCGAACGGCAAGAAACCATCGCCTCAACTTCGCGCTGCTGCCACATTTGACGTAGCAGAAGGTCGCGCGGTGTGGCGCGGCGGTCGACTTCCTTCCAGACTCCTTCGGGAGGTGTGGCCGGTTGTGAAACCACCTGGGCGATCTCGCCCAATTGCCAGCCGCGGCTGGTTTCCACCACCACCATATCGCCCAACTGAAGATCGTTCAGCCGCCTGGCATCAAAGTGGTAGATCTTGCCTACCTTTGAAAACCTGACACCAACTACATAGGGTTGCGTGGATGCATCCATTGGGTTAACCTACAACGTTGATCGTGACAGCCGGCTGGTTTTGATAGGCGTTGACCGAAAGTCGCGCAGCCAACTGCTCAGCCAACGAGCGCAGCGCCTGGGCCGGTGCAGACTGAGGGTGTGAAACGATCACCGGCTTGCCGTCGTCGCCGCCTTTGCGTACGGCGGGATCCATGGGAATGGCTCCCAGGAAGGGCACGCCTTCATTTTGCGCCAGCATTTCGCCGCCGCCGCGTCCAAACACTTCCATGCGGGTGCCGTCCGGCATCTCCAGGTAGCTCATGTTCTCGATCACACCCAGGATGGGCACGTTCAGTTCGTTGAACATGGCCAGCCCGCGCGCGGCATCTTCCACCGAAACCATCTGGGGCAGCGTCACAATCACGCCGCCGCTCAGCGGCAGGCTTTGCGCCAGACTCAACTGCGCATCGCCCGTGCCCGGCGGCAGATCAATGATCAGGTAATCCAGCTCGCCCCAAGCCACGTCGCTCAAGAATTGGCGGATGGCCGAGTGAAGCATTGGGCCGCGCCAGATCAAAGGTTTGCCAGGCGGAACCAGGAAACCAATCGACATCATCTTGACGCCGTAGGTCTCGGCCGGGGTCAACTTTCCATTGTCAAAGGGCGGTAAGCGGTCCACGCCCATCATTGTCGGCACATTCGGACCATAAATATCCGCGTCCAGCAGGCCAACCTTGGCGCCGGTTTCCGCCAGCGCTACCGCCAGGTTCACCGCCACGGTCGTTTTGCCTACACCGCCCTTGCCCGACGCGACCGCAACCGCGTTTTTCACCGGCAAGTTCATCAAACCGCGCGGCTTGCCGTCGGAGATCACGTTGGAACCCAGGTGGATTTCCACCTGCGTTACTCCCGGAAGCGCCGCCACCGCGGCGCGCGCCTCGCTTTCGATTTTTGTTCGCAGCGGGCAGGCTGGCGTGGTCAGCACAATTTCAAAAGATACCTTGCCATCTTCAACGGACAGATCCTGAATCATGTTCAGGGTGACCAAATCTCTATGCAATTCAGGTTCCTGGACCTTACTTAAAGCCTCCAGGACATCTGCTGGGGTTACTGCCATGATGAAATCCTTTCTACCGATAATTCTACCCGATGTTCAGGCAATCGTTAACCTTTCTTTGAATGGTTCGCCATATCGCCGCGGTATTGCCGGTATTGATCCACAAGGTCCTGGTCGCTTCCGCGGAAGCGGCGGATGGTCTGACGGGCACATTGCGTGCAGCCGCGCATCGCCCGGAACGAATCGGAGTTGCAAGCGACGCAGCCGCCCATTTTGACCATCATCAGCACAAAGGCCGACTGGTCCAGCAAATCAGCCTGATCGCTGGTCACCTCGTTAACCAATTGCGCCCATTGATCGCCGCGGGCGTTCTTCAAACTGTCGGCCACCCGCATGGGGAACATCAACTCGGTATCCGAATTGTACATGCAACCTCCTGCCTTACGCTTTCGGCTTGGCCTTTTCGGCCCTGGCAGCAGCTTCACGCGCAGCGTTCGCCGGGCGGATGCTCTCGTAATATGAAACGGGCTTCATCAGCGTGTCAAGGCCGAAAACGTGCGACTCGCCCCGGGTATAGCCGGACAATTCAAAATCATGGTCCATCTTGATGGCGTCAAACGGGCAATACTCGGCGCAAAAACCGCAATTCATGCAGATATCAATATCGATGTGAAACTCAGCCGGATGCGGGCTCGGCTTTCCAGTGGCCGGATCGGTCGCCCGGTAGATCCAGATGCATTGCGGTGGGCAGACCTTGGAGCAAATACCGCAGGCTGTGCAGCGTAAATTCTTTTCGCCGTTCTCACCCTCATCATAAACCAGAAATGGCAGCACCCGGAATTCCTCGGGCAGCGGCAATTGTTCCTCAGGGTACTGGATGGTGAAAATGCCTTCCGTATCCGACTGACGGCGCGCTTCAATGCCTTCTGTGGTCCGGTATCGCTTCTTGCCTTTGACCAGGTCCACGATATAGGTATTAAAGAAATGGCCCATCGTCACGCCGAGGCTGCTCATCACACCAAAACGTTTACCAAAGTTTTTCATGCTTTCCTCCGCGCCTTTCCTACCGGTCCACTTCGCCCAGGACAATATCAATCGCGCCCAGGATGACCACCACATCTGCCACCTTTTCACCACGCGACATTGGCGCCAATGAGGTCAGGTTAATGAAGGTTGGGGCGCGGACGTGGTAACGTTCGGGGTTGGGCTTTCCATTGGATACGATGTAGAACCCCATTTCACCTTTCGGGCCTTCCACGCGGCCGTAGGATTCTCCCGCCGGAACGCGCACCTGGTAGGCCGGCTTGCCGGCTAAAATGGGTCCGCTGGGGATATCGCGCAGCAATTGCTTGACGATCTTGATGCTTTCTTTGATCTCCGCCACGCGGACGAGATAGCGGTCATAAATATCACCGTGGTTGCCGGTGATGACGTCAAATTCCAGCCGGTCGTAAATACTGTACGGATCGGCGCGGCGGACATCATACGGAACGCCTGAAGCGCGTAGAATGGGACCTGCGGTAGACAGGGCAATCGCCTGATCGGCGGTCAACACGCCAACACCCTCGCAGCGCGTGCGCAGGATCTCATTATTGGTCAGGTAGGCATCAAATTGATCCAATTTGCGCGGAATGCGGTCATAGACCAGGTTGTGAATTTTCTTGAGCACCTCGTCCGACACGTCCCGCACAACCCCACCAAAGCGGAAGTAGTTGCACATCATCCGGGAGCCGGAAATTTCCTCAAAAATGTCGAGGATCAATTCGCGCTCTTCAATCGCGTACAGTGAGGCGGTGAAATAGACGCCCAGGTCGTTGAGCAAAAAGCCCGTCGCGAAAAAGTGATTCATGATGCGGGTTAGCTCTGCCATCAGGACGCGGATATAATCGGCGCGCTCAGGCACCTGCAAGCCCATCAACTTTTCGACTGCAAGGGCATAAGCAAAGTTGTTGCTCATCGAGGTGGTGTAATCCAACCGGTCGGTGAAGGGCATGTTTTGCAGGAAGGTGTTCCGCTCGGCAATTTTCTCATGGTTTCGGTGCAGATAGCCCATCACCGGCTTCAGGTCGACGATCTTTTCGCCCTGCAGCGAGACCACCATTCGGAAAACCCCGTGCGTGGAGGGATGCTGCGGGCCCATATTGACAATCAATTCGTCGGTCTTGAATTCCTCATTATGGGTCGTACGCTGCAGCCCCGAATACAACAGGGTTTCAGCCTCGGGCACCCATCGTTCCGGGTCAAAACCGGTGGGATATTGCACATTATCGTTGAACGGGTTACGGTCATCTGCATTGACAGGTTTGCCTTCCGGCCAGCGGCTCTTGTAAGGCTTTACATCCTCTTCGTAAAACGGCTCTTTCCAATCCTTGCGCAGCGGATGGCCTTCAAAGCCTTCCCACATCAAAATCCTGCGCAGATCCGGATGCCCCTCGAAGCGGATGCCCATCAGATCCCACACTTCGCGCTCTTGAAAATCCGCGCCTGGATACAGCGCCACCAGCGATGGCACCACCGCATCCTCCCGCGGGACCTGCACTTTGAATATCAGCGCCGGGCCGCCTATCGTCTTGTAGGCGTAATACACGACGTCAAACTTGCCCTCGGCGAGATAATCGCTGGCGGTGACCATCGACAGGTAATCAAAGCCAAAATCGTCGCGCATGGTCCGCGCGAATTCCAGTAGATGTTCGCGCTCCACAATAAAACCCGAATAGCCGGGGCGTTCATCCTTTTTTACCCAACCAGAGGGAAATTGATCTACCAGCGTGTCCAGGGGATTAATCAGCGTCGCTTCTGTCATCTTATCCCTCCTTGGCGGGCAATTCGCCATTTTGTGCGGCTTCTTCAACCGCGACCGCCGCTTCTTCCGGTTCGGTTACAGGCTGCGACTTTTCGCGGATCAAGGCGGCTTTGCGCATGTCGATCAAATCCGGCCCCAAAACTGGCACGGGAATTGGCTCGCCGGGACCTTTTTGGTACCAGGATACCTCTTTGAGAGATTGGCTTTCGATTTTCTTTTGCAGGGTCATCAAACCGTGCAAAAGCGCTTGCGGGGTCGGCGGGCAACCGGGAATATACACATCCACAGGGATGAACTTATCCACCCCGGCAACCACGTTATAGCCCTCCTTGAACGGTCCGCCGCTGGAAGCGCACGCCCCCATCGCAATGACGTACTTGGGTTCGGGCATTTGATTGTACAAGCGCACAATCTGCGGGATCATCTTTTTGGTCACCGTGCCGGAAACCAACATCACGTCGCTCTGGCGCGGGCTGGGGCGCATGACCTCCATGCCAAAACGGGCCAGGTCATACCGGCTGGCGGCTGCCGCAATCATCTCGATGGCACAGCAAGCCAAGCCGAACATCATCGGCCACACCGAGTTTTTGCGACTCCAATTGTATAGGCGATCCAATGTCGTCAATGCAACCTGATTTTGCATCTCCTGCGGGACCTGATACTCCGGCTTGGATAGACCTTCTGGGCTCATTTTGCACCTTCTCGTCAAGTGGGAATGCAAACCATCAAAATAACGGTGAATAAACCAATTGTACCCTTGGCTGACCAGGTGTCAATAACAAATTAAGATAATAATTTTTTGCTTAATTCCAACAAAATGCTATACAATAGGTACATGGCAGCCACCACCCGCGATCAGATCCTGGAAACCCTCCGGCAAACGCGAGATGCGACGGTGTCTGACCTCGCCATGCAGTTGCACACCACGCCGGCCAACATCCGCTACCACCTGGATCTGCTGCTCGTGGAAGCCGCCATCGAACCCATGCCGCCCGACCCTTCTCAATCCCGGCCTGGCCGACCGGCCGCGCGGTTCCGCCTAGGTCAGAAATCCAGGCCCAATGATTTGGCGCAGTTCAGCCAGGAAATTTTAACGCTCTTCCTCTCCGGGATGTTGCCAGACGATCAGACCGGGAAACTTGATCTGATTGCATCGGAACGGGTCAAGCAAGTTCACCTTGACGGATCGTCCACACAGCAGTTAAATCAAGCCCTCGATTTTCTCAACCAGCACGCCTATCAGGCACGCTGGGAGGCACGCCGGTTGGGCCCGGAAATCCGTTTTGGTAATTGTCCCTTCCATGCCATTCTCTCAGCTCACCCAGAATTGTGTGAGGTTGACCGGCGCATGCTGGAGGTTCTGCTTCCTGCGCGGGTCATTTTACAGGAGCATATCCAGGTGGACGTCCCGACGCCGCACGCCTGTTTGTTCCGGCTGCAATTTCTTGCACAAATCTCCAATCACACCAGGTTGAAGGAAGAA
>JAPKMQ010000180.1 GCA_026645875.1 Longilinea sp.
AGTGATCCAATGGGTTGAGTCGTAGTACAGCCGGTAGGCGGGTTCCCAGGCTTTTTTCTGGCGGATGAGGTAGGCCTGGGTGAGCGGAACGCTCACCTCGGCCAGCACGCCGGCCGGGTCGGGATCGGCGGCTACCGAATTCAGGCGGATTTTCACAGGCTGCGTGTAGGCGGAGTGGATATAACCACCCCAGACGCGGTACCACAACGGGTTATAGCCGGGACCATACTCTGAGACCACTTCATCGTAAACGTTCACCAGTTCGTCTCGTGTGCGCTGGTAAAGAATGCGGCTTTTATCGTCCGGGCGCGAGTACACGCTGATGGAATGCGTCGCGACGCGGATCAGTCGGTTGGGGTCAAGGTCATCGCCGCTGCCCTGAAAAGGACGGTAGGCCAGTCCGGTTAACGAGAGGCCGGCCAGTTTCAAAAAATCGCGGCGGTTTATTTTTGAATGGGGCATGGTTCGATTATAAGGGATATTGATTGGTTTTTTCTTAATAATTTCTTCATCTGAGCCGCTTTCAAGCCGGGCCGGGATGCGTTATAATGAAACCGCACCGGGGATGACAGGCTTCGACGGAGGAGGCTGGTCCCGGATTGCGAGCCGAGAGGTGCCGACCTCGTAAACTCAGCACAAACCTTAAGTGCCAACCGCACTTCCTACGCTGCTATGCCCCTCGCTGCATAAGCGAGAGACTTAGCCGCATGACCTCCACGTGAGGTCACGTCTGCCCACCCCGCTCCCTGGCCGGTGGTGGAGCAGGCGCTACAAAGCCACGGGTGCCGACCGGACTGCTGCGATCTGGTCGAAAGAGGACTTTCGGGTCCCAGCGGCTGGCGGGTGGCCCGTTTTGCCTGACTTCAGGTCACCCGCGAGATGAAAGCCAGGCTACGCTCGTAGATATTCGCGGGTCTAATCTTTCGGACGCGGGTTCGATTCCCGCCATCTCCACCTGATTCAGCAGAAAGCGGCCAATGCGGCCGCTTTGTGCATTCGTGTTACGCCCCTGCGGACGGCCTGAACTGGGCTGCCGCGCGGACGCTCTCCACAGGAAAACGCCCAATGGCGGTTTCATCGGACAAGACAAAACCCTGGTAGGCCTGTTGCAGCGCAGCGTACATGGCGGTGATTTCAGAGCGCGTGGGCGTTGGTTTCTCGGTCATGTGCTCCAGCACCTGACCGGCCAGTATGGTCGGCATGGGCAGGCTGGCGACAATTTCCGAAAAACGGAACGCGGCTGCTGCCATACCAACTGGACCTAATTCTGCGCCAAGGTCCCCCCGGCACAGCCAGACCTCGTCCGCTTCCATTGCGATTGTTTGCGCATCTTCAACCGCCTGCCTGCGTTCCAATTTGGCGATCAGGTAAATCGTCGCGCCGATCTGTTTCCGGTAAGCGATCATTTCATCAACGTCTTTTACGTAGGAGATGGCATAGCGCACGAACGGATATTGCTGCGTGGCGGTTAAGACGGACCTGTCCTTTTCACCCAGGCCTTCCGCACGGAAACCGGATTCGGCGAAGGTGATGCCTTTGTGCGCGGCGATCGTGCCACCCTGGGTGATGCGCGCCAGGATGAAATCCGCCCCGATTTCCTCGATATCCAGCAGCACTTTGGCGTCGTTCAGGCGCAGCTCGCGGCTGGATACCGGCGCGGCGGCGAAGAAATCGTTGTGCGGCACGGGCAGAACTGCCTGGGTGTGACTTTTGGAGGCATGAATCAGCCTGACGCACTGCCCCGCGCTCAATTCAGCAGTTGGAACTTGCCCCAGACGCCATTTGCTGCCCTGCAGATCGACCACTACCGGAAGAGACAACCTGTGCAGATCAAAATAGACACGCAGGCGTTCAACCCACGCGACGACTTCTGCGACGCTCAGGTGCGAGCTGTTCAGGCGGAATTGCGTCGCGCCGGCTGCAATCATTTCCTGCCATATTTCCGGGCTGGCACAGGCGGGTCCGAGGGTTGCGATGATATCGTAGGTCATTGTGGGTTACACCTGGCAAATGATGCCCTTGAGATAGGCGCCTTCGGGAAAATTGAGCGCGACCGGGTGGTCGGGTCCCTGGCGCAGCAGATCGATGATGCGGGCGTTCACACCGGCATCCAGGGCTGCCCCGGCAACGATCTTCTGAAAGAGGTCAGCCGATATACCGCCCGAGCAGGAGAATGTCGCCAGCAGGCCGCCCGGATTGAGCAGCTTAAATGCCAGCAGGTTGATATCCTTGTACCCGCGCGCAGCTTTTTCAGCTTGCGCGGCGGTGGGGGCGAATTTGGGCGGGTCGAGCACGATCAGGTCATATTTACGCGCGCGGTCGCGCAGGTCGCGCAGCACGTGAAAGACATCGCCCTGCAACCATTCGGCGCTTTCAGCGGGTAGCGCGTTGGCCGCCAAATTTAGCCTGGCCAGTTCGAGCGCTTCGGGAGAGGCGTCCACCGAAAGCACGCTGGCCGCGCCGCCCTGCAGGGCATACAGGCTGAAACCGCCGCTGTAACTGAAGCAGTTGAGCACGCTGCGCCCGGCGGCCAGTTCGCCGACGCGCCGGCGGTTGGCGCGCTGGTCGAGATAAAAGCCAGTCTTCTGGCCGGTTGCCAGATCGACGGCGAAGGTCAGGCCGTGCTCATGAATCCACAGCGGGTTCGGCGGCGGATCGCCTTGCAGCACGCCGGTTCGGTTGGGCAGCCCTTCAAGCTGGCGCACGTCCACGTCCGAACGTTCGTAAATATTGGCCACGCCGGTCAGGTCGGCCAGCAGCCTTACCAGCAGGTCGCGGTGGGTCTCGATGCCGGTACTGAGGATTTGCACCACCATCCAATCGGCGTACCGGTCAACGACCAGGCCGGGCAGCCCATCCGATTCGCCGTGAATCAGGCGGTAGCTGTCGGTTTCGCCGGGTGAAATCACGGCGCGCCGAAGCGCAATCGCCCGTTCGATACGCGCGCGGAAATAGGCCTCATCGATTTCCTCGCCGGAGTCCCAAGTCCACACACGCGCGCGAATCTGCGACACCGGGCTGTAGGCTGCCCGCCCAAGCCAGTCGCCGCTGGCATTGCGCACTTCGACGGTATCACCTGCCTGCGGGTTGCCGTTGACCTGGCCGACCGCGCCGGAATAAATCCACGGGTGCCGGTGCAGGACGGATTTGTCCCGGCCGGGTTTGAGGATCAGCGATTTGCCACTCATCCTTCCACCAGTTTGCGCAGCGCGGCTTCATCCAGGATGGGCACGCCGAGCTCGCGGGCTTTTTCGAGCTTGGAGCCAGGCGCTTCACCCACCACCAAATAGCTGGTTTTCTTGCTGACGCTGTCTGTGACCTTGCCGCCGTTCTCCTGGATGTATTCCTTGATGCCTTCGCGGGAAAAGCCAGGCAGCGTGCCAGTGACAACGAACACCAGGTCTTTCAGCGGTTGGCTGCCCGTTGCGGCCGCGGCGCGGGCGGCGATAACGGGCCACACACCGGCAGCCTTAAGTTTGCCCAGCAGATGCTGATTTTGCTCGCGCGCAAACCAATCGAGGATGGCGGAGGCGATGTTCGGACCGATGCCTGCGATCTGCTGTAATTCGTCCGGCGTAGCCCGGCCCAGTGAATCGAGGTCGGAGTAGTGCGCGGTCAGGTCGACGGCCATCACTTCACCCACGCCGCGGATTCCAAGCGCGTTGATCAGGCGGGCCAGCGGCTGCTGGCGGGAATTCTCGATAGCCTGCAACAGGTTATCGACTTTTTTCGCGGCAAAACCCTCCAGGTTAAGCAGGGCATCGCGCCGCAGGGTGTAAATATCGGCCACATCGCGCACCAGCCCTTCGCGGGCAAGCTGCTCGACGATCTTGATGCCCATGCCATCGATATCCATCGCGCCGCGCGAGACAAAATGTTCCAGGTTGCGCACCAATTGCGCCGGGCAGGCTGCGTTGACGCAGTACCAGGCCACCTCGCCTGCGAGATGCTCCACTGGCTGGTCGCAGGTTGGGCAGGTTTCGGGCGGCTGATAGGGCCATTCCTGGCCGGTGCGTGCATCAGAAACGGGGCCGATCACGTAGGGGATCACGTCGCCGGCACGCTTCAGCATCACCCGGTCGCCAACGCGGATATCTTTCTCGGCGATGTAGTCAAAATTGTGCAGGGTGGCCTGTTTAACCACCACGCCGCCAATTTCGACAGGTTCAAGGATGGCGTAGGGCGTCAGCACGCCGGTGCGTCCGACGTTGACGCCGATGTCATTCAGCCGCGTGGTGACCTCGCGCGCCGGGAACTTAAACGCAATCGCCCCGCGCGGATCCTTGCCGACGAAACCAAGTTCGGCGGCCAGGTTCAGGTCGTTGATCTTGATGACCGTGCCGTCCACTTCGTACGCCAGCGTGTCCCGTTTTTCGCCGATCACCTGGCATGCCGCGATGGCCGCTTCCAGGTCGGTGTGCAGGCTGATCTCGCCGGCCACCGGAAAGCCGAGCGCCTTGAGATACTGCAGCAGTTCCCACTGGGTGGTCGGGGTCGGTCCGTCCGCGGCAACGATCTGGTAAACATACAGGGTCAACGGCCGCGAGGCTGTCAGCGCAGGGTCAAGCTGGCGCAGTGAACCGGCAGCGGTGTTGCGCGGGTTTAGATAAGTCTTTTCACCAGCTTCCTGCAGGCGTTGGTTGAGCGCATCAAAATCTTGCAGCGTGATGAAAGCCTCTCCGCGCACCACGAAGTAATCCGGCACATGCGGGCCGTCGGAGTTGACCGGGATGCGCAGCGGAAGCGCCTTGACCGTGCGCAGGTTGGCGGTGATATCTTCACCGATCTCACCATCGCCGCGCGTGGCGCCCTGCACGAATATACCGTTCCGGTAGGTCAACACCACAGTTAACCCATCAATTTTTGGCTCAACAACAAACTGCGCTTTGCGGATGCGCTCGTCTAATTTACCAATGCGCTCCAACCAGGCGCGCACACCGTTGGCGTCGAAGGCATTGGCCAGGCTGAGGATGGGAGCAGGGTGGCGAACCTTGACAAAGCGGTCGAGCGGCGCGCTGCCGGCACGCTGGGTGGGAGAATCAGGTGTGATCCATTCGGGATGGGCCGCTTCAATGGCTTTCAGGCGTTCCATCAGGCGGTCGTATTCGGCATCGCTGACCAATGGCGCGTCCAGCACGTGATAACGGTAATTGTGAAAATGGATTTCCCGACGGAGGATATCCAGTTCCTCCTGCAAAGGTGCGAATTCCTGCATGTTCACCATCCTTGTCACCGGATATTATAGTGCAAGTTACCAGTTGGCTCAATTTTCCGAGCCAATCAGGACATTCATCGCATTGTAGAGTATCATATTCTTTGCTACACTAGTTCTTATTACAATGGAGGTTTCTATGAATGCAGGCAAAACCATAGCCTATATCATTGCAGCCATATTGATTTTCTTTGGCGTGCTGTTTATTTGGGCGACCTTCAGCCCGGAAGGAAAGCTAGGCAATCTTGTGGTAGGCGTGATTAGTGCAGCAATCGGTCTTGTGTTGATCTTCCTGGCTGGACGAAAACGCCCTGGTACGGAAAAACAGGATGTGAATGTCAAGATCGATTTGAGCGGCGATGTCAACCTGGACACGCTCAAATGCAAGTCCTGTGGGGGGACTTTGACTTCGGAGAACATCAAATTGGTCGCGGGAGCTCCTTTCGTGACCTGCCCATATTGCAACACCACTTATCAGCTGACCGAAGAACCGAAGTGGTAAGCCATTACCCAGGGAGGGTGAAGCATGAAGCGTTACCGTTGGTGGGGAATATTAACGGCATTGCTGCTGCTTGTAACCATGCTGCAGCCGGTTGCCGCGCAATCCTATTACTTCCAGGTTGAAGAACAGACTGTCAACTTTTACATCGATGCAGACGGCACCGCGACCATCGAGTAATAATTG
>JAPKMQ010000181.1 GCA_026645875.1 Longilinea sp.
GGAAGCCAGACGGCCGGAAACGCGCGCCCGGCGCATCGCTGAAACCCTTAAGAAGCTCTTAGCGTAATTCCTGGAGAAAACCGCATGACTGCTCTCTCTTATCCGTTGGAATGGGGAAAACGAACCTACGTCATGGGCATCATCAACGTCACGCCCGACAGCTTTTCCGGCGACGGGCTGCTGCGCAGGCAGGACATGCTCCCGCTGGCGCTGGAACAGGCGCGCCGCTTCGTGGCCGCCGGCGCCGACATTCTCGACATCGGCGGCGAGAGCACCCGCCCCGGCGCGGCCGAGGTCGGTGAAGAGGAAGAACTGGAACGCGTTGTTCCGGTCATCGGTGCGCTGGTCGGCGAAGACCTGGGTGCGATCCTCTCGGTGGATACCTATAAAGCGAATGTCGCGCAGTCCACGCTGGATGCCGGCGCACATTGGATCAACGACGTGTGGGGGCTGCGAGCCGATCCGCGCATGGCTGAAGTGGCCGCGCGCAGTGCAGCGCCGGTAGTATTGATGCACAACCGCAGCAAACCGGGCAATGCCAAATTGCAGGCGCGCCTGGGCGGGCGCTACGAGGGCATAGAATACGTCGATTTGATCGCGGACGTGAGCCGCGAATTGATGGAAAGCGTCGCCATCGCCCGCGAGGCAGGCGTGAAGGATGAGAATATCATCCTCGACCCCGGCATCGGCTTTGGCAAATCCGTTTCGCAAAACCTGGAACTGCTCAACCGGCTGGACGAAATCCGCGCGCTGGGTTTTCCGGTGCTGCTGGGGCCTTCGCGCAAGTCCTTCATCGGTTACACGCTCGACCTGCCCCCCGACCAGCGCGCTGAGGGCACCGCAGCGGCGGTGGCCGTCGGCATCGCCCGCGGGGCAGATATCATCCGCGTGCATGACGTCGAGATGATGGCGCGTGTGGCGCGCATGACTGATGCCATCGTGCGTTACAAAGCCTGACCAGCGAATGGTTCGTTTCTAATACACTGCTAACCCAAAACGATTTGATTTGGAAAATCCGTCGTGGTAAACTTTACATTAAAGATAAATATTCACCATATTTTGATCAGAAAGTGCTTTTCGCTCGAACAGGAGGTCAAAACCGATGGAGCTGTCCGCGGAGATCAAGCGGGAAATGTTCTGGATGATGCTGCTGGCGCGCCGGGTGGACGAACGCGCCTGGGTGCTGCACCGCCAGGGAAAAATCGCCTTTCACATCTCGGGCATCGGCCATGAAGCCGCGCAAATCGGGGCAGCTTTTGCCCTGCGGCGCGGCTACGACTGGGTGACGCCCTACTACCGCGACCTGGCGTTGATGACGGCGCTGGGCTACTCGCCGACTGACTTCATGCTGAGCCTGATGGGCAAGGCCGCCGAGCCCTCCTCCGGCGGGCGGCAGATGCCCAGCCACTGGAGCCTGCGCATTGCCAACGCGGTCAGCCATTCCGCGCCGGTCGCCACACAGACCGTGCATGCCTCCGGCATCGGTCTGGCCATCAAGCTGCGCAAAGAGGACAAGGTCGTGCTGACGCCGTTCACAAGCTGCCGGTCATTTTCATCGTAGAGAATAATCAATACGCCATTTCCGTCCCGCCGGAGATGCAAATGGCGGTGCCCTCCTCGGCCGACAAAGCCTGCGGACTGGGCCTGCCCGGCGAAATGGTCGACGGAACAGACGTGTTCGCCGTGTTTGGCGCGGTGAGCAAGGCCGTTGAACGCGCGCGCAAGGGCAACGGCCCTTCGCTGATCGAAACGCGCATGTACCGCATCACCCCGCACTCCTCGGACGATGACGACCGCACCTACCGCTCGCGTGAAGAGGTCGAAGAGAACAAGAAACGCGATCCGCTGCTGCTGGCGCGCACCCTGCTGGAAAAAGAGGGCCTGCTGACTGCCGCGCAGATCGATGAAATGGAAGCGAAGGCCAAAACGATGGTCGATGAGGCCGTCAAGGCGGCCGAAGCTGCGCCCTACCCCGCGCCAGAAGATGCCGCTTATCCCGTGTACGCCGAGGAGGTGCGCCATGGCTGAAATCACTATGATCGAGGCAATCCGCCAGGCGATGGATGAAGAACTGGCGCGCGACGAGAACGTATTCATCGTCGGTGAGGACGTTGGCCAGCGCGGCGGTGTGTTCCGCGCCACGGTGGGCCTGTTTGACAAATACGGCGGCGAGCGCGTCATTGATTCGCCGCTGGCCGAGGCGTCCATCGTTGGCGTCGGCATCGGCGCGGCGCTTTACGGCATGCGCCCGATCTGCGAAATCCAGTTCGCCGACTTCATCCACCCGGCTTTCAATCAGATCATCAACGAAGCCGCCAAGATGTGCTACCGCTCCAACGGCGACTGGACCGTGCCGATGGTCATCCGCGCGCCGTATGGCGGCGGCATCGGCGGCGGTCTCTACCACTCGCAGAGCCTGGAAGCGCTGTTCACGCACACCCCCGGCCTCAAAGTCGTTGTCCCCTCCAGCCCGTATGACGCCAAGGGCCTGCTTAAATCGGCTGTGCGCGACCCCAACCCGGTGCTGTACTTCGAGCCAAAAAAGGGCTACCGCCTGATCAAGGGTGAGGTTCCCGAGGGCGAATACACCGTGCCCATCGGCCCGGCCAATGTCACCCGCGCGGGCAGCGATCTGACCGTCTTCAGCTACGGCATGATGCATTATTACACCCTGCAGGCCGCCGAAGCGGTCGCCAAAGAGGGCATCGACGTCGAAGTGGTCGACCTGCGCACACTCTACCCGGTTGACCGCGAGACCATCCTGAAATCGGTCAGCAAGACCGGCAAGGCACTCATCGTCCATGAGGATAACCTGACCGGCGGATACGGCGGAGAGATTGCCGCCATCATCGCCGAGGGCGCCTTCAGTGACCTGGATGCACCCGTGCGCCGCCTGGCCGGCCCGGACGTGCCCGCGGTGCCTTTCAGTCACCCGATGCAGGACTGGTTCATGCTCAACCCGGCCAAGATCGCCGAGGCCATTCGCCAGTTGGCGCGTTATTAGCAGCAAGGAGGAAGAACGATGGCAACCCAGGTAATCATGCCGCAGCTCGGCGAATCGGTCGTCGAAGGCACCGTGATGCAGTGGTTCAAAAAAGAAGGCGAGAAGATCGACGAGTTCGAATCCTTGCTCGAAGTCAACACCGATAAAGTCAATTCCGAAATCCCCGCCCCGGCCGGCGGCGTGGTCTTGAAAATCCTCGTTCCAGAAGGCGAGACCGTAAAAGCCGGCACCATCATCGCCTGGATCGGCCAACCCGGCGAAAGTCTGGAAGGCGTTCCGGCGCCGGCCCCGCAGGGCCACATGCAAGCCGCTCCTGCTTCTGCGCAGCCCTCCGAAGCGGCGCAGGTCAGCGTGCCCCCCGTCGGCCGTGACCGCGACCTGGGCTTCATCTCGCCGGTGGTGGCCAGAATGGCGCGCGAGCACAACGTCGATCTGTACGCGGTGAAGGGCAGCGGCGAGGGCGGGCGCATCACCAAAAAGGACGTGCTGGCCTACCTGGAGGGCGCGCCTCAAAGTCAGACTGCGCCCGCGCAGCCTGAACCGGCCGCCTGGGAGACGCCTGGCGAAGGCGACCTGTTCCGGCCAACCGAGCTGATGTTTGCCAACAACCTGCCCCCGGTTGTTGCGCCCACGGTCAGCAAACCCGCCGCACCGCAGTCCCCGACCGCGCCCGGCGGCGGCCGCCTGGTGGCCTTATCGCAGATGCGCAAACGCATCGCCGAACACATGGTTGTCAGCAAGAACACCTCGCCGCACGTGACCTCGGTGATGGAAGCCGACCTCAGCCGTGTGGTGGCACACCGCGATGCCAACAAGGCCCTGTTCGCGCGCGATGGGGTCAAACTGACCTTCACAGCCTACTTCATGACCGCCGCGGCCGCCGCGCTGCGCACCTATCCGTTCGTGAACTCTTCCTGGCGCGAGGATGGCGTCTGGCTGCATGACAATATCAACATCGGCATGGCCACCTCGCTGGGCGAAGAGGGGCTGATTGTGCCGGTCATCAAGGGCGCGGAGAAACTGTCGCTGCTGAACATGGCCCGCACAGTCAACGACCTGGCTGCGCGCGGCCGCGACCACCGCCTGTTGCCTGATGAGGTGCAGGGCGGTACGTTTACCATCACCAACCACGGCACGGGCGGGTCGCTGTTTGCCACGCCCATTATCAACCAGCCCCAGTGCGCCATCCTGGGCGTCGGCGCTGTGCAAAAGCGTGTGGTCGTGCTGGAAAACGATGCCATTGCCGTGCGCCCGATGGTGTACCTGTCGTTGACCTTTGACCACCGCATCCTGGACGGCGATTACGCCGACCGATTCCTGATGCATATTGTCACTTTCCTGCAAAAGTGGGAATAATCTGATCCAGCCTGCCTACAGCCGGGATTTCTGGCGGCTTCGCAGGTATAATCATTCCAAATTACACAAACGAAGGATCAACTCCGAGACGAGGGATTGGCATGAGTACATATGATGTCGTTGTCATCGGCGCCGGACCAGGCGGGTACGTTTCCGCCATCCGCGCCTCGCAACTGGGATTGAAAACCGCCATCGTGGACAAGCAGTGGCTGGGCGGGGTGTGTCTGAACGTGGGCTGCATCCCCTCCAAAGCGCTGCTAAAGAACGCCGAAGTGGCGCACACGCTGCGCGAACGCGGCAAGGATTTCGGCTTTTCGTTTGAGAATCTGCAACTGGACTTCTCAGTTGCCGTCAAACGCAGCCGCCAGGTCTCCGACCGCCTGGTCAAGGGCGTCGGCTTCCTGATGAAGAAGAACAACATCGATGTTTACATGGGCGCCGCCAGACTCACCGGCCCGAGCGCGCTGACCGTCACCGACAAGGACGGCAAGGTGCAAGAGTTACAGGCCAAGAACATCATCATCGCCACCGGCGCGTTCTCGGCCAGCATCCCGGGCGTCACAGTCGACGGCGAAAAGATTGTTTCTTACCAGGAAGCCATCCTGCAGGAGAAACGCCCGCAATCCGTGGTCATCATCGGCGCAGGCGCCATCGGCATGGAATTCGCCACCGTATGGAGCGGCTACGGCAGCCAGGTGACCATTGTCGAGATGCTGCCGCGCGTGCTGCCGCTTGAAGATGAAGAAGTCAGCACCGAACTGGCAAAAGCGTTCAAAAAACGCGGCGTGCAGATCCTCACCGGGCACAAGGTGCAATCGGTGCAAGCCACCGAAACCGGCGTCCAGGTGGTGGTCAGCGCCGACGGGCAGGAAACCACACTGGAGGCCGACCAGGCCCTCATGGCAATTGGCTTCAAGCCCAACAGTCTCAACCTCGGTTTGGAAGAGGTTGGCGTTGAGCTGAACGAGCGCAAATTCGTCAAAATCAACGAAAAGATGCAGACCAATGTACCAAATATCTACGCCATCGGCGACGTCACCGGGCAACTGCTGCTGGCGCACGTGGCCTCGGCCATGGGCATTGTGGCTGCCGAAACCATCGCCGGCGTCGAAACGGTGACGCTGGATTACCGCATGATGCCGCGCGCCACCTACTGCCAGCCGCAGGTCGCCTCCTTTGGTTACACCGAGGCACAGGCCAAAGAAGCCGGTTTTGATCTGAAGATCGGCCGTTTCCCCTTTATGCCCAATGGCAAGGCGCTCGGCCTGGGTGAAGCCTCCGGATTTGTCAAAATCCTCACCGACGCCAAAACAGGCGAGATCCTCGGCGCGCACCTGATCGGCCCGGACGTGAGCGAACTGCTGCCTGAATTGACCCTGGCGCAGCGCATGGAACTCACCACCGCCGAAATCGCCCGCAACGTGCACGCCCACCCCACCCTCAGCGAAGCCATCATGGAAGCCGCGGAAGGCGCGGAAGGGCACGCCATTCATATTTAATTCAAGCATTGTTTCTTTCAGAGGCGCGG
>JAPKMQ010000182.1 GCA_026645875.1 Longilinea sp.
CTTCTATGAGTGGATTTACCGCCAGTCACCGGCGCTGGTGGGCGGCTGCCGCGGCGTAAAACTGGCTGGTCCACTTGGACAGGCCGGGTTTAGGGTGATGGTCAGGGAATACCAGCAGCAGTTCTTTTTCCCTTCGGAAGTCATTCTGGCCAAAGCCAGTTGAGGATTAATAGGAAACGAAAGAAAGGAAATGGATCAACCTATTCAACCACGCATAATGGATCGCCAGGCTCGCCGGGCCATCCTCCTCTTAGCTGGCAGCGTGATGCTGATGGAGACAGGCTACGGCATCGTGATGCCCATCTTTGCCAAACGGTTAGGCGAGCTGGGGGCCGGGGTGGAAACCCTGGGTTACATGGCAATCGCCTTTGCCATCGGGCAGCTGATTATGGCGCCGATTCTGGGTTCACTGGCTGACCGGGTCGGCCGACGCCCGGTCATCCTCACTGCGCTGGCAGGTGTGGCGCTGGCCAACCTGGGCTTTCTACTGGTCAATTCATCTTCTGGGTATGTCCTGATCCGCATGGCTCAGGGCGCGGTCACGGCTGGCCTGCTGCCAGCCTCGATCAGCTTTGTGGCGGACGCGGTACCCGATACCCAGCGGGCGCGGTGGGTAGGTCTATTGATGGGCAGCTATGGCGCGGGATTTATTTTTGGCCCGGCGCTGGGCGGCTTTCTATACGATCAGGGAGGATTTGCAGCGCCGTTTACCGTCTCTGCCATCCTGGCCGCGGTTGGTTTATTGGCTACCCTGATATTGGTACCCGAAACGCGCAGGCAGATATCGCCCGACAAAGAACCTGCACCAGCAATAGACCGGAAGCTTCCCGACCCAAGGACCTGGTTCAATGTTGATTTTCGCATCCTGCCGCTGCTGGTGTTAGATTTCCTTGAGGTGTCCATCTTTGCCTTTGTCGAGCCGCAGCTGGCCGTGTATGCCTACCAGGGGCTGCACTACACCTCCAGCCAGTTCGGCCTGATTGTCAGCCTGTATGGATTGTCATTTGTGGCAGGTCAGTTTGGGCTGGGCCGGCTCAGCGACCGCTTTGGCCGCCGGCCACTGATTGTCCTCGGTTTTATCTTCAAAATCATCTTCTACCTGGGCCTGACCCTGGCGAATGAGTTCTGGCTGTTGGTTCTGGCGGGTGTTTTTGGTGGCGTTGGTGGGGCGCTGATTTCCCCGGCGCTCAGCGCTGCCTACCTGGATCTGACAAGAGAGACTAATCGTTCCCGCGTGATGGGGCTCAAAGAGTCGGCCGCGGCGATGGGCGGAATTCTTGGACCCATGGGGGTGGTGATCGCGAGCCAGTGGATGCCACCGCTCGATATCTTCCGGGTTGCTGCCGGGTTTACCCTGGTCGGTGTCCTGCTAGCCTTCTTTGCACTCGGCTGCTCCAGGAAAAATGGAGCGGTATGTTCTGGTCGGCCGGTTCGGATCGGCTGCTACCAGCGAGCAGCCGCAGATTAAGCGTGATCTCAAACCAATAAGTGAATTAATCGAGAGGAAACAACGATGATAAAGGCTCACGAATACCAACCGCAGACCATCAAACAGGCCTACAACCGACGGGGCTGGATTTACAGCAAAACCGTCGCCCCAATGGAATGGGAATACCACTTGGAGGCATTGGAACAGGCTAACCTCCAGCCAGGTGAGAAAGTCCTGGAGGTGGCCGTTGGCCCTGGGCTCACTGCTGTAGAAATCGCCAGGCGGGTCGGAAAAGAGGCCGTCTTTTCTGGTATGGACATCTCGACCAGTATGCTGGCCCTCACCGAGCAGCGCCTACGATCAAGTGGGTTTTCCCAGTTTGTATTGAAAGAAGGCAGTGCCACCCAGATACCGTATTCATCCAAAACCTTCGATGTCCTCTACAATGGCTATATGCTCGATCTCATCCCTGAAGAGGAGATGCCGGGTATCCTGGCGGAGTTCAAACGCGTGCTCAAGCCAGGGGGACGGATGATTTTGCTTAACATGAGCAAGGCAGATCAAGAGACCGTTTTATTTCGAGAGAGGCTGTACCAGTTCCTGCCACCAAAGCTTGTTTTGTACCTGATGGGCGGCTGCCGGCCAGTATTGATGGAAGATCTGACCTTGCGAGCGGGCTTTCATCAAGTGCGGCGGACGTATCTGGGCGGTAAAGCACCGTCCGAGATTGTTACCGCAATGAAGCCGGCAAGCGAAAACTAAATTCGGAGCGGTGCATACTGTTTTTTAATGAGCTGTGCGATAATCTCTTGCTGAGGTGATTCATGCTGCCACAACTCTCCCAAGAGGAAATGATCCGGTATTCGCGCCATCTGCTGATCCCGGAAGTCGGGCTTACGGGTCAGCGCAAGCTCAAGGACGCTTCCGTACTGCTGGTGGGCTCTGGCGGGCTCGGTTCGCCTCTGGGCCTGTATCTGGCTGCGGCAGGTATTGGGCATATTGGCATTGTCGATTATGACGTTGTGGATTGTTCGAACTTGCAGCGCCAGGTCATTCACGATACCAGCCGGGTGGGCAAGCTCAAGGTGGAGTCGGCGCGTCAGCGAATGCTTGATCTCAACCCCCACATTCAGGTCGATGCTTATAATGAGGTTTTCAGCGCTGAAAATGCGGAGCAAATCGCTGGCGGTTACGATATCCTTGTGGATGGCACGGATAATTTCCCAACGCGTTACCTGATCAACGATTTGTGTGTATTGACCGGCAGGCCATATGTATACGGTTCGATCTTTCGATTTGAGGGCCAGGTCAGTGTTTTTGATGCCCGCAGCGGGCCGTGCTACCGCTGCCTGTTTCCAGAACCGCCCCCGCCTGGGTCGGTTCCTACTTGTGCGGAGGGTGGTGTGTTTGGCGTACTCCCAGGCACGGTTGGGACACTCCAGGGCACGGAGGTGATCAAAATAATCCTGGGCATCGGTGAGTCGCTGATCGGTCGCCTGCTGCTCTATGATGCACTGGATTTGACCTTTCATACGGTTCAGCTGCGCAAGAACCCGAACTGTAAGATTTGCGGACCCAACCCACAGGTGACTCACCTGATCGATTACGAACAGTTTTGTGGCGTTCCAACCCGCGGCGTACACACACCGTTGGGCATCCCGGAGATTAGCGTACGGGAGCTGGCAGCGCGGCTGGATCGGGGTGAGGCGGTTCACCTGCTGGATGTCCGCGAGGAGCTGGAGGGACAGTTTTCACAGCTTACTGGTGCAAAAGTAATCCCATTAGCCCGGCTGCAAACATGCCTGGACGAGTTGGATCCCTCTGTTGAATGGGTGGTGTTTTGTCGCAACGGGGTGCGTTCAGCACGCGCTGTAGAAGTATTATTGCAGGCTGGCTATTCGCGCATCTCCAATTTGCATGGCGGCATACTTGCCTGGGCAGAAGAAATAAATCCCAGCATGTTTGTTTTGTAAATATCCATCCACGTCTGCCGATATACTCAGAAATATCCCCAAAATAAGTGCCTCGTTACGTCATTGATGATATAATTCAATAGCGATTGAAATATCCAGAAAGGAACCGCATGGATAATGCAGAATTCTCAAAAGAGCAGGTGACAGATTTAGCCCGCTGGCTGAAGGTGCTCGCCGAACCCAATCGACTGCTGCTTCTGGAGCAGATCATTGAGGGGGTGCAGTGTAACTGCGAGTTGGGGAATGCGCTACAACTTGCGCCAAACCTGATTTCTCACCACCTGAGTGTTTTGCGTGAAGTGGGGCTAGTCAATGTCGAACGGGATCCAAAGGATGCGCGATGGGTATATTACTCAATCAATTTGAAGGCATTTGAGGATTTCCGGCAAACTTTTAACACCTTCTTTGACCCAGATCGCATTCAATCCCGCCGCGTTATCTGTGGCCCCCAGGCATTTGAAAACCTACGCTTTGGCATCGAAAAACGTACTGATTGAACGTTTTTTAGCCTTGATACTTCAATGGAGATAGAAATAATATGAGTGAAAATAGTCAGAATTTCAAACGCGCTTTCACGTTTTCAAAACCAGGGACTCGCCCAGATGTTGAAATCTTCGATCCACCCATGTGCTGCCCAACCGGTCTTTGCGGGCCGACCCTGGACCAGACCTTATTGGATCTCAACGAAACCATTTTGAGGCTGCAGCAGGAAGGCTACCAGGTGACCCGTTACCAGATGGCCTCGAATCCTCAGGCCTTCCTAGGGAACGCGGAAGTAATGCGACTGGTGCGCGAGAAAGAGATGGCGGCGTTGCCGATCGTGGTAGTGCGGGGTGAAATCGTTGCCGAGGGGAAGTATCCGGGTATCTTTGAGATCTTGGGTAAGCGGAACGGTGGGAAGTAATATGGCAACTTCCTATCTCTTTTTTTCGGGCAAAGGTGGGGTCGGAAAGACCTCGATGGCATGCACGCACGCGGTCCGGCTGGCAGAGCAGGGCAAGAAAACGCTGATTGTGACCACCGACCCGGCCTCCAACCTGGCAGACGTCTTTGAGCAGTCGATAGGCCACCAAATCACCGCGATCCAGGGCATCGCCAACCTGTGGGCCATGGAGATCGACCCCGATAAAGCTACGCAGGAGTACATCGACCGGGCCATGGCGCCCCTGCGCGCTGCCTTCCCACCCCAAATTGTGCAGGTGATGGAAGAACAGATGAGCGGCCCATGCACCGCGGAAGTTGCCGCTTTCGACCGCTTCACCGACTTTCTCGAGGCTCCTGAAAAGGATGCTTTGGTTTTCGACGTGGTCATCTTTGACACAGCCCCAACCGGCCACACGATCCGCCTGCTGGAACTGCCGGCGGAATGGAGCCAGTCGATCGACGCCGCCAGCGCGGGCAGCGGGCAAACCTGCCTGGGACCTGCTGCAGCGATCCAGGATGCCAAGCACAAATATGAGCGTGCACTGGCGGCCATGCGCGAGAGCGATCAGACCAGCTTTATCTTTGTCCTGCACCCAGAAGCGATATCAATCAAGGAAACCCGGCGAGCTATCAGCGAGCTAAGCAAGTTAGGCATCCATAACTACCGCTTGATCGTCAATGGCGTTATTCCACCCGAAGGCACGCAGAACGCGCTCTTTGCTGCCCGGGCGGAAATGCAGTCCCATTACCTGGAACAGATTAAAAAGGATCTGCCCTATTCCAAGCAATTCATGACTTTGTTGTCTGGGGAAATTAAAGGCATCCATCGGCTAAGCCAGGTTGCGAAAATCTTCTTTGATGGGAACCCCGCGGAGAAAACCTTTCAGGCGGAGGCGGTTGAGCCCCAGGTGATGCCCGTGATAACACCCCTGGCGGATGTGCGGTCGCGCCTGCAGCCGAACGGCCACCAACGCACGGTGTTTTTTGCCGGTAAAGGCGGCGTGGGCAAAACGGTTGCTTCCTGCATCACGGCCGTCTGGCTGGCACGGCAGGGATACAAAACGCTCCTCTTAACCACTGATCCAGCAGCGCATCTGGGCGATGTCCTCGACAGCCCGGTGGGTGACGAAATCGCGCCGGTAGCCGGCCAGCCCAATTTGTGGGCGGTCAAGATTGACCCAAAAGCCGCGGCGGAAACCTATAAGACGCGCATCCTCGAAGATGCCCGCCGGCGCGGACGGCCGGAAAGCGCCATCGCCGTGATGGAAGAGGAGCTTAACTCACCCTGTACCGAGGAGATGGCAGCCTTCGATAAGTTCATTGAATATGCCTCTTTGAAGGAATGGCAGGCGGTGATTTTTGATACTGCTCCGACTGGCCATACCTTGCGCCTGCTGGAACTACCCGTGGATTGGTCGAAGCAGCTGGATGTAAAGATCTTTGCATCGGTCGATGCCACTGCTGCTGACGATGTGGCTAAGCAACGCTTTAGCAAAGTGATCGAGATGATGCGCGATCCACAGCAAAGCACGTTTGCCTTTGTGATGTACCCC
>JAPKMQ010000183.1 GCA_026645875.1 Longilinea sp.
AAGCGCGCGCCTGGCTGGCCGAGTTGGGCGGCACGCCCCCGGAGGCGGAGGATGAATCACTGCTGGAAATCAGCCTGCGGCGCGATTTGCTGGAAGAATCTTAACAGACCCTAATACTTACCTATTGTAAGTATGTAGAAAATAGGATAAAATAAGTCAATAATAAGAAGGCAAGTGGACAGGTAAGGTAAATGATTGCAATGGTTGAACCTATGGAAAAGGTAGAAGAAAAACACTGCCCGGTGGAAGCCGTGGCGGCGATCATTGCGCGCAAATGGGTCTCGCAGATCATCCGCGACCTGGCGGATGGGCCGAAGCGCTTTGGCGAACTGCAGCACTCGGTGGGGGTTAGCGCGCGGATTTTATCGCTGCGCCTGCACGAGCTGGAGCAGGAGGGGCTATTGCACCGAGCCGTGTACGCGGAGATCCCGCCGCACACAGAGTATTCGCTGACGGAAAAGGGCGGGCTGTTTGTGCCGCTGATCGACGCGATGCGGGATGTGGGGAAGAAATTGGCTGTTAGCGAATAGCTGTTAGTCATTAGCCATTAGCTGTTAGCGATTGGCGATTAGTGATTGGTGTCATTCCAATGATCGTGCGCGGTCTCCAGACCGCGCATGGTTTTTAAGCGGGTAAGGCACGCTTCGCCGAATCAGCATCCTGACGTCGATACGACGGGCGGTCGCTGGTTGTGTGCAAGCTGTGCGTGAAGAAGCGATTGACGTGACTACTACGAGCGGTCGTTTGCAAATGTCTTAACGCTAATCGCCAAAAGCTAAAAGCTAAAAGCTAATCGCTAAACACCAACCGCTACTCCTGCAACTTCCGTTCGGCCTCGTCGATGGCGCGGCGGTCGGGATCGGGGGCGTAGACGGCGCGGGTGGTGGCCGGGGTGGAGTGTCCCAGCACGGCCTGCACGTTCTCCAGGGCCACGCCCTGGTCGATCAGGCGCTGGGCGTGCCAGTGGCGAAAGGCGTGCGGCGAGGTGAACTGCTCGGAGCGGTCGAGACCGGCCGAGGCAGCCAGCCCCTGGACGATGCGCCAGGCCGAGGTGGTCGACAGGCGCGCGCCGTAGCCCTTGCGCGCCGACCGGAAAAAGGCCGGGCTGTTTTTGGCGCGCCGCCGGGATTTGCCGTGCTGGATGAACAGCCAGGGTGAGTTGTCGTCGCGCGCGGCCAGATAGGTTTGAATCAATTGCGCGGCCTGCTCTCCCAGGCGCACGTGCGCGGTCAGGCCGGTCTTTTCCATTTTGATTTCCAGACGGCCGTTTTGGGCCAGCGCGTCGGCCAGGTCGGCGCGGGTCAGGCGCAGCGCGTCGCCCACGCGCAGGGCCGTGGCGCGCAGCACGCCCACCAGCGCGCGGGTGCGCAGCACGTCCAGGCGGGGCAGGGGGGCGGCGGGCACCGGCAGCGCCAGCGCGGCGGTCAGCATGCGGTTGCCAAAGTCCTCGGGCAGGCGGGCGTGGCGCGGCTCGGAATCGTCCAGCTCGCCGATGAGCGAGGTGCGCGCGGCTTCCTGCTCCTCTTCGCGGGTGAAGCTCACCCAGCCGTCGAAGTTGGCGCGCCAGTAGCGCAGCGCGGCGCGCAGCACGGCGGCATACAACCGCTGGGTGGGCGCGGCGTAGCCCTTCTCCTGCGCCATCCAGCCGGTAAAACCAGCGGCGGTATCCTTGCGCAGCGACTGGATCGGGTCGTCCGGCGAGCCGACTGCGGCGATGTATTCGCCGAAGGCATCCATGCCACGATGGTACAGTCGCCGGGTGTTGTCGTTGCGGAACTGGACGTTGCGCTTGAAGGTTTCGATGGCAAAACGAAGCGAGGGCATGAGTCTATTATAGCTATTAGCGATTAGCTGTTGGCGATTAGCAGTTAGCAATTAGTCAACAGCTAAAAGTAAAAAGCTAAAAGTTAAAAGCAAAAAGCTAAAAGCTAAAAGCTAAAAGCTAAAAGCTAACCCGATTTCTTCCCGCTTCCTTCGCCCGGTACATGAGCGCGTCGGCGCGCTGGACCAGTGATTCGGGCGTATCTTCGGGCAGCGCCAGCGTGGCGCCCAGCGAGGCGGTGAAGCTGAGTTTTTCGTCGTCGATCATGAGGAAGCTGCGCTCGATGAACACGCGCAGGCGCTCGGCGACGCGCGCCAGCACCGCCGCGTCGACCTCGGCCAGTACCACCAGGAACTCCTCGCCGCCCCAGCGCGCCAGCAGGTCGCCGTGGCGCAGCGCGGCCGCCAGCGTGTTGGCCGCCAGACGCAGCACCTGGTCGCCCACGGAGTGGCCGTGGGCATCGTTGATGCGCTTGAAGTGGTCGATGTCGAGGAACACCAGACCAAAGGGCGTGCCGAACTGGTGCAGCTCGAAGAAGCGGGTTTTCAGGGCAATTTCGGCGGCGCGGCGGTTGCCCGCGCCGGTCAACTCATCGCGGCTGGCTTTAAAGCGCAACGCTTCGAGATCCTTGAGGACCTGGTGAAGCTCTGCATTTTCGGTGAAAACCTCGGCCGCGCCGACGATGGCGCCGGACGCGTCGCGCACGGGTGATACACGCACCGCAACCGGCAGGCGATGGCCCTGGTTGTGATGCAGGTAGACGTTGATCTCGCGGCTCTGGCCGTCCTGAAGCGTGGCGGCCAGCGGGCAGCCGTTCTGGCAAAGTTCGGTGCCGGCCTCGTCGATGTGGCGCAAAATGTTGGCGGCACAGGGCTTTCCCAGCACGTCGGCGCGCGCGTAGCCGGTGATGCGCTCGGCGGCTGCGTTCCAGTAGGTGATGGTGCGCTCGCCGTCGACGTAATACACGCCGTCAAACAGGTTTTCGATTAAATCCTCAAAGGAGTTATCGTCCATGCCGCTTTCTGGGATTTTGTCAGGTTCGGTGTCTAAAACAGGCCAATTATTGCACAAAAAGGCGAGATTGGGAAGAAGGCGGCAACCCACCCGTGATGCGGCCAGGCAGCAGGCGCGGCAAAACTATCAGGTGATTGTAAGTTGATCGTCAGCGCTTATCCCTTAGAATCAGGTTATCCACGCGGAGTTGGGCAGGTCTTTTCGCGCAAAAATCTACTACGATCTGCGATCACTGCACACCACACACCGCATCGAGGCGAGAGGCAATAATCTGTCAGCCGGCAGGAATCGTCCTGACGGCAAAGTTGTTTTCTTGCTTGCTGGGATGGGGCGGGACAGCCCGCCTGGATACGATGAAAATTACTGGCGAACAAAAGGCAATGCTGGCGGTTTTCTTGATGCTGACGATCGTAATGGTCGCCGTCGGCCTGACCGCCTATCGCCTGGTGGGTAACTTCGTCAACCTGGAGCGGCAAACCATCGAGAAGGATGCCCAGCGGGTTGAGCGGGCCATTTATGCCCAGTTGGACGGTGTGATGAAAGTCGTCGAGGATTATGCCAACTGGGATGATATGTATGATTACATGCAAACCCGGGACCCGGCTTTCATCGAGAATAATTTCCTACCCGAGAGCCTGGACAATCTGCAGGTCAACTTTGTCTTAATGCTGGATCCCGATGGGAATATCCTCAAGGATATATATCACCCAACCGGGCAGGACGACCTGACCGAGATCCCCGGCGAAACCCTGCTGCACATCCGCAGCCACCTGGATGCGCTGCTCACCGACGATGTGAACCTGTCGCGCAAAGGCTTTGTCATCCTGCATGAAGGGCCGACCGCTTTTGCCACCTCTGCGGTGCTGACTTCGGATCTGAAGGGTCCCCGGCGAGGCACGCTGATCATGGGGCGCATCCTGGACGACGCCTACCTGGCCGATATTTCGGACGACCTGCGCATTGATCTTTTCCTCGCGCCCTATGCCTCGCCCGAGGCGGTGGCTGTGCGCGCTGACCCGAACACCTTCATCGCGGTGACGCAGATCTCTGAAGATCAGATCGCCGGCGGCGTGCGGGTGCACGAACTGCAGGGCGGCGACAGCTTCGTGATCGGCTTTCGCCTGCCGCGCAGCATCTACGCCAGCGGGCAGTCGACCACTTACATCCTGCTGGGCATCTTTGCCATCTTTGGGGTGATCAGCGCTGCATTGCTCATTTTCCTCATTCTGCGGCTATCGCAGGCCCGCCAGCGTGAAGAAACCCGTGCCGAGTACTTCCGCCTGCTGGATAAAAACTCGCGCGAGATGGTGCTGTTTGCCAGCTACCCCGAGTTGCAAATCATCGAAGCCAATCAGGCTGTCCTGGATACATGCGGCCTGTCCCGCGAGGAGATGGCGCTCCGGCGCATCCCCGACCTTGGGGAGGTGCCCATGGATTTGACCTCCCCGGAGATCTGGAAGCTCATCTATAAAGAAGGCGCGGTGTTTGAGGGCAAGATGTGGCGGCACGGCAGTCCTCGCCTGCCGGTGGAAGTGAACGTCGAGGCCACCAACGAAAACGGCCGCCGCATTTACGCGCTGCTGCTGCGCGACATTTCGGCGCGCGTGGAACACGAGCGGGTTGTGACTGGAATGAATCAGATCAGCAACGCGCTGCGGACGACACTTTCGGTGCAGGAAAGCGTGCCGATTTTGCTGCTTCAGGTGCTGGAAATGTTCCAGGCTGAAGGCGCGGTGCTGGTGCTGCGCCATGAGCGCCTGGATCGCTTTCAGCTTTACCAGGCCGTGGGGGAATGGGAATCCATCAACGGGTTGGATTTGACCCGCGTGAGCAGCTTGATGCAGGAATATTTCACCAAGCGCGCGGTGATTACCACGGGCGTGGCGCGTTTCTTCCTCAATAATTTGCCGGGCTTTAACCTTCCCTTCGAACTGCGCGAAATCGGCGCGGTGCGAATCCTCAACCAAAACCGGTTGATCGGCGCTCTGGTGGTGGGGCGCAGCAAGCCGTTCAACCACTCGGATGAACTGCTGCTGGAGGCTATTTCGGACCAGGCTGCCAGCACATTGCACCGTGCCAGCCTGTTTGAGCAGATCCGCGCATACGCGCGCCAGGTGGAGGCGGTGGAGGCAGTCGGCCGCAGTCTGTCGGAAATCATGGAATTGGATGAGATCGACGCGCGCCTGGCGGATGGGCTGCTTTCCACCTTTGACGGGTTGGAGAGCGTGCGCGTCTGGCAGCTTGACCCCGAGCGCGGCTCGGTGAAGCGCGTGCTGGGGCTACGCTACGACGGCTCTCCGCTGCCGTCTGAAGCCTCCGGGCCGCCGGCCGAGATCCTGGAGGGGCTGCACGCCCAGCATCCCCGTGTGGTGAACAACACCACCCTGATCCTGCCGGCGGTGCGCAACGAGTTGAGCATGGCAGTGCTGGAACTGTACGCGCCGGAGACCGATTTCTTCACGCCCGAAAAAATGGACCTGATGGGCCTGGTGGCCAGTTCGGCGGGCATCGCCTATGAAAACGCGATGCTGTATGACGAGGTGCAAAAGCGGCTCTCGCAACTGCAATCGCTGCGCGAAATCGACACCGCCATCGTTTCCACCTTCGACGACAAGGTCGTGCTGCGCGTGCTGCTGGACCAGTTCTGCAAGCAGCTTGGCGTGGACGCCGCAGTCATTTGGAAGCCGGCTGTGAGCAACAACCACTTCGTAGCGGCGCACAGCACCGGACTGGCAGCCGCGCAGGTGGAGGGCTGGCAACTGGATGCCAATGCAAGCCTGGCCGGGCGGTCGCTGCGAGAGAACGTGGTGCTGGAGATTGAAGACGGAGCGCAGGAAGCCGAATGGCTGCGTTCGCTCGGCTTTTGCTGCGGCTATGCCGCGCCGATGATCGCCCGCGGAGCACCGCTGGGCACCGTGGAAGTGCTCAGCCGAGGCGGGATCGCGCCGGACGTGGATTGGTACCGCACCTTCGAGACACTGGCACGTCAGGGCGCGGTAGCGCTTTCAACGCTGGGCATGTTCAAGGATCTGCA
>JAPKMQ010000184.1 GCA_026645875.1 Longilinea sp.
CCCGGAGAGTGCTCCGGCGGTGAAGGAAGTAAAACCAGCCGCGTCCGCCGAGCAGAAACCGGCACAGGCAGCGGCAGCGCCGGTGGCTGAAACGACCGGCGGAGTGGTGAAGATTTCGCCACTGGCAAAACGCATTGCCGCGCAAAATGGGATCGATCCGCAATCGCTGCGGGGCAGCGGACCGGGCGGTCGGATTGTCAAACGCGACGTGGAAGCGGCCCTGGCGGCACCGCAGGCAGCCGCGCCAGCTGCTGCGCCTGCGGCCGCGGCTGAGCCGAAAGTGGCTGCGCTCCCGCTGCCGGTCTGGCAGCCGGGCGGAACGGCGTTGGAAGATCAGCGCATCCCGGTGGACAAGTTGCGCGGCATCATTGGCAAGCGCATGGTCGAATCGAAGCAGAACGTGCCGCATTTCTACGTAACGCATGAGATCGACATGGATGCGGTGATGGCCCTGCGCAAGCAGATCAACGCGCTGCTGCCGGATGAGCAGAAGCTTTCGGTGAATGACTTCATCGTCAAAGCCGTGGCGCTGGCGCTACGCCAGTTCCCCGGGATCAATGCCTCGCTGGCAGGCAATGAGATCATCCGCCACGGTCATGTAAACGTGGGGGTGGCTGTGGCGCTGGACGCAGGCTTGATGACCGTGGTTGTCAAGGATGCTGACCAGAAACCGTTGCGGATCATTTCGGTTGAAACCCGCGAAATGGTCGCCCGGGCGCGGGCTGGTAAAGTGCGTCCGGATGATATTGAGGGTTCCACCTTCTCGATCAGCAATCTGGGTATGTTTGACGTGGATGAATTCAGCGCGATTATCAATCCACCCGAAGCTGCCATCCTGGCGGTCGGGTCGGCAAAACAGGTGCCGGTCGTCAAGGACGGCCAGATCGTTGCGGGCACGCGCATGAAGGCCACCATTTCGGCCGACCACCGCGTGACCGACGGGGCGGAAGCCGCTAGATTCATGCAGGCGCTGGCGCTCCACCTGGAAGAACCGATGCGGTTAATGTTGTAAACCTGGCAGTTTAGATCAAACCGGCGGCGGGCCTTTCGCTCCGCCGCTGGTTTTTTTATGGAGCCCGCTCGTAGAGCAGGCGGTAAATGTTCATAAATTCGGCAATCTGGCGGATGTAAAGGCGGGTTTCGCTGAAGCGGATGATCTCGAGGAACAGGTCCGGATCGCTGCCTGAGAGGTTGTACCAGATGGCGGAGTTGCCCGGGCCGGCGTTGTAGGCTGCCAGGGCGGGGTACAGGTCTCCGCCAAAATAATCGCGTTGGTTGGCCAGGTAACGCGCCCCCAGGCGCAGATTGACCGCCGGAAGATACAGGTCGCTGTCGGTGTAATTTTCTGGCCAGGTCATTCGGGTGGCCACCTCGGCGCCAGTGGCGGGCATGAGCTGCATCAGCCCGCGCGCGCCGGCCGAAGAGCGCGCATAGCCCTCAAACATGCTCTCCTGGCGGATGACGCTGAGCAGCAGCAGGGGATGCAGGTTGTTTTCCTGCGCCGCAGCGAGCACCAGGTCCTTGAAATACACGCCAAAACGGATGTGATTGAAAAACACCGGCGCATCCAGCGTGGAGGCATCATCCAGGTTAGCCAGGTTGAGCACCTGGCGGCTGGAGAGGATGGCCAACCGGTAAAAGCCCAGGTCCAGCAGTTGGTTGGTCAGGCGGTAGGTGTTCACCGGGTCAGATTGGACGGCCTGCCGCAGGCTGTCGAACTCATTTAGCGATTCATTGAGCAGTCCCAATTGCCAGAAGTACAGGGCACGCTTCAGGCGGTTGTCCCCGGCCAGGTCGCCCAACCCACTCAGATCGACATCTGAATCCAGACCGAAGGTGGTGCGCATCCATTGTTCGGCGGTGGCACGTTCCAGGTTCAGGTCATAGGCCAGGTCGTAGAACTGCGGCGGGCGGAATTCAGGTGTGCCTTCCAGCAATTCGCGGGCGCGCTCGCTGTAGTAACCGGTCGGGTCCAGCGAGGCTGCCTGCCGCCAGGTCTGGCTGGCTTTGTCCGCGTTGCCCTGAGCGGCCTGGGATTTGCCGATCCACAGATAGGCCGCCGATTGGTCGTTGGGGGAGGAGGTGAGCACTAGGGTGCGCTGGAAAAGCACTTCGGCCTGCGAGTAATTGCCCAGCCGGTAACGGGTGATACCGGAGAGGAACAACGCCTGATAGCTGTTTGCGTAGCCGGGGTATTCGTTGAAGACGCGTTCCCAAATGGTTGCCGCGTCGGTCAGACGACCGTTTCGCTCCTGGATGCGCGCCGCCTCGAAGAGCAGTTCGGGCGTGTTGCCGTCATCCGGGTACAACTGGGCGAATCCCAGCAGCGTACCGGCCGCGCCGGTATATTCCTCCAGGTAAGCCCACTGCGTATAGGCTTTCTCCTTCCAGGCTTCCATCCAGAACCGGTCGCCGGGGTGGTCGCGGATCAACGCGTCCCATTCGGCAATTTCCGCCTGGATCTGGTTGGTGTTGCGCAGCGCCAGCGCGCGGTAATAATGCGCGGTGCCATCATGGCCGGGCGTGAGGTTGAGGTAGGACTTGAACAGGTCCACCGCCACGCCGTACTGTCCGGCAAAGTAATCGACCAGTGCCCGGTTGAGCAGGTCGACGTCCACGCCCGAGTTGACCAGCCAGACGAGCGCCGAATATGAATCATAAGAACGCGGGTAATTGTTAACCGAATCCAGGAAGCGCGCCTCGGCCTGTTCGGGCATGCCTAACTCCTGGTAGACCTGTCCAGCCAGCAGGTTGACCTGGGCCTTGGTGAAATCGTTGCTGGCGGCGTCGTAAACGGCCAGGTAAATGCGCAGGGCATTGGTGTAATCCTGCATGCCCGCGTAGGCCCGACCGATTTTCACCATCAGGTTCTGGTCGCCGGCATAGGATTCGGTCTGGGATGCGCCTTCATAGGCCTTGACCGCCCCGCTGTAATTGCCGGCCTGCATGTACAGATCGCCCAACTGCACCCGCAGGTAGCCATCGATCGGTTTCTCGCCGGCGGCCAGAAAGGCTTCAAGGTAAGCAGCGGCTTGAACAGGATCGCCTTTTTCCAGGGCGGCCTGGGCCAGGAAATAAAGGGCCTCCTCCGCCGCGTCGGTTTCATTGAACCGGGTTCCAACCTGTTCCAGCTGGGCAATCGCCAGGTCGGTGTTGCCGCGCTGCAACTCCACGCGGGCAGCGCCTAGTTGAGCGGCAGCTTGCACCTGCGGGTCGTCGCTCTGGTCGTAAGCCGCCTGGTATTCACGCTCGGCCAGGTCGTTTTGGCCCAGGATCAAAGCCCGGTCAGCCTGATCGATGCGCACGGCGGGCTGCGGGGTGGGAGTAGGCGGGGCGGAGGTCGGTGCTGGCGTTTGGGACGGCAGCAGCGTTTCCAGCACGGTGACATCCGTGGTGGCGGTCGGAGTCGCCTGCTGCAATTGCGACAGGCCGGGCAAATTGCAGGCCAGCGAGACCAGCAGCAGGATCAGCACGGCGGCCAGGATCGTTTTTGATTTCATATATAAGCCTTATACCGGAAGGTGGGGTGCCTGTCAAGGACACCTGCCAATACTTTGACAAAGCATGATTGTCATGTTAAACTAAGTAAGCTGTACTCCGACGCTCTCTCTGGAGGGCGTCTTTGTGTGTGTGTGTAGATGCGAACCGTATTCTGGGATGATGCTGCCTGCCAGGTGAAAATGATCGACCAGCGCGTTTTGCCGGCGCGGCTGGAGATTGTGGCTTGCGCATCGCCTGATGAAGTAGCCGCGGCCATCCGCAATATGACCGTGCGTGGCGCGCCGGCGATTGGCGCGAGCGCGGCATTTGGCATGGCGCTGGCGGGGATGCAATCGCCCGCTGACCGGGTACGCGACTGGCAGGGGCACATGCGTAAGGCAGCCGTCCTGTTAAAATCGACCCGCCCGACGGCCGTCAACCTGGCCTGGGCCATCGATCAGATCATGCGCGTAGCCGAGTCGGATCAACCGCTGGCAGTGCTGCGCCAACAGGTGCTGGCTGAAGCGCAGCGCATCGCCGATGAAGACGTGGCTGTCAACAAGCGCATGGCCGAATGGGGCAGTTCGTTGATTGACGACGGCGATACGATCATTCATCATTGCAACACCGGCGCGCTGGCCACCGTGGATTGGGGTACCGCGCTGGGTGTCATCCGCACAGCTCACGAACAGGGTAAGCGCATATTCGTCCTGGTGGATGAGACCCGACCGCGTTTGCAGGGCGCGCGCCTGACTGCCTGGGAGTTGCAGCAGTACGGGATTCCCTTTGCGATCATCAGCGATGGAGCGGCGGGCCATTTCCTGCGCACCGGGCAGGCACAGAAAGTCTTCTTTGGGGCCGACCGGGTGGCAGCGAATGGGGATGTGGCCAACAAGGTGGGCACCTACATGCTGGCGCTGGCTGCCCGCAGCAACGGCGTGCCCGTGTACGCGGTGGCGCCCTCGTCGAGCATTGACCTGAGCATACGGGATGGTGGCGAGATCCCGATCGAAGAACGGGATGCGGATGAGGTCCTCAATATCCAGGTGAATGGCGAGCGCGTGGCGCCGGAAGGCGCGGCGGCCCGCAACCCAGCCTTTGACGTTACCCCATGTGATTGCCTGACCGCCATCGTCACCGAAAAAGGCATTGTGTATCCGCCATTTCTTGAAAATTTTCCGCGCGTTTTGCGCTCTGATTTTTGAACAAATAAAGGAAAGAACTGCATGACGATCGTTTGCACAGGTTCCATTGCGTATGATTATTTGATGACGTTTCCGGGAAAATTCCGCGATCAGTTGATCGCCGACAAGCTTGAGAACGTCAGCCTCTCGTTTCTGGTCGATTCGATGGTTAAACAGCGCGGCGGTGTGGCGCCCAACATAGCCTACACCCTGGCGCTGCTCGGCGACCGGCCGGCCGTGATGGGCACGGTGGGCGAAGATTTTGGTGAATACCGCGAATGGTTGGAAGAGCAAAAAATCGACACCTCGCTGGTCAAGAAAATTGAGGGGAAGTTCACGGCATCGTTTTTTGCCAACACCGACCTGGTAAACAACCAGATCAGCAGCTTTTACACGGGTGCCATGGCACATGCTTCTGAAATCAGCCTGCGGGAACTGCCGTACAAGCCGGAGCTGGTGGTGATTTCACCCAACGATCCCCAGGCGATGTACCAGTACTCGCTCGAATGCCAGGAGCTCGGCATCCCCTATCTGTTCGATCCCAGCCAACAGGTAGCGCGCAACCCCGGCGATCAGTTGTGCGCGGGGGTCAAAGGCGCTGAGAGCTTGTTTGTCAACGAATACGAGTATGAACTACTGCAAAAGCACACCTGCATGAGCGAAGCGGAAATCCTCGAGCATGTCAAGTTCATGGTGGTCACATGCGGTGAAAAAGGCGCGCGGATTTACGCCGGCGGCCAGGTCTACACAGTTCCAACTGTTCCGCCAGTCCAAATCGCCGACCCGACCGGCGTGGGCGACGCCTTCCGCGGCGGTTTTTTGCGCGGATACATGCTGGGCTTCGACTGGCTGACCTGCGGGCGCATGGGCGCGCTGGCGGCAACCTATGTGTTGGAGCAGCACGGTACGCAGAACCACCATTACACGCCGGCCGAATTTGTCGCCCGGTACCGCCAACATTTTGATGATCAGGGCGTTCTGAACGCCTTGCTTGCGAATTCCTGATTTTTGTTGTGGAGGATATAAGATGTCCAATTTTGACGTCAAAGATGTTCAACTGGCCGAAGGCGGCCGCCGTCGTATGGACTGGGCAGCCCGTGAAATGCCCGTGCTGCGCGCGATCCGCGACCGTTTTGCGATAGAACGCCCATTGGCGGGC
>JAPKMQ010000185.1 GCA_026645875.1 Longilinea sp.
CCGTTGGCTTACATCGTCATCAACCCGGTTGCGGGGGTCTCGCGGCCGCAAGATATCCGCGCGGCGGTCGAAAAAGTGCTGGGACCGGCCGGCTGGAAGCTGGTTTACTACGAGACCAGCGGCAAGGAGGATCTGCCGGCGGTGGTGCGCGCAGCGCTGGCTGAACACCGCCCCGACCTGGTGGCGGCGGCCGGCGGCGACGGGACCCTTTCGGGGGTGGCCGCCGGGCTGGCCGGCAGCGGCGTGCCGATGGGCATTTTGCCGGCCGGCAGTTGGAACGCGCTGGCGCGCAACCTGGAGATCCCCGGCGCGCTCGAGGAGGCCGCCCGGCTGTGGCTGGGCGAGCACGAGTTGCAACCGCTGGACGGCATCCGTGTGGGTGAACGGATGTACTTCCTCAATGTTGGCGTGGGCATCAGCTCGCGCTTGATGTCGCAGACGCCGCGTGAAGGCAAACGCTTTTTGGGCGGGCTGGCCTACATCCGCACGCTGATCGCCGAACTGACCGGGCTTTCGATGCGGCGCTACCGCGTGACCATCGACGGCAAGGTGATGAAGGTGCGCGCCGTGGAGGTGATGGCGGTCAGCGCCAGCCTGGGCGGGGTGGGAGAACTGCGCTCGCACCGCGTGTTTCACCCCGGCGACGGGCGCATCGAGTTGTGCGCCATCCGCGCGAAGACCTTCACTCAGGGCGTGATGGTGATTCTGCGCTTCATCGCCGGGCAGCGCGGTAAAAACGCCGGCATCCTCTACCACCGCGCCGAGCGCGAATTCAGCATTCAAACGCGCCGGCGGCTGCCGGTGCAGGCTGATGGTGACGTGGTGGGCTGGACGCCGCTGGAGGCCAGGGTGGCGCCCAATGCGGTGCAGGTGATCGTCAAACCCGGCTGGGGCGCGCAGATCGACGCGCGCGTGCGCGCGCAGGACGAAGAGGGCTTCCCCAAGTGGGGGTGAGGGGAATTGCTGAATGCTGAATGTTGATTGCTGATTGGATTGAAGAAGCCTCATAGGTCAGTTCGGAGGGGCGAATTGAAGCGGAGTGTTTGATTCGAGACCTGCCCCGGAGAACCGACAACCTGCCGCAGCCGTTACGTCGGTTCTCCAGGTGAACGCCTGGCAATTGGCGGCACGGGGTAACCCCCCTCCGAACCGACTTACGGCTGAACCCACCATCCGCGCCGCATTATTCCCCGCATTTTTCCGCCCCGCAAATCTGCAAATTCCGCTAAAATAAGGAAGAATACCATCCAAACTCATGGAGGAACCCCCATGCTTGCTGACCTGGTACGAAAGAACCGCAGTTACCGCCGCTTTTTTCAGGACCAACCCATCAGCGAAGACACGCTGCGCGGGCTGGTGGACCTGGCGCGCCTGACCCCATCGGGCCGCAACGTGCAGCCGCTGCGCTACATGCTCTCCTGGCAACCGGAACTGAACGCGCAGATCTTCCCCACGTTGGCCTGGGCCGGCTACCTGACCGACTGGCAAGGGCCTGAAGCCGGCGAGCAACCGGCCGGCTACATCGTCATCCTGGGCGACAAGCAGATCACCAACAACTTCGGCATCGATCCGGGCATCGTCGCGCAGACCATGCTGCTGGGCGCCGCCGAGCAGGGGCTGGGGGGCTGCATCATCGCCACCGTGCAGCGCGTGCGCCTGGCCGAGCTGCTCAAGATCCCCGAGCGCTACGAGATTTTGCTGGTGCTGGCGCTGGGCGCACCGAAAGAGGAAGTGGTGGTCGAACCCTTGGCCGAGGGCGGCGACGTGAAATACTGGCGCGACGAAGCGCACGTACATCACGTGCCCAAGCGCCTGCTGGAGGATTTGATCCTCAAGTTCTGACGCCGGCCAGGAATTCACAGGATGGATAGGATTTTAAAGGTGAAGAGGATATTTGTTTCCTCCTCGTCCACTTCTTGAATATCCTGTTCATCCTTTTGATTTCGCCCACTGGCCTGTAGATGCATTCGCAGGCTGGACAGGATTACGCAAGGGACGCGCCGAGGCATGTCCAGGTATAGCCGTGCCAATTTCGCCTGGATTGTTCACCCGGCCAATATCTAATTGGTAAATACATAACTCACTACTAGATCCATGTCCTTACATGCAACAGTGTATTTGTCAGGTTAGGGGTAGGACAGTTGTGGCGCGTTAAATTGTAAAATACTTGTAAATACCAGGTATGATGCTACAATAAATGTACCGAAATGATTGTTCTGAATGTTCTCATTGTTTAGCGATGACCTCGCCATTGTGGTTTATGGAGGGTTTAAATGCGTCGCTACTCAGGCATTTTCCGATTGATCACAATTGTATTTGGCGTGCTACTATTCACTGGAACGGTCCTGGCAGCAGCACAAAAACAATACTACTCTGATCGGGCTCAAAGCACCCCGCCAAATATTCCAACAATCATCAGAAGCCCTTCTCCCACTCGACCGGCATATTGTGTCCCGTTACCAGGCGTACCACAGCCACTCGGTTCACCATCAGCAACGCCGGATCCTTTTGGGGCCGTCATTTCCACAACATCGCCCAGGCTGGGTTTAGGACCTTCAGTCACGCCGCGAGTTTATGCTCATACAATTGATTTAAGTCCAGGAATACCCCTTCGGGATAAATGGGAAATCATCGTTTTTCGTTGCGATGGAACATTTGAACAATTCCTGGGTGGTCCTGAAGTTAATATTTTTCAATTTCTTGACCTTCAAGCTGGCGATGTGATCCTCAATACAATACCACCAGCCTCTTTGATGGGAAACGAACCACCAGAGCAACCGGACGAAACAACGACACCCTCCGGAACTTCAATTCCATACCCTCCGCCTATTCCCACGTCCGTGAAAACACCAACTATGCTTGTATATCCTGCGCCAGTAACGCTTACACCTGAGAGTGTTGAACCCTAATGGCCTAACTCTCTAGGATAACAGAGAAATGGAGGGCGTAATGCTGCTGGAGGATTTGATCCTCAAGTTCTGACGCCAGCCAAGAATTCACAGGATGGGCAGGATGATTACTGAGAAGAGGATACTTTTAGCATCCTCAATATTCTCCTGACCATCCTGAATATCCTGTGAATTATTCTTCCGCGGACAGGTAAGCTTTCGCCAGGCCCTCGGCTTCGCGCAGCAGCGTGTCAAACTGGCGGGAATCGGGCAGCCGGCCGGAAACGCGCAGCAGGAGCGCGCCGGAATAGAGGCTGAACACCGTCTGCGCGGCGACAAGCGGGTCGCGCGGGGTGAATTCGTTGCTCTGCACGCCAACCTCGATGAGCTGGCTGAAGAACTGGATGGCACCGTCCAGTCGCCAGGGCGGCGCGGCCAGCGCGTCCGGCTCGCCCGCCGCCGTATATAGCAGCAGGAAGCGCTGCGGCTGCGCGCAGGCCGTTTCCGCCAGCAGTTGCAGTGTTTCGCGTAGGACTGGCCAGGCACCCTCCTGCCGGGCGCGCGCCAGGTACTGCGAAGCGCCCACATCGAAGGCGCGCAATTGCTGTTCGCGCAGCGCGTCGATCAACTCGGCGCGTGAGGTAAAATAGGAATAGAACCCCATCGGCGAGATGCCCAGGCTGGCGGTGACGGCGCGGATGCTGATCTCTTCTGATCCGCGCGTTTCCAGCAGTTCGCTGGCTGCCGCCAGGATGCGTTCGCGCGTGTTGTTGCGTTGTTCAACGGTCTTTTTGGGTCGCGACATGATGGACCGGGCCTTTCCATGCGGTGGAAATCCGCTTATAATCACTTTCAGTTAATTTTACAACGTACGCCATAGCAGCACAAGCGCAAAACAGGTGGAATTTTGGGACTTCAAGCCATCCTCAACAGCAAACCCATGACCAAATTCGTGCTTCGGATTGGTCACTACCTTCCGCCGCGGGCTGGATATTCCCTGGCGCGCATCATCGGCACTTACCTGGGGAAACGGACCTACCTGACGCCGGTCAAGGCGGTGCGCGCCAACCAATGGGTGGTTTCCGGCGGTCAGGCAACCGCCGCGGAGCTGAATCACCTGGCAATTGAAACCTACCGGACCGCCGGCCGCTGCATTTATGACTTTTACCATCACATGAATGATGCCCAGGCGATGCTCAAGCTGGTGGAATTTTCACCGGAGTTTGAGAAATTATTCCAGCGCTCGGTAGCCCGCAAGGAAGGCACCCTGATGGCGCTGTGCCACATGGCCAGCTTTGACCTGGTGGGGCGGGCGGCTGCGCTGCGCGGGATGCCCCTGTTTGCCATCACCGCGCCGGAAGCTCCGGGAGGGTACAAAATCGCCAACCAGTTGCGCCGCGAGTTCAACATCGAAGCCTACCCGGCCTCGCTGGAGACTGTGCGCATGGCGGTCGAACGGCTGCGCGAGGGCGGCACGGTGGTGACGGGCGTGGACCGGCCCTTCGCCGATTCGAACTTTCGCCCGCGTTTCTTTGGCCGGCCGGCCGCGCTGCCGGTGGGTCACATCCGCCTGGCGCTCAAGTTTGATCTGCCGGTGTTTGCGATGGGCGGCTGCCTCAAGCCGGACGGGCATTACGAACTGTGGGCTTCCGAGCCGATCGAAATGGAGCGCACCGGCGACAAGGACCAGGACGTGGTGCTGAACGCCGAGCGTGTGCTGGCAAGAATTGAAGAAACCATCCGCCGGTTCCGCACGCAGTGGAATATGACCTACGCGGTCTGGCCGGACGTGCTGCCCGCGGTACCCTGATTTTTGGGCAAAAACGGCACGATAAATGCATCGTAGTGCCTTCTGGCAGGCTTTGCCTGCCAGAAATAGGCGCTATTAACACCGTTTAAGCCAATTGGTTGCACTATTTTTACTGGAATGGTGTACAATCGTTTGAGATTCGTCAAATCGTGGAGAATCGCGTGTTTCGAAAAATTGTGTTGGGCTTGCTGCTGGCCATCTTCGGATACTTCATCCTGTCCCACTTCGCTGAGATGCAGGCGGTAGCCGTGCTACTGTGGCGGGGCGATTGGCGCTTCCTGCTGCTGGCCGTGCTGATCGAAGGGCTGTGGCTGCTCAACGTCAACCAGAGTTACAAATCGCTGTATCGCGCCGTGGGCATCGAGGAGAGCCGCAAGAAGCTCTTCCTGATGGCGACGGCGGCTTTCTTTATCACCACCATGGCGCCCGCCGCCGGGATGACCGGCCTGGCGGTGTTCATCGAGCAATCCGGCAAGGAAAAGGGCCAGCCCGCGCCGCATGGCAAGGTGACCGTGGCCTGCATTCTCTACCTGCTGGCCGATTACTTCGGCCTGCTGGCCGTCATCCCGCTGGCGCTGCTGATCCTGTGGCAGCGCAACCAGATCACCTCGTCGGCGATCATCGCGTCGATCATCCTGCTGCTGCTGGCAGTGGGGTTGAGCGCGCTGCTGCTGCTGGGCGCGCGCTCCTCGCGCAAACTGGCTGCCGTGCTGGGCTTTGCCGCCCGCCTGGTCAACCGCGTGAGCGGGCTGCTGGTGCGCCGGCAGGCGGTGAATCCCGATTGGGCGGTGAACTTCTCGCAGGATGTGTATGAGGGCGTTTCGTCGCTGCGCGAACAGCCGCAAATGCTGGTGCAGCCGCTGCTGCTGGGGCTGAACAACAAGGCGCTGATGATGGGCGTGCTGCTGGCCGTGTTCCTGGCGTTCAACATCCCGTTCACCATCCCGCTGCTCATCGCGGCCTACGCGCTGGGTTACCTGTTCGCGGTGGTGTCACCCACGCCATCGGGCATTGGCATTGTCGAAGGCGTGATGACGGTGGCGCTGCGCTCGTTGGGCAT
>JAPKMQ010000186.1 GCA_026645875.1 Longilinea sp.
CAGGAACACAAACCCGCCCGCTTCAACATCAAAGCGGACATCGCCGCACTGGAAGGTGAGTGACCCATCCAGCACGTAAAACATCTCGTCTTCGCCGGGGTGGGTGTGCGGCGGGGGTTCCTCGCCCGGACGGGTGGTGTATTCCAGGAATGCCGCGCTGCTGCCGGGTTGCACTTCGCCCGCCTTGACCGTGAAATCGACGCCGTAGCGGTAGGTCCAACCTTCGCCGGCGGCCAATGCGTAGGGCAGTCTGTGTTGTTCTTTCGATTCCATTTGTTCCTCCCATCGCGCCGGCACCAGTAACACATGCCGTACAGGTTCGCCGGGCGGAAGCCGGCGATGATAATGATTATACGGAATTGCATCCGGTTGTGAGCAATGGGGTTTCCGGTACATGCAGAAAAAGATGCAGGTCAGAGACTTGCATCATCGAGGTTGCCCGCGCGGGGAATGGCGGATTAAGCTTTGACGCCGTTGGATGAAAGCAGCCCGCGCCGCACAAGTTCCTGGCGCAACTGCTCCGGCGACTCGAAGCGGATGGTTTGAAAGCCGAGCGCGGCGGCGGCGGCGATGTTGGCCGGGGCGTCGTCGATCAGCAGGCAGTCGCCCGCCCGCCGCCCGGTGCGCTCCAGCAGCAGCTGGAAGATGCGCGGGTCGGGCTTGATCAGGCCCACCTCGCCCGACAGGACGATGGTTTCCAGCAGTTCCAGAAACGAATAGTTGGGCTGGATGCGCTGGAAGGTTTCGGCCGCCCAGTTGCTCAGCCCGTACAGCGTACGGCCGTGCTGCTTTAACGCGCGCAGGATTTCCACGCTGCCCTGAATGGGGCCGGCGATGGTCTCTTCAAAGCGCTCGCGGTAGGCGCGGATGAGCGCCGCGTGCTGCGGGAAGCGTGCCGTGAGTTCGGCCTCGCCCTCGGCGAACGGCCGCCCGGCGTCCTGCAGCGCGTTCCACTCGGCAAAGCCAATCTCGTCCAAAAAGCGCTGCATGGCGGCGCGGTCGCCGTTGAAGTGCGGGCCATAGAGGAGAAACGGATCCCAGCCGATGAGCACGCCGCCAAAATCGAAGACGACGGCGGTATTGTGGTTGTTTTCGGGTGTCATGATGGGCATTATCCTGCGGTGATTTCGATGCGGTTGCCGTCGGGGTCGAGCACCACGCTCTCGTAATAGCCGTCGCCGGTGCGGCGCGGCCCGTCGAGCACGGCGTAGCCGTCGCCGCGCAGCCGTTGGGTGAGCGCGTCCACCTGCTCCTGGCCGCCGACTGTGATCGCCAGATGGGTCAGGCCCATGCGCTGCGCGCCGGGCTCGAGCGCGGCGGGCGTGAGCGAGCTGGTTTGCATGGCCTCGATGCGCGCGCCGCCTGGAAAGCGGAGGAAGCACGAGCGGAAGCCCTTGGCCGGGTTGGCGTAGATTTCGCCGGCCTGGGCGCCAAAGTAGGCGCAGTAAAACGCGCTGAAGCGTTCCAGGTCAGGCGTCCAGAAGGCGATGTGGTCGATGTGCATAGGTTTTTTTTCGCGAGGTTGCGGTAAATCAACCCCGATTATAACCATTAACAGCCATCCGTCGGGAAACAGGCGGTATGGTTTCTCTTTTAAAACCTTTTTTCAAGCGAAAGTAGATTTCGCGCTTACCCGGCCAGTTCGCGCACGGTCGCGATCATCTCATCCCCCGGGGCGTAGCCGTAGGCCACCTCGCGCAGGGTCTGTCCGTCGCGGAACAGCACGGTCGGGAAGCCGTTTACGCCCATCCGGCGGACGAGGTTGAATTCAGCCAGGGTCTGGTCTTTGATGGACGGGCTCTCAAAGCGTTGGCGGAAGGCGGCGAAATCCAGGTTGTGGCGCTGGCAGATGCTTTCGTAGAACGCGGGTTCGGTGGGGTCCTGGTTGGCTACGAAGAACTTTTCCTGGATGGAGGCAAACACCGCCAGCAGGTCGCGCGCGGGCCGGTTTGCTTCGCGCAGCAGCGCGCGCGCCGTCACCACCGCGCGGCAGGGCGGTTCGGTGTCATAGTTGAAGTGCGGGTGATCTAACAATCCAAACGAGAAGGGCCGGCCGGTGCGCGTGCTGATCTCTTCCCAGTGGTGGCGCAGGAAGGCCTTGAACTGCGGCGTCCAGGCATCTCCGCCGCCGGGGCGCAGGCCGCCGACCAGCACGGTGAAGCGCAGGCCGCGGCTTTCGGCGTAGGCCTGCAGCGCTTCCAGGGCGGGGGCAATGCTCCAGCACCACGAGCACATCGGATCGCCGACGTACAGGATTTCCTGGTCCGGCGGGTTTGCTTCAGCCGCCGCAGCGTTATTCGCAAGAGGCCGGGGCGCGCACACGCCGGTCTCGGGGTCGCAAAATGAATCCATTTCAATTTTCCTGTAAAAATAATATTCTTGCGGGCGGTTTCCCGGCTTGGGCAGCCGCGCCGCGGGGCTTTGATGCCCGGGAATTCTAGCATAAATTCTTTGATAATTAATGTGATAAAACTCATAAATTTTCGGGTCCAATGAGCACTTTCCCCTCTGGCCGCGGCAACCTGGTCAAATGACCAGTATAATATACAATATGTAAAAAGTACTTGACATTTAGTAATTAATATTATACTATTTGTCCATCAATCGTTACTTAGTTAAAGGAGATTTAACCATGTCTACCCAGGAAAAACGAACCATTGTGATGATGATTACCGGCGCGCTGGTGCTGGCGGCTTATTGCATCTACGCCTTCGGGCAGGTCAACGCCGGCGCGGTGATGCCCGGCGACCTGAAGTTCTGGGCGCGCACCATGCTGATCTTCATCGGTATCGGCGTCGCCGCCACCATCGTCATCCAGATCGTCTACGCCATCCTGCTCTCGGTCGGCATCGCGGTCTCGAAAAAAATTCAGGACCAAAATTTTAAGGATGAGGAGATTGAAAAGTCGATCAAGGCCGAGATGGTCGAAGACGAGATGGACAAACTGATCGAGTTGAAGGCCAACCGGGTGGGCGTCACGCTGGGCGGGTTCGGCTTCGTCGCCGCGCTGATTTTGGTGCTGCTGGGCTATTCGACCGCGGTGATGTTGAACGTCATCTTCATTTCCTTCAGCGTCGGGTCCATCATCGAAGGCTTTGTGCAACTGTATTACTACCGGAAAGGCATCCGCCATGCCTAAAAAAATCGAGATCACCAACAATATCCGCCGGCTGCGCTTCTTTGCCAACGAAATGACTCAGCAGGAGCTGGCTGAAAAGGCCGGGGTTTCGCGGCAGACCATCATTGCCGTCGAGGCGGGCAAGTACTCGCCCTCGCTTGAGCTGGCCTTCCGCATCGCCGACGCCTTCGGCGTGGCGATCGGCGAGGTGTTCGACTACACGGTCGTCGGGGAGACAAAAAAATGAAGGCGGTAGTGTTTGAGAATAAAGCGCTGCAATTGCGCGAAGTGGAAAAACCAACCCCGGGCTCGGGCGAGGTGCTGGTGAAGATCCGCGCCGTGGCGCTCAACGCCGCCGACTACCGCTCGATGAGCCTTGGCGCCATCCCGAAGGGCAGGATTTTCGGCGCCGATGTGGCCGGGCAGGTGGAAGCAGTCGGGCCGGATGTGACCCGGTTCAAGATGGGCGACGCGGTGTTTGGTGACCTTTCGGGGTGCGGCTTCGGCGGCCTGGCCGAATACGCCGCCGCCCCTGAACGCCTGCTGGCAGCCAAACCGGCGGGGGTATCCGACGCGGACGCCGCGGCGTCGGCGATGGCGGCGGTGACCGCGCTGCAGGGGCTGCGCCTGGGCAAATTGACGGCGGGGCAGAACGTGCTGATCTACGGCGCGGGCGGCGGGGTGGGCAACTTTGCCGTGCAGCTGGCGCGGCACTTGGGCGCGCGGGCCACGGCCGTGTGCGGCCCGGCCAATGTGGAACTGATGCGCTCGCTGGGCGCGGAGCGCGTCATCGACTACACCAGCGAGGACTTCGCCGCGGACGGCCAGCGTTACGACCTGATTTTGGCGGTCAACGGCAGCCGCCCGCTGGGCGACTACCGGCGCGCGCTGAACCCGCGCGGAGTTTTGGTGACAGTGGGCGGCGAGCTTTCGCAGGTGTTCAAGACCATGCTGTTTGGGCCGCTGCTCTCGCTGGGCGGGCGCAAGGCGCGCCTGCTGGCGGCGAAGCCGAACGTGCCGGACCTGGAATTCATCGCCGGGCTGGTTGCGCAGGGCAGCATCCGGCCGGTCATCGACCGGCGCTACCCGCTGGAGCAGACCGCCGAGGCGGTGGCGTACCTGGCGCGCGGTCACGCCCGCGGCAAGGTGATCGTCGAGGTGGGTTGAGCGTGCTTAACCCGAATCATCGCTAGGAACACGGCTTAACCATGATCGAAAATGGTTAAGCCGTGTTCTTACCGTGTCGAAGAAACGGCTGACGCCGTCACTACGAGCTAATTCTAGCGTCTAGCGCCGGCGGCTGCCGCGGCGGCCCGATTCGCCCCCGGAGCGGTGCTCGGAGCGCGGTTGGCTGCGCTGCGGGCGGGGCTGCTCTTCGGCCGGCGGCGCGATGGGGCCGTAGAAATTCTCCTGGTAAAAATCGTCCAGCAGCATGGCCAGCAGGCCATCCTCGTCGTTCTCGCCCAGGCTGCGCGCCAGCGGCGCGAATCGTCCCATGCGCTCGGCCTTCAGCTTGTCGCGGTTGCGCAGGCGCGCCTCCAGCAGCGTGATGATGCGCTCCGAGACCACCTGCTGCACGGTTTCATCGCCTGGCAGGGGGCGCTCTTCGATCGCGAACCCAAAGCGCGCGCTGATGCGCTTCAACTCGATCTGCTCCAGGATGCTCACCAGCGTGATGGCCGTGCCGCTGCCGCCCGCCCGGCCGGTGCGCCCGGCGCGGTGGATATAGGCCTCGGGGTCTTCCGGCGGCTCGTATTGGATGACGTGCGACAGCTCGGGCAGGTCAATGCCGCGCGCGGCCACGTCGGTGGCCACCAAAAAGCGCAGCGTGCCCTGGCGCACCCGCCCCAGCACCGCCTCGCGTGCCGCCTGCGACAGGTCCGAGGTCAGCATGTCGGCGTCGTAGCCAAAGCGCTTCAGCACGGTGGCCACGTATTCGACGTGCACCTTGGTGTTGCAGAAGATGATGGCCGACTGCGGGTTTTCCACCTCGATGATGCGCACCAGGCTGCGGTCCTTGTCCATGCCGGGCACGGTATAGAAGACATGCTCGGTCTCGGTGACGTGGATGTGGTCGCTGCTCAGGTTGATGAAGCCCGGATCGCGCATAAACTGCCCGGTCAGGCGCATCACCTGCGGCGGGAAGGTGGCCGAGAACATATAGGTGCTGATGGGATGCTCGGGCAGGTAGCTCTTCACCCGGCGCATATCCGGGTAAAAACCCATCGAGAGCATGTGGTCGGCCTCGTCAAAGACCAAATAGCGCAGGTTCTTCAACGAGAGCGAGCGCCGCAGCAAATGGTCGAGGATGCGCCCGGGCGTGCCGACGACGATGTGCGCGCCAGCCTTGAAGGCATCCAGTTGGGCGCGGTAGCCCACGCCGCCGTAGACGGCCGTCACGCGCACGCCGGTGGTGCTGCCCAGCAGTTCGGCCTCGCCGGCCACCTGCAGGGCCAGCTCGCGCGTGGGCGCCAGCACCAGCGCCTGGGTGGCATTCTCCAGCGGGTTGACCATCTCGAGCATCGGCAGCAAATACGCGCCGGTTTTGCCGCTGCCGGTGCGCGACTGGATCATCATGTCGCGCCCCGAGAATAAATACGGGATGGCTTTGGCCTGCACGGGCATCAGTTCGTTCC
>JAPKMQ010000187.1 GCA_026645875.1 Longilinea sp.
CCAAACCGTAATTCTGTTTTCCCGCAACGGCCTGGGACACGCGCCGGAAGGATTGCAACTCACCCTGGTGAACAAGTTCCTGCAATTGACGCTGGCCTCCGGGCATCTGCCTGCCAAGATCCTGTTTTACACCGACGGGGTCAAACTGGCCTGCAGCGGCTCGCCGGTGCTGGAACCGCTGCGCGAAATGCAGCAGCGTGGCGTCGAACTGGTTTTATGCCAGACCTGCCTGGAAACGTTCGGCCTGGCGGGCGAAGTGCAGGTGGGTGTGGTTGGTGGGATGGGTGATATTCTCGAGGCATTGCAGAAGGCCGGCAAGGTCATCAGCGTGTAATAAAAAGCAACCGGGAGACTGCTGAGAGCCTCCCGGTTATTTGTTATCCTCTTTTTGCTTATTCAGCAATTCGCGGCGCTGCCTGAGCGCGCGCCAGGCCAGAAATGCGCCGATGAGCGCGCCGCCGATATAGCCGTAGGGCGGCAGTAGCAGCCCAAATGTCACGGTGATCAGCGCGACCAGTCCAATGGCCAGCAGCCAGTCGATGAAATCCATGCGCCGATTATACCGCTGAACGCATCTGGCGGGTGGAACTGCGGACCGGATGCAGTTCCACCCGCCCGGTGGATGACTTATCCGTCCGAGGGTTCGGTGACGGCCGGATCCGCTGGGATCCAGCACGCCCCATTGGGATATTCAGAGCATTGGATGCGGTACCACTGGCCGTCGGCGCTGATGCCAACCACCTGGGTGATCTTGTCGGCCGGCACGGCGCCCAGCAGTTCAAACTCGCTGCCCGGCCCCACGCGCAACTCGGCTTCGACCAGCGTGTGGGCGTATTTCACATTGGTTTCATGGACATCGACCAGCAGGTCGCCGTAGGAAGCGAAGCTGCCGGTGCTGGGCAGGAGGATGCCGTGCCAGTAAAGCTGTCCGTCAGCATTCCGGCCGATGACCAGCACGGCTTCGCTGGAAGCTGAAGCGCCCAGCCCGGTGACATGCAATGCGCGCACCACCTGAGCTACTGGCCCCCACAGCCCCAAGGGATCGGCACCCTTGAGCAGCGCAGGCACGTCCGAGCTGAACTGCGCCGCGGGTTGCGCGCCTTCTGCCAGCGAATGGGCCGCCAGCCAGGCAAAGGCTTCATCCGCTGGAACGTCGCGCAATTCAAATGCGTCCAGCGCGAATGAGAAACGTTCGCCCATCATCGCGCGCAGGCCTTCCAGATCGCGGTTGGCAAACGCCTGCGCCAGGGCCTGATCGAAGGCTTCATCTTCCTGACCAGCCATGGGCGGCAGGGATTCGGTGGGCAGCGGGGCAGCCGCTCCGCCGGAGGGGGGCAGAGTTCCATCCATCACCGGAGCGGGCTGCGGAATGACGTTGCAGGCGGCGCCGAGCGACAATACCAGTAAGCTGATCAACAGGAATAAGCGTTTCATTCTTTTCTCCGTAAATGTCTATGCACAACTCAAAGTAGACGAAACTTATCAAGATTTTGTTCCCGACCGGCGCAAACAAAAAAGCCGCCCATTGCGGGCGGCTTTGATCAACTCGGGTGGATTACAGGACAACTTCCACGCTGTCGCCAAGCCGGGCGTCCAGGCGGGCGGCTGCGCTGCCATTGACCACGGCGATTTCGACATACCCTTCGCTGTCGATTACCGATACCAGGTCGCCGGGTTGGCGCTGGCCGTAGGAACCAAGGATGCCTTTGACTTCAGCGCCCTTCAGCCGGAGCGTCACATCGCGCTGGCCGCCAAGCTGCTCGGCCCGCAAGTCGGTGGTCAGGTTGCCAAACGCGTCAATGACGGTGATGTGGGCGACCCAACCCGCAGCGGTACGCTCGGGTTGGGGAAATGCAAACCGGACGGGATCGCTGAAGGGCGTGCCCAACGATTCAAACGGCACTCCGCAAGCAAGGTGCGCCGCAGCAGGCGCGAAGATATCGCGACCGTGGAAGGTGCGGCTGACGGCCGGCAGCCAGAACTCGGGCTTGTCCAGATGAACAAACTGCACGGTCTGGCCGGCGCTTTCCGCATCCTGAATGATGAAGGAAAACAAGCCGTTATCCGGCCCGATGAAAAACTGGTCGCCCAGGTGGGCAGCCATCGGGCGGCGCTGCGTGCCCACGCCCGGATCGACCACGGCAACATGCACACTTCCGGCGGGGAAAAAGGGCACAGCGCGCCACAGGGCAACTGCGCCGGTGAAGATATCTTGCGGCGGAACGTCATGGGTGATGTCGGCAATTTGCGCGGCCGGGCAGATCTTCCAGATGACGCCCTTCATGGTGCCCACAAAGCCGTCCTTCTGGCCGAAATCGGTTGTGATGGAAATTACGGGCATGGGTTTATCCTGTTGGTGAATTTAATTGGTTAGTTTGATTATATCAAGGAGGTTTACGAATTCCAGCAAGGATTGTAAATATTTCTAATTCGTTTCATCGCAGTTAACCCCACCATTTCAGGTGGATGATTCTTAAACTTGATCCATCAGCTCTTCAATGAGGTTTGAAATGCAGGTTGATTGCACTCTCTTGACGTTATAATCAATTCCATGCGATACGAAACCCTTCATTCCCTGCAGATCCCCAAGATTGGTTTTGGCACCTGGACTATTGGTGGGCAAAGCGCCCCCGATCCAACCGTTGATGAATCTTCAGAGCTAGCACTGCGCTCTGCGCTTGACATCGGTTACCGCCATTTTGATACCGCTGAAAGTTACGCCGGTGGACACGCGGAGGAAATTCTTGGCAAGGTCGTTCGCGAAATGCGCGTACCGCGCGAGCACCTGTTCATTACCAGCAAAGTCTCTCCGGATCATTTACACCCTGAGGACGTTTTGCGAAGCTGCGAGAACAGCCTGCGGCGTTTGCAGATGGAATACCTTGACCTGTACTTGATCCATTGGCCGCGCAGCGGAATGAATCTGGCGGAGACCTTTCAAGCACTCAATCAACTCGTCCGCGCGGGCAAGGTGCGCTGGCTGGGAGTCAGCAATTTCAACCTGAAGCTGCTCAAGCAAGCGGCGGCACTTTCAGAAACGCCGCTATTGACCAACCAGGTGCCCTACAGCTTGCCTGACCAAACCTATATTAAGAACGGCGTGTTGGAGTATTGCCAGCAAAATGACATTCTACTCACCGCATACAGCCCGCTCAAACACCGTTACGTCGCAGGCAATCAGGTTTTGAAAAGCATTGCGCAAGCTCGCGGCGTTTCCACCCACCAGGCCGCGTTGGCCTGGCTCACCACCCAGCCGCGCGTGATCAGCATTCCAACGTCCTTCAATCCGCAACATCAGGCTGAGAACTTCGCGGCGGCAGATATTGTCTTGAGTGATGCGGAAATGGCCAGGCTATCCATGGGTAAGCACTGACAGACCGTTTTGCCGCATCTACCTTGATGGCATCTGCAAATTTGCCATGAATGGACTGATAGACATTTTTTCTTCCCGTTCGTTTTGATGTCCAATAAGTTTTAATAATTCAGATGCGGACCTGATCCAACATTCTCAACCAAATAGCGATTTCATGAACTTGATCTGTTCGGCAGTTTGATAACTTTGACCGCCTTCGTGGCCGTTATATGCGTAGATACGGATGTCCTTCTCGCCTGCCCAGTGGTTAAACGCCGCAAATACTGTCGATGGCGGGCAGATCTGATCCATCAAAGCCACCGAGAATAATGTTTTTGCTCGCGCCCGGGCTGAAAAATTGACTCCATCGAAGTAGGACAGCGTTTGAAATACGGTTTCAACCTTGTCGCGGTGGACATGGCAATACTCCACGAGTTCTTTGTACGGATACGTATCCACCAGTTCTGTAGCCCGCCGGTACGAACACAAAAAGGGCACGTTTGGCATTGCCGCCGCCACATCCGGAACCAGACCTGCCACAGCGAGGGTGATTCCGCCGCCTTGCGAGGTGCCAGTTACGACCACGCGGGTGGCATCCACCGCCGGGTGGCTGCGGGCGGCTTCCACGGCACGGGCGGCATCGGCAAACACGCGCCGGTAATAATAGTGGTGGGGATCCAGAATGCCCTTGGTCATGCTGCCAGGAAAATGGGCATTGCCGCCGTCGGCGTACAGGTCAGGCGTGTCGCCGTTTAGCCAGGTGCTGCCCTGGCCGCGGGTGTCCATGATAAAATGCGCATAGCCGGCACTTGCCCAGAGCAGCCACTCAAAAGGAAAACCGCGCCCGCCGCCGTACCCAATATATTCCACAACACAGGGAAGGTTTTCCTGATGATTTGCAGGAAGGACTAACCAACCTTTGATGGCCTGTCCGCCGTAACCGTTGAATGTGACATCGTACATTTTCTGCGCGGTGAGGCCGTAATCCACAGGGACGAAGGACGCATTCAATGGAAAGGATCGGGTTTCCGCCAGGGTGGTTTCCCAGAAGGCGTCAAAATCCTCAGGTTCTTCACGGGCGGGTAGATACGCGCGCAGTTGTTCCAACGGAAGATCAAAGAATGCCATCGTATGCACCTCGAAAAGTGAAATATACCCTTTCAAGCATAAATTGGGTCGCCTGGCAGGCAGCCCATTTGTAATTCTAGCATAGAGATACCGAAGGAAGAGGGGAAAAACCTTTCATGCACCTCGATGGTGTGAGCGGGACAATAAAAAACCGCCTTGAAGCGGTGTGTGCCCCCAGAGGAACCCTCTTCGAGGGCTTATCCCTTACAGGGCAGGCGAATCCTGGTTTTGACCCCTGCACCTCGATGGTGTGAGCGGGACAATAAAAAAACCGCCTTGAAGCGGTGTGTGCCCCCAGAGGAATCGTGATCCTGGTTTTGACCCCTGCACCTCGATGGTGTGAGCGGGGCAATAAAAAAACCGCCGGAAGGCGTTTTTTCTTTGTGCCCCCAGAGGAATTCGAATCCTCGTTTTGGCCTTGAGAGGGCCACGTCCTGGGCCGCTAGACGATGGGGGCGGTGAGGAACGGCGAGATTTTATCATGCCTTGTGACGGGTGTCAACAAACTGTTAGACTGAGTTCACATTGACTTGCCGTGTCACAAGTGCTATCATCTTATGACATCATTTTCTTTATTATTCCGCACCTTAACATCATTTCAGGAGTCATTATCATGAGCATTGATTTCATTTTTCGTTTAATTGGCATGGTTGTCTTTGCAATTTTAGGCGTGTATTGGGGCACGCACCTGGGCCGTCTGGCGGTTGGCCCTGCCGTCACCAATTTCACCGTGGAGCAATACGCTTTCACGTTTGGCCTGGTCGGCGCACTGGTTGGTTTGATCCTCACGCCGTTTCTCACCACCCGGCCGATCCGCACGCTGCGCGCGTTGCTGGGGCGCATTTCAGCGCAATCCCTTTTTGCCGCATTTGTCGGCCTGATCGCGGGGCTTCTGGTCGCCGCGCTTTTGGCATTCCCCATTTCGCTGTTGCCGGACCCATTTGGTAACATTTTGCCCTTCCTGGGCGTGATCATCTTTGGCTACCTGGGTGTGTCGGTGTTCGTGATGCGCCAGGCCGACTTGTTCAGCGTCTTCTCGGCGATCAGCGGCAAGGGTGGAAGCATCAGCCCGGAAGGGCATGCTCATGAGGGCTCGATGAATTGGGCTGACAGCCGCACCATCCTGCTGGACAC
>JAPKMQ010000188.1 GCA_026645875.1 Longilinea sp.
TGGTGACGGAGAACGGGCTGGATACCAACTTCCTGCCGTCTGAGCGCATGCGCCGCCCGGAGGCCGGCAATATTGCCATCCTTTCGCAGAGCGGATCGGTGGCCGTGGGCGAGATGGACTCCATGGCGTTGACCGGCATCTCCATTTCCGCTTTCGTTGGCTTTGGCAACCGGCTGGATATCAATGAAAACGAATTGATGGATTATTTTGACGCGGATCCTGGAACGGCCGTGCTCGCCATGTACCTGGAAAGCTTTGCCGATCCGGAGGGCTTCCTGGAACGCTGCCGCCGGATTGTCCCGCACAAACCGGTGATTTTGCTGAAAGCCGGACGTTCCGAGGCCGGCGCGCGTGCCGTGCAACTGCACACCGGCTCGCTGGCCGGTTCCGACCGGGTCACCGACGGCGCGCTGCGCCAGGTGGGGGTGATTCGCGTATATGATACCTATGAGCTGTTGGATGCCGCCCGGGTGCTGGCTTTCCTGCCGCCGATATATGACCGCAGAGTGGCTGTCCTGACCAACGGCGGCGGTTGGGGCATCATCGCCTCGGACTTTATCGAATCCACCGGGCGGGGCATTGGCGCAAGGCTGGCCGTGCTGAGCGAAAAGACCAAGGAAAAGATCGCCAGTTCGGCGGTCGCGTTTGCCGCGGTGCGCAACCCGATTGACCTGACCGGCAGCCTGAACAATGCCATGTGCGACGCGGCGCTCGCGGCGCTGCAGGATGACCCGGAAGTGGATGTGATCCTTTACACGCTGGGTTTTCAGGCGCCCGCGGTTGACGAAGGATTGGTGGATATCATCATCCACTGGGCCAAGAACGGCAAGAAACCACTGATCGTCGTGCCGGTTGGCTCCGATATCGTCCTCAGCGCGATGAGGAAATTCAATGCCGCCGGCGTGCCTGCCTATCCCACCATCTGGCGCGGCGTGCAGGCGATCGATACGCTGGCCAAACGCGGCGAGGCGCTGCGAAAGATACGGGCCGCGCAGGCGGACCCGGTTGAGACGGCTGGCGCGATTGCCCCCACGCTGCGGCCGGGCACGCCGGTAGGCGAGTACGAGGTCAAGGCGGCGCTGCGCGAGGTGGGCGTGAATGTGCCAAAGTCGATTGCGCTGCGGCCGGGCGAGCAACTCCAGGCCGTCCCGCTCAACTACCCGCTGGTGGTGAAGATCAGTTCCGCGGAAATCCTGCACAAGACTGAACAGAAGGGCGTGCTGCTCGGCATCCGCGATCGGAATGAACTGGAAGCAGCCGTGGCCGACATGCGCAGCCGTTTCGCGACCGGTGATATCCTGATCGAGGAGATGGAAGGGCGCGGCGTGGAAATGATCGTCGGCCTGGTGCGCGATTCGACCTTTGGGCTGGCGGTCATGTGCGGTCTGGGCGGCACCACCGCCGAACTCTACCAGGATGTGACTTTCCGCAAGCTGCCCATCACCCGCCGGGATGCCGATGAAATGCTGCGCGAGTTGAAGGGCCACAAACTGCTGGAAGGCTTCCGCGGCATCAAGACGGACCGCGAGGGCCTGATCGACCTGCTGGTGAAGATCTCACAGTTTGGCAGGTCCTACCAGGGCGATATCCTGCAAATGGACCTCAACCCGGTGATTGTCCAACCCGAGCGGGCTGTGGCGGTGGATGCCAAGATCCTATGGGCTTAGTAATAAGCTAATCCTTCGTCAATTAAACAAAAAAGACCTCAGCAGGGTTTAACCGGCTGAGGTCTTTTTATTGGTTTGTGGCTGTGATCAGGAAATCGGTTCGAACTTGAGCCCGAACACATCCTCACCGGCCGTAACCCGCACCGGCTCCCAGCTTGGGTGCACCTTCATGCCCAGCTTGAGCCCGTCGAGCGAGTCGGCTTTGATCTGGCCCATGGCCTTGACCTTGTTCTCGAACTCGGCCACGCCGATGATCAGGTAGCGCTGGTCGAAGCCCCACGGGAGGTTGTAGATGGCGGTGAAGGTGAGCAGTTTCGCTTCGCCCTGCGGTGCGATGGGTTCAAAATCGCGGCCTTTGCAATCCAGGCAGCGGTCGTGAAAAGGGTAATGGATACGGCCGCATTGCTTGCACCGGTAGGCGGTGATGGGAATCTCGTTTTTCTGCACGGTCTTTTTCATGGCTCTACCCTCTTCAGCACGAAGGAAACGATATTGTTGCCGAAGCCGCCGAAATTGATGGTGAATCCGGTCTTGGCGTTCTTCACCTGGCGGTTTTCGGGCAGCTCGTGGCGCAATTGCCAGACGATATCCACCACCTGGGCTACGCCAGTGGCGCCCACCGGATGACCGCGCGCCTTGAGGCCGCCGGAAACGTTGATGGGCAACTGCCCGCCCAGGCGGGTCTTGCCGGCCAGGGCTGCCTTGCCACCCTCGCCCTTCTTGAAGAAGCCGACATGTTCGCTCTCGGCGATCTCCAGTATGGTAAAGGCATTCATCTTCGCCATCTCAAAGGCCTGCTGCGCGGCCAGGGTGACGGCCTTGAGGTCGGTCGGATCCTCGCGTTCCTGCAGGGTGTGCGTATCCGTGGCCTGGCCAAAGCCGGCGATCAGCACGGGCGGCTTGCCCAGTTTCTTCGCCATGTCCAGCGGGCACAGCACCACGGCCGCCGCGCCATCGCTGACCGGGCACAGGTCATACAGGTGCAGCGGGTCGGCGGCAACCGGGTTGTTGACCACAGCATGCGGGCTGTCGTAAATGCCTTCGCGGTCGAGGGTCATTTCCACGTGGGCATACGGGTTCAGCGCGCCCATCTCCTGGTTCTTGAGGGTGATCGCCAGCAGTTGCTCGCGCGTGACGCCGTATTTTTCCATGTACAGGCGGGTGAACATGCCGGCCATGCCGGGCAGGGTGATCCCGTAAGGATACTCAACCTGCGGGTGGGTCATGGTGGCGACAAAGTCGGTGGCGCGCCAGCCGGTGATCTCGCGCATCTTTTCGCCGCCCACCACCAGCACATAGTCGTAATAGCCGGAAGCAACCGCCAGCAGGCCGTTCTTGATGGCGGACGCGCCGGATGCCGGGCCGTTCTCAACCACGTCGGCCGCGGCGGGCAGCAGGCTGAGCCGGTCAACCAGCGCGCTGGCGATGGAGGTTTGGCGTTGGATGATGCCGGCGCCCATATTGCCGACGTACACGGCGCTGACGCTCTTGTCACCCAGGCCGGCGTCGTCAAGCGCTTTGAGCGATGCGTAAGCCAGCATATCCATCAGGCTGTCTTCGTCGCGCCGCCCGAAGGGAATCATGCCGGCCCCGATAATGGCAACGTCTCTCATGGTTTACCTGCCTTTCAGCCCAGCGATGCGCTCGCGGATGGTGTCGTCGTCGGCAAACTTGATTTCCGCCTCGGCCTCAGCCAGTAACTCCGGCGGCACGGGCCGGTCGCCGACCACCAGGCGCGGTTTGGCCTTGAAGTAAATCTCGCGCGTCAGGCGGTAGGAATCGCCGCCGCCCAGTTCGTGTGGAATGGTGGTTTTTTCGAGCGGGTATTCGATCATCCAGCGCCGGAACCCAATCGGGCTTTCGGCCACGATGAGCACTTCATCCTGTTTCAGATATTCCAGGTGGTATTCCATCTTGGCGGCGAACAGGTGCGAACCGATGCGCAGGCCGCGGTCGATGGCCAGGGTGTGGTAGCTCATACCCACCTTTTCGTTTTCCATGCGGCTGTTGACGATGCCCACCAGGTAGCCATCCACCTGGCCGATCAGGCAGAATTCGCTCTTGGCGCGGTAGCGTTTCCAGGCCAGCAGTTCGCCGTACAGGCGCGCGCTGACGATGTCGTAGTAATCGCGTTCGATGAAGATGCAGGGATGTACGGACTTCAGGATGGCCGGCACATCCTCGCGCACCGCCTGGCGGACGACCATTTTCTTCCCATTGGCCAGGGTGATCACCTTGGGAGGGTAGGGCGGCATGGGGTATTGCGTCGGTCGCAAGACCGCTTCCAGTTCCATATCGAGCGGCATAAGCTTACGCCTCCTTTAGATTTTCCAGGCTGAGCCGGTTGATGCTTTCCACGTGGGCTGTCTCCACGGCGTCGCCGAATTTGGTTTTGGGCATGGCGGCCTTCTTCGCCATCAGACTGTCGTATTCGGCATCCTCCAGCATGGCCACGCAGCGCCCAATGCAGGATTCGCCGTCCACAAAGCGCCAGGGGAAGAAGCCGATGGGTACGCGGCGGTTGACGATCAGGTCAAGGTCGCCGCCGAGGCACTCGGCGTGAATGATGCCGTAAGGGAACATCTCCAGGTGCATGAGCTGGTACTTGCTGTCGTCAAAGAATTCGGCCAGCGGCATGCCATATTTTTTCTTGAACACACGGTCGGCCTGGCGGGCCTGGCGCGGCATCCAGTCGCGGATGATGGTGTTCATGGGGTGATCAGCGCTGCCGCAGTCCACCCCGATCCAGCGCAACTTTTTGGCCTTGGCCCATTCGGCAAATTCGCGATCGGGGCCGGGGTGCATGACCATGTAGCGCACTTCGTTGGCGGTGGGCATATCCCAGCCGAAGTGGTGGTAGCCGGTGTGGATGATCAGGATGTCGCCCTCGCGCACTTCGACGCGTTCCTCAACCATTTTGCTGGTGTAAACGTCGTAGTCGCCGCAGATGTCGCTCAGGTCGACGACGGCGGCATCGTGAACCAGGAAATCCATCTCCAGCGAGGCGATGTCTTTGCCGGGGGTGTGGAAGTGAATCTCCCCGTCCAGGTGGGTGCCGAGGTGGTTGGAGTGGGTGACCACCTGCCCGTTGGCGCCGTTGGGCGCCAGGCGTTTGAAGTATTTCACCTGCAAAGGCTCATAGGTCGGCCAGGGCGGGGTGGCGATTCCCAGGGGGATGGTCAAATCGAGAAATTTCATATGAAACGCTCCTTTCGGGTGGAATGTCAGGGATGGAGTTGAATACGACTGAGGGGTCTGTTACATCGTTTTGAGGAATTCAAACGCATCATCGAAACACTTTTGCGGCGCGCGCAGGATGCCGGCACCGACCATGCCAATGCCGGGATCCTTGTGGGCGATGCCGGTGTTAATCTGCGGCAGGATGCCGGTTTCCAGCACGCGGCGCACATCGATGCCCAGCGGCGTGCCGCGGAAGTTGAGCGCCGGGATGGTGAGGTTTTTGTGCTCGCCAAAGGTGATCTCGTACATCTCGAGCGTGGTCTGGGTGGCGAGTTGCGGACTGCCGCCGACGAATTGAACAATGGCCGGTGCAGCCGCCATGGCCATACCGCCATACCCGGCGGTTTCGGTGATGGTGCTGTCGCCGATGTCGGGGTTGGCATCCTTCTCGCTGTACTGCGGGAAGTACAGGCCCTGCACCACACCGGCCGGAGCGGTGAACCAGCGCGTTGGGGCACATGCCAGGCGAATGCCGAAGTCGGTGCCGTTGCGCGCCATGGTGGTGACGATACTGCTGCCCGGCACGCCCTCGGCGGGTTCGAGCAGGGCCTTGCCGGTGGGCATGCTGAGGTTGAGAAAGAAGTGATCGTTGCGGTCGATGAATTCGATCACCTTTGCTAAAACCTCATTGTCGCGGCTGGTGCGGGCCAGCGCTG
>JAPKMQ010000189.1 GCA_026645875.1 Longilinea sp.
GAATGAACCGCGTAAGAAACCGCCTCGGCCAGCCGGCCGTCGAGCATAAAGCGCCCCTGGCCTTCCGCAGCGCACAGGGTCAGGAACTCTTCACCCGGGCGCGCCCGCCGGGCCAGCGCCTCGAGGTCCGGAATGTCGTGCGCTTCCAGATGGAAGAGCTCGCGCGCCCGTTGGTTGATTTGAGCCACCCGGCCGCCCTTTTGAATGACGACCATCGCTTCCTGGTGCTGTGAAAGCGTCGGCTTCGCGGGCGCGGGAATCTGTTCCCGGGCCGGTTTGGCGTTTTGCGCAGAACGCAAAGCCAGGCGGGTCAGCAGCCAGAAGGCTACTCCCACCACGATCAACGCCAGCCCGAAAACGTACGGATTTGATCCCATGAAACTGATTTACCCGGCTGAACTGGCATCCCGGCGCCGTTCTTCGGCCGCCAACTCAGTGATCTCGCGGATATCCGCGAACATGTGCGTGGACGGCGTCACCATGCCCACCGCCAGGGTCATAAGCGGCGCCTGGCCGTCCTTGTCCGCCACCTGGATGTAACCCTGTTCGCGGTCCATAAAGTTGTAGTGCGTCAGCACTTCTTCGTTGAAACGCGTCTTCAAGCGCTGCTTGAGCGCCTCACCGGTCTGCTCAGCGGTGATGATGACAAAATTGTCGCCGCCGGCGTGACCGATGAAATCGTTGTCGCTGCCCAGTTCATCCACCACCTCGCCCAGCAACATGGCGGTAAAGCGCAGCACGTCCGTACCGGCGATAAACCCGTACACGTCCTTGAAGGGTTCAAAGGCGTTGATGCGAATATCCAGGAAGGCCCATTCCTTGTTCCGAATGATGCGCCGCAACTGATCCTCGATCAGGCGTCCGGCCGGCAGCCCGGATTGCGGATCGGTGAGACTTTCCCGTTCCGAACGCGCCAGCGCATTTTGCACGTAAAGCTTCAACTCTTCAATGTCGAAGGGCTTGGTAATGTAATTATCCGCGCCGAGTTCCAGGCCTTTCAGCTTGTCGCTGCGCTCATCCTTTTGCGTCAGGAAGATCACCGGGATGTGGCTGGTGCGCGTATTGGTGCGCATGATGCGGCAGACCTCATACCCGTCAATGTCCGGCAGCATGATGTCCAGCACGATCAGGTGCGGCATCACGTGCCGGGTTTTATCCACGCCATCCATACCGCGCAGGGCTGTATCGACATCATAGCCTTGCGCGGTGAAATAGATGCGCAGCATGTTCGAAATATCAGGATCATCTTCAACAATCAGCAGGCGGGCTTTTCCCATAGATTCCTCCCAGGGCGCTTTTCGGACTCATCGAGCCAGAATGGACAAGAGAATAAGGCAAACAGGCGGCAACTCATTCCATCAATCCTCTCTACCAGCTCTCCTCCACCACTTCGCGGTGGCGCGGATACAACTGGCGGTGATTATGATGGTTGCGCAGTTTGTGATGGTCACTTTCTTCGAAAAACACGTCGCGTTGAATGACGCGCCGTTCAGGGCTGGCAAACAGCACGACATCCGATTCAATCGTGCGGGCCGGATAGATGATCAGGCCGGAGCCAATCCGGCAATTGTGCCCCACGCAGCCGCCCAGCACCGGCCGGTTGGAAGGCCGCAAATCACCATTGGCATCGCGGGCGCGGATGATGTCCGAGACCAGGTTAAAGTCGGTGAAGGTATTGCCCGCGCCGATGAAGGCATTGCGCCCGATCACGCACATTTGCAGGCAGGTGTTCTGCGCCACCATGCTGTTATCCATGATGGTAGTCATGAATAGCGAAGCGCGGAACGGCAGGAATGTGCCGTCGCCGACCACCGAGAGCATCAACTGGCACCCCTGCGATGATGCAGTTTTCAATCACCGCGCCGGCGCCAATGGTGACGTTATCGCCAATGGAAGTGGGGCCGTGAATCACAACGGTCGGGTCGATGGACACGTTGCGCCCCAACTGGACCAGCTTGGAGCTTTCCAGCACCTGGCGGCCCTCGTACAGGCTGGCCGCAATAATGCCAAGCTTGAAGCCCACGTCATCCTTCAGACGATTTTCAAAGCGCGCGCCGCGGCCAAACAGGCCAAAGATCATATCGGCAACAAAAATGTGCACCCACGAATCGATGGCAATCAGGCTGCGCAGCGGCACCCAGTAGACCAACTCGCCGGTTTCGGCCGCCATGTAGGTGGGGATGTGATAATAGCCAATTTCGCGCGCCTGCAGGTCAATCACCAGCGGGTCTGCTTCGGGCTCCGGACCGTTCGGGTAATACCACAGGTCGGCCAGGTAAAGTTCGCCGGCCGGCGTGTAGGAATTGGAAAGCGGAAGGCAATGTTCGCGGAAGGCGGGATCGTTGATCGACAAGGCCGCGCGCGAAGCGCGTTTGCGCTTGACCGCCTCGGCCAGGAATGCACGGATGTAAAACTCGTCAAACCACAGGTTATCGCGGTACACCAGGCAGGCCTCGCGAGTCTGCGGCAGGCGCCCATTCGGCGGCAGTTCCATCTCGCGGGTGGCAAACGGCGCCAGGGCATCACGCTGCGCCAGCCATAATGGCTTATTCTGGATGCGCAGGTCGCGGGCAGGCTCGTTGAAGGGTACAACCGGGTGAGTGGACTGCAGGATGATCTTCAGCATCTCATCCTCTCAATCCAGCGGGTTCTGGTCAATTTTCAGAACGCATCTACCACTGTCCGGTATTTCACGGACGATGTAATATTTGCCCCCGCCCGACCAACTCATCAGCTCCTGCGCCATGCCCGCCAGGAAGTAAGAGAACCCCTCCCGGCCATCCCTGTTTTCGGGATCGCGCTGCCAGAGAATTTGCCAGTAATATGCGCTCGCGTCGGCATCCTGGTTGATTTGCGCGCCGCACTCTCCCGCCAGTTTGCGGCCCAGGGCATCCAGCCCGGTCTGCAAACGCCTGCCGTACGGCAGAAGGCGGTATTCCATGCCGGTCAGGTTCAACTCGTTGCCATAGAAATCGAGGAAATACTGGAAGGCCGCGCGCCCCATGCGCTGGGCAATGCCTTTGGCGGCGCACGGTCCGTAGCGCTGCTCCAGGGCTTTGATCAACGCGCCTGGCGCAATGCAACCATTCTCCTGGCGTGGCAAACTGGCCGCTTCGGGCTGTCCAAGCACATCCACCGCCGCCTGGCCGATGACCTGGCTGAACGCAACGCTGCAACAGGTAAGGGTCTGATTATCCATAAGGCTGGGCTACCGGTTGGTCGAGAAAATCTTTCAGCACTGGCATGAAGATTTTAGGCTCGTCCATCATGATGAAATGGCCGGCGGTCGGATAACGTTCAATCCGCGCGGTCGGCCGGCAATCTTTCAACACTTTCCACTGCTTCGGGCTGACGATGTTATCGCGGTCGCCAAACATGCCCATCACAGGCACGCGGATTTTTTCCATATCCGGGCGCAGATCGGTGTAGCGCAGCGAGGCGATGCTGGTGAGGAAAGATTCAACCGTGGTTTTGGACAAATCGCGGTCCATCATTTCCGGGAAGCGCGGATTGCGGCAGATGAATGGCGAAGCCAACCGCATGGCCGCCCGAAATACCGGGAAGAAGGTGAACAGCGGTTTGGCCACCCATGGCCGGCCGGCAAACTTGAGCGCCACCGCCAGCGATGAACCCACCACCGGTGACCCGATGATGACCACCTTTTGCGCGCGCTCCGGATGCTGAATGGCCACCGAAAGGCTGACCGTGCCGCCCATGCTGTGGCCCACCAGCGGTGCGCTGACGATACCCAGCTGCTCCAGGTAGGCCATCGTCTCCTGCCACAATCCCCAAGAGCCCAGCCATCCATGCAAAAGAATGACCGGTTTTCCCCGACCATACGCTTCGTAATGAAGAATTCCCTGGGAGGTGGTGATGGATGACACGGCGTCTCTCGCCGGGCAAGGGATTAAGACCCGCCCGCCTCCATTTCAGCAAGGATGCTGTACAGCAATTCCAGCAATACCTTTTTAACCTTTTCTTTATCGGTGGCCACCACCGGCAGAAATTTCACCTTCGAATCCAGGCGCAAGGCGACCCGCATATCTTCCAGGTCCCAGGCATCTTCCTTGTCCTGTTTGTTCGCCGCCACCACATAGGGCGTAGGCGCGTAAGCGCGGAAGGTTTCCAGAATGGTGCGGGCTTCGCGGAAGGTTTCAGGGCGCGAGCTGTCCACCAACACCACAAAACCCAGCATGCCTTCCGACAGGATCTCCCACATGAAATCAAAGCGCTTCTGGCCCGGGGTGCCGAACAAATACAGCACCAGGTCGTCGTCCACGGTGATGCGCCCAAAATCCATCGCGACTGTGGTCGTCGATTTCACCTTTTCCGCCTCAGCGGAAATCTTCCTCTCCGTAGAGACGACGTCGATTTCGCTGACCGAACGGATAAACTCCGTTTTTCCTGCGTTGAACGGGCCAGTCACCACGATTTTTACCGTCTGCATAAGCAATTATTCCTTAACGAAGAGAAAGTATTAGATCGAGCGAATTCGATTGATTAACCGGTTGACCAGCGATTTCTGTTCCTCTTTGTTGGTCGTGGGGAACATGCGCTGATTGGTCAGCGTGGCACCGCCTGGACGCACGATTTCCACCAGGCCAGCCTGCAGCAAGCCGTAAATCACTCGCCGGATTTCCAGATCGTTCATTTTGGTGGCCTGGGCAATCTGGCGCATCGTGTTTTTGGGGTTCACATAGGAGACCACGCGCCACTCTTCCACGCTCAAATTGATATTGCGCAGATTCGTTCCCGGCCGGTCCATGAATTTCAGCGCCATATCCAGGCTGGGAATTTCTTCCTGCAACTGCTCCCATTCGCGCAGTTGCCGGGCGCCTTCGATGATCAGATTTTCGAGGTCGATGCGGACCGGGATCAACCCCGACGGCGGCAGTTGGTCGGCCTCAAAGCGGAATGTGCCCTCCACCCAGGTAAACAGCCGCCGCACCACGCCAATAAAGTATTGTTGCAGGCTGTCGAGGATATCGGATTGATTGAGATAACCGGCATTGATCAACAGCAGGCCCAGTTCCTTGTCGGTCATATTGCTGGCGCGCTCTTTGATCATGCGGTACTGCGCGGCGGAGATTTTGCTGCTCCGTTGCAGAATGGCAGCCAGGCTGTTGTCTTCGCGCCCAATCTGCGCGTAGGCCAGTTTGCCCTCTCGAAACGCAACCCAGGCAAAATCGCCCGGCCCTTCAATCACCAGGGTGCCGGTCTTTTTTGCCAGATTGATCAAATTGAGCAACTGCGTAATGGTAAAATCGCGCAGGTTTCCCCGTAATGCCATAGCGGCCTCATTCTGTGCAGTCTACCGTCTCTAGGGATTATAACAGTTAAGGAAAAAGCCCGTCAATTAAAAAGGCGTTGTGGCATTTTCAATTCTGCAAGGTTGACAACCAATAACAAACGCCGCTCCAACCTGTTGGGACGGCGTTTGACGGCGGAAGCAAATCCGGCGCCCGCGCGCAAAAGACGGTCACTCCTGCGGCTTGCCGCCCTGGCCGGGCGGTTCGGACGGTGTGCCCTGCATCCCCTGGATCAGCCGGTC
>JAPKMQ010000018.1 GCA_026645875.1 Longilinea sp.
GCTGCACGGCGGCGGCGTGGACGGCGCGCTGCTCTCCTGGCGGCTGACCATGCCCGCCCTGGCCGCCCACCGCCGCGTGATCGCGGTTGACTGGCCGGGCTACGGCGAGAGCCAGCCCAACCCACAGCCCAACACGATGGACTTTTACATTGAATTCACCGGCGCGGTGATGGACGCGCTCGGCCTGCAGCGCAGCGGGCTGATGGGTTTGTCGCTGGGCGGCGGCGCCGCGTTGGGCTTTGCATTGGCCCACCCCGAGCGGGTGGAACGCCTGGCGCTGGTGGATGCCTACGGGTTGGCCGACAAAGTCGCCTTCCAGCGCCTGTCGCACGCCATGGTGCAGGCCGATTGGATCATGCTGGGCAGTTACACGCTGCTGCGCAAAAGCCGCGCGCTGACGCGCTGGACGTTGAGCTACCTGTTGGTGCGCAAGGAATCGATCACCGAAGAACTGGTGGATGAGGTTTACCAGGTCATCCGCGACCCCGCGGCCGGTAAGGCCTTCCTGGATATCCAACGCACCGACGTGCTTCCCGACCGGCTGCGTACCTGCTTCATGGATCGCATCCATGAGTTAACGATGCCCACGCTGATCATCCACGGCGAGAAGGACCAATTGGTGCCGCTCGCCGCCGCGCGCGAGGCCGTGCGGCGCAACCCGGCCATCCAGCTTGCCGTGCTGCCGCGCTGCGGTCACTGGCCGCAACGCGACGCCCCGCAGGAATTCAACCGCGCCGCCGCTGCATTTTTTGAATAGTAACTGCGCTACGTAGCGGCTCTTATTTTGCGCGCCGGGGGAATGTCATGGAATTCGGGATTATCCAACCCCGCGGGAATACAGTAACCACATACCGGCAATATACGTGAGGATTAGCAACAAGGCGTCGATTTCGATGAACAGAAAACGACGTTCCAGGCGCGCCAGGTTGCCCACCAACCCCAGGCCGGTCATCACCAGCCCCAGCAGGCCCACCATCAGGAAAGCCGGATCAATCACTGCCAGGAAGCGGCCCTGCGTGAAAAATACATCAGCCAGCCCCAGCGCAAACATGTTAAACAGGTTGCTGCCAAACAGGTTGCCGATGGCCATGTCAGATGCGCCAATCCGTACCGCGGCGATGGTTGCCACCAACTCAGGCAGCGAGGTCACCGTAGCCACCAGCGCAGTACCCACAAACGTGGTTCCCAGGCCGGTGATGACGGCAATTTCATTTGCGCTGCGTACCAGGTACGGGGTAATGAGTACCAACGCCAGTGTTGCCAGGGCAAAACCGATGCCAGCCTTGAGCAAGCTCGGCACGCCAGTAAGGTCCACCACTTCACCTGCAGATGCCGGGGCAGCCGCCGCATCTTTTTGCAGCAAATAGATGGCAACGGCATAAAAACCGATCACCAGCAGGCTGTCGACGCCCACCCAACCGATGCGCAAATCGATGTTGGCGCTGATGAAAAAGAGCACCAGTCCAATCATCAGCATGGTCAGACTGCCAGAAAGCGCATGCCGCATGGCCGCGCCGCGCAGCAGCCGCTGGCGGAAAAATGCCAGGTCGATAATGGCCAGAAGGAACATGTTAAACGTGTTGCTTCCGAACAAATTACCCGCTGCCAGGTTGGGCACGCCGATTTGAATTGAATTGATGGTGGTGAGCAATTCCGGCAGCGAGGTAGCCGCGGCCAACAGCAGCATGCCGATGAACATGCGGCCCAACCCGGTGCGGATGGCGATGGCGTCGCCAAAATCGGCCAGCTTGCCGGCAACCAGAACAATCAGCAAAGACGCGCCAAAAAAAACAACCCAGGTCATGATGTTGGCTCCTTGCCCCAGGCACCTTTGACCGTCGCCAGCGGCCAGGCCGCAAACATGCCGCTGTTTGGCAGGCTAAGATCGCCGGTCACAGTTTCGGTTGCGGAAAGGCAGGTTTGCACATCACTCTCATTTGGCACGGCCGCCAGCAGGGTAAATTGGCCAATTTCCTGGTGCAGGGACGGCTGCTCAAATACATAGCGAAAGGCGATATGTCCCTTAATTTTTCGCCGGTGCATGCCAAAAGTATCCAGCACAGTCGCGCCGCGGATTCCGGCAGATTCCCAGGCATCCAACACCGCATCCAGCTTGTCACGGTCGTTTAACACAAACATAACCATGTACATATGAACCTCCTTGGTTTTCCGCCAGGGCGGTATCCCAATTGTAACAAAAAACATAACAACCCAGACCACCGGGCACACAATCTTTCCGAACCGGCAAACTTACAGATATGCTATAATCGCAACAGAAATACCCAAACCACCCACATGGATTAAACCGCTTATGCGTTATCTCATCACCGGCGCCGCAGGCTTTCTGGGCGCGGCGCTCTCCAATCGTCTGGCAAAACAGGGCCACACCGTACGCGGCGTGGACGACCTTTCCACCGGCGATCCCGCGGCCCTCTCGGACGACGTGCATTTCACCCGTGGCGACGTCAACGACCGTCCCAAGTTGTGGACGCTGCTGCAGGATGTCGACTGCGTCTATCACCTGGCTGCACGCGTGCTGGTGCCCGAATCGGTGCTCTACCCACGCGAATACAACCAGGTCAATGTGGCTGGCACGGTATCGCTGATGGAAGCCATGCGCGACGTGGGCGTGCGCCGGGTGGTGTTCATCTCCTCCGGCGCGGTATACGGCAACCAGGCGCAGCAGCCGGTGCGCGAGGACGCCCGCCCCGACCCGCGCTCGCCGTACGCCGTTTCCAAGCTGGCGGCCGAGTTTTACGTCAACACCATTGGCCGCCTGTGGGGTATTGAAACGGTCTGCCTGCGCGTGTTCAACGCCTACGGGCCCGGCCAGCACATCCCGCCGGTGCACGCGCCGGTGATTCCCTACTTCCTGCGCCAGTCACTGCAAAACGGCACCATTGTGGTGCACGGCGACGGCAGCCAGAGCCGCGACTATATTTATGTGGACGATGTCGTCTCAGCCATGGTAGCGGCCGCCACTGCGCCGGACGTCAACCGCCTGACCATCAACATTGGCAGCGGCAGCGAAACCAGCGTTAAGACGCTGGCGCAACTGGTCAAGAACATCACCGGCGGCAAACCCGAGATGGTCTACAACGCGCGCAACGATGGCGGCCCGTCGCGGCTGTGCGCCGACATCCACCTGGCGCAAGAGAAGCTCGGCTATCAACCGGTGACGCGGCTGGAAGACGGCCTGCGCCTGACCATGGAAAACGATCCGCGCATCCGCCAGAAGTGAGCGCATGATCCGCGCCCTGCCGGCCAGTTTCTATGCCCGCGATGTGCTGGAGGTGGCCCCCGCCCTTTTGGGAGCGCGCCTGGTGCGCAATCTGGACGGCGTGGAGATCGTTGGGATCATCATTGAGGTGGAAGCCTACCGCGGCGAGGAAGACCTTGCCTGTCACGCCCGCGCCGGGCGCACGCCGCGCACCGCGGTGATGTACGGCCCGCCCGGCCGCGCCTACGTCTATTTCACCTATGGAATGCACTGGATGCTGAACGCCGTCTGCATGGACGCGGATTTCCCGGCAGCCGTGCTTCTGCGTGCCATCTGGCCGCTGAATGGGTTGGAAATCATCGCGGCGCGGCGCGGCGGTGTGGACGCAGCCCATTGGACCGACGGCCCGGCCAAGCTGTGCCGCGCGCTGGGCATTGACCGCGCGCTGAACGGCTGCGACCTGACCGACCCTTCTGGAGAACTGTGGATTGAGCCCGGCCAGAGCGTGCCGGCGGATCAGATTCGGACCACCCCGCGCATTGGCATCGGCAGCGTGCCCGAACCCTGGAAGAGCCTGCCCTGGCGTTTCACTTACAGTGAAAACCGCTGACACGTCCTGTCGAAAATTGCGTAAAATAGTATTGAAAGTGGTTGCCGAAAAAGCCCGCAACCCAATCCCAGACCAATCAGATCCGGCAAAGGTGCGCCATGGATGAGAATTTCCCCGATCTGCCCAATTACAGTTACGATCCCACCGCCATCCTGGTCTTTGGGGGCGGCGGGCACGGCAAGACGCTGGTCGAACTGGTGCAATCGCTCGGCTGTTACCGCGTCGTCGGGGTGATCGACGACGTGCTGGCGCCCGGTACCCGGGTGGTGGGCGTGCCGGTGTTGGGCGGGCCAGATTTGCTGCCCGACCTGTTCAAGCGCGGCGTGCGTCTGGCGATCAACGGCGTGGGCGGCATCGGTAACCCGGCCGTGCGCGTGCAGATTTTTGAGCAGCTTGCGGACGCCGGCTTTGTCTGCCCGGCAGTGGTGCATCCCACTGCCTATGTCGAGTCCAGCGCGGTGCTGGAACCTGGCGTGCAGGTGCTGGCGCAGGCTTATGTGGGCAGCGACTCGAAGATCGGTTTTGGAACAGTCATCAACGCCGGCGCGGTCGTCTCGCACGATTGCCAACTGGGCAAGGTGGTCAACCTGTCGCCGGGCGCGCTGCTGGCCGGCAACGTCACCGTCGAAGACTATGCGCAAATCGGCATGGGGGCCACCGTCAACCTGCACATTACCGTCGGGCGGCTGGCGCGCATCGGCAACGGCGCCACCGTCAAGGCCGACGTGCCTGGCGAAAGCCGCGTGTACGCCGGAACGATCTGGCCGGTGAGGATTTAGCCCTTAGCGGCTGGTGTTTAGCTTTTAGCTTTTAGCTGCTGGATGGTGACCGCTTGATGAAATAAGCTGCCTGCCTGGAATAAGTAATCTCTGGTGACTTATTTTTTTTTCGTGTTTTTCGTGTCTTTTGTGGTTTAAAAAATGAATACTCCCTCCGATATCTTTACCACCCCGCGCCTGGCCATCCGCCGCGCGCGCAGCGAGGACGCCGCTTTCCTGAACCGCCTGTGGAAAAATCCGCGCGTGATGACCAATGTCGGCTTCCCACAGGGGTTGCCAATCACCCGCGAGCAGATCAAGGTCCAGATTGCCCGCCAGGGCGCATCGGTTTATGACAAGTATCTGATTGTGACCCTGCGCGAGAGTGGCGAACCCATCGGCGAATGCAAGCTGGGCTCGCCCGACCTGCAGGGCATTTCCACCACCGACGTCAAGCTCTCACCCGAGTTCTGGGGGCAACGTTACGGCGTGGAGGTCAAGCAGGGGCTGCTCGATTACCTGTTCACGCATGCGCCGGTGCTGGCGGTGGAGGCCGATCCGGCCTGCACCAACCCGGCTTCCATCCGCATGCAGGAGGCCGTCGGCGGTCTGCGCGTGCGCGAATACGATAGCGCCTTCAACCATCATTACGTTTACCGCGCGCACCGCTTTGACTGGCAGCGCCTGAAGAACGGTCAACCGGCCGCGCCTGAGCCGCTGCGCTCGCTGCTGGCCGAATTGCTGCCCGACCTGGTGCCCGGCAGCCAGGCGCTGGCGCTGGCAGGCAGCTTCGCGCGCGGCTGTGAAAACGGATTCAGTGACCTCGACCTGTACCGCTTCGTCGACGGGCCGGTGGAAGCACCGCACCGCTACTGGCTGCACCCGTCCGGCCGCCTGGTCAGCCTGACCACGACCACAATCAGCGCAGAAGCCGCCAAACTGGAAAAGCCGCAAACCGCGGCCTGGGCAGCGCCCGGGTTAAGCCAGATGTGGGTGCTGTTTGACCGCACCGGCGACCTGGCACGGCTCAAATCGCAGGCGGTCGCCTATGACCCGCTCTCCCAGCGCGAACAGGCCGCGGTCTGGATCAGCGAAACGCTGCACGGCAACGCCGAAGAAGTGACTAAAATCATTGCTGCATTGGCGCGCAATGATGACGGCGCCGCGCTACATGCTTTACTCGGCATCGACTATAACCTGAACATGATCGCCGCCGTACACCAGGGCATGCTGTTCGAAACCGAGAACAGCTTCTTTGAGCAGTTGCGGCTGGTCGCTCCGCCAGATTGGGGGCGCGCGCAGCGTGTGATGATGGGTTTCGAACGGGCCACCATCGCTCAGCGCGCCCGCGCCGGGCTGGATCTCTACCGCTTCACCTGTCGTTGGCTGGATGATCTCATCCAGCCGCAACACCGCGAAATCATCGCATACGCCGTCAGCCTGATCCCGGCGGAGTGGGAGAGGGAAGATTAGCCATAGAGAACACAAAGTTCACAGAGAAGACGAAGTGTGGATCCAGCAGAAAATCAAAAGAACTCGAAAACTGGGGCTGGTCTGGAGACCAGCCCCATCATTTCGCTTATTTCTTTCGTCTTTTCTGCCCTCGCCCTCTTTACGCTCTCTGTGGTCTCGGTGCCCTCTGTGGCTTCTTCGCTTTTACGCCGCCGTGGCGTAATGCAGCGACCCGGTCATCTGCTCGAAGATCTCTTTTGAACGCCGCAGGCTGGGGCTGATCTGCGCTTCGAAGGCCAGCTTGGCCTGCACGGCATCGGTCACGCGCCCCTGTTGGGTCAAACCCCAAATTTGCTCGACGGTCGCGTTCATCTGATCGAGAAACTCACGGAAGAAATGGATCAGGTTGAGGTCGCTGCCCACCAGTGCACCGATCTCCTGGGACAATTTATCGCGCTCATCTGCTTTCAGGTACGGTCCCGCGATTTGCAGTACCTGCGTGCCCAACACGCCGATCTTGGTGCAGGAACTGCCCTCGTGCGTCCAGGTCTGGCCGTCGTACAGGTCTTTGAACTGGTAGTAATACGGCTCAAAGTTCTGCGCGAAGGTGGCCGGATCGCGCCCGGTGCGGCGAAAATCCCCGGTCAGGTCAGACAGCAGCCGGTGGCTCTTGCTCAATTCCTCGATCAGGTCATTGACCTGGCTCAGAATGCCCAGTCCCTGTTCCTGTGCTACCTGCTGAGCATTCTTTAAGACGGCAAAGGCGTTGTCGTTGTGCGCCAGGGCGTTCTCATAGATCATGCCGACCGGGAAGTCGATCAACTGGTTGTCCTCCAACCGGCTGAACAACACCGGCGCGCCCCAATCCCAGCGGCCCTGGATCATCTGGCGTGCCTCATTGGCCGCCACATCGACCATGCCGTGCAGAAACAGGCGCGTATAAAACTGCCCGGCGAAGGTGTGCGCGGTTTCCTTGGTCACTTTGTCAAACATAGCCAGCGCCGCCGAAACGCCGCCCTTCTCCACCAACTCCAACCCCACCGGTTGCAACGGCGAACCGGAATCAAAACGCGCGCTCTCGCACGCGGCCAGAAAGGCGAAGAGCGGCGGCTTGCCGACGGCAGAGAAAACATCCACCAGCCGCTCTGCGGTGACCGGGTCAGCCGTGTGGTCGCTCTCTTTTTCCAGGAAGAGCACGCTGCCGGCCGGGACCAGCGCACCGTGACACAGGAAATGTATCAGGTGCGCGCCCTGTTGCAGCGCGGCGCGCAGCGCATTGAGCGTGGGCGGGGTGGCCGTGCCACTTTCGAGGTAGGTCACGCTCAGGTCAGCCTGTCCGTCCAGCTTCTGGCGCAGCAGGTCCCGTTCAGCCGGCGCGATGGGTGCAAGGTTGTAATCCTGCTGGATCCCCTCTGGTGAAGCGATCACCACCAGCATGCGCAGCGGGCGGTCATGCACCGCCTGCGGGCGCGTCCAGTCGCCCAAGGCCGCCCAGCGGCACAGCGGCGTGTCGGCGGTGGCAGCCAGCGGCAGCCATTTCTCGTTGAATGGGTGATAGACGCGTTCCCAGCGCAGCGGCAGCAGTTCGGGCGGCTCGACCGCCAGGCGCAGGTGCAAATCCTTGTCGTACGATTGCATGACCGCCAGCGTCTCGCGGTAATCGGCTCCCAGACCGCCAGGCGAAAACAGCTTCTTTCCCAGCAGCCTGCCGTAAGCCTGTGGATCCTCCTCCAGGGCGGCAAATTGTGCCAAGTCCAACCGCAAATTGCGCGGCGGGAAATCGCGCCATCCTTTCACCTTCAGCGCAGCGCGGTAGGCTTTGCCGGCGCGCAACGGCGGCAGGATGTGAATTTCAGCAGTGCTGAAATTCGGTCGGGCGGTCATGCCGGTGATGATCATTGCTGCTCCTGTGCGTTTTTACTCAACCAAACAGTCCGCGCAGCCAGTCGACCAGCTTTTGCCAGGCGCTTTTCGGTTGCGCCGGCAGCGGCTCGGCCGAAGCATGGGCGGTGAAGGCCGAATTGGCGTATTGGCGGATGTAAGCGAAGGGGATACGCGCATAGCCGGGTGCAACCGTGCTGCGCGCGGCCCAGGTGGTTCCCCAACTGTTGCGCACCATAAAGTAGCCGCCGCCGGGCATGCTTTCATCCTGCTGGTAGCCCACCATGCACATGGCATGGCCGCCAGCCAGCGGTTCACCAGGCAGCGGCAGGCGCACGTCGCCGCTGGAGCGCACCGGTTCGGCGAACCAGTAGTTGTACACCGGTACCGCAAAAGAGATCGGTTTGTTGTTTGCCAGGGTCTGGCACAGGCCTTCCACGTCCGTTGGCACCAGGCGGGTGAACCCGCTGATGCGGTAGCGGCCGGCAGCCTCCGACGCGCCCTGCGGCGCCGGACCTTGCCCCTCGTTGCCCAAGATGGGGTTCGGGTTGTACGGCCAGACGGTTTCCTGTGGGATGCCGCTCTCCTGCAGACGCGCCATCGAGGTCTTGATATAGGTTCCCGGCAGGTTGGGGATCAGGTCGTGCTGTTTGCAATCCCAGTAGTGGAACTGTTCGGAGAAATCCAGCGCGGCCGGCTGCTGGCCCAGCAGGTATTCCCGCACGGCCGCAGCGGCATGGGCAACACAGGTGCCGCGCTGGCCCTGATTGCGCACCGGCCCGAATCCGGCGCGCAGGTCAATCATCGGGGGTAAAGGGGCAAACGAGGGCGGCACCTCCCATTCCTCGCCGGGCTCGCGCTCGTCCAGCGCGCCCAGCCCTTGCGGACGAACATCGCCAGGCGCGAAGGAAACCGTGGGCGGCAGCGCCGCCTGCGCGGCTTCCACCAGCTTCACCACCTCGTCCTCGCTCAAGCCGGTGGCGCTCACCAGGCCGGGCAGGCCGCCCTCACCGACGGCCGCGCCCACCAGGTCCTCGCAGTTCACGATCCAATAAGCAGCCAGTTTGGCCAGAATCTCCGCCGTAAAGCCAGTCAACCCGGCCAGCGGCGTGCCTTGTTTTTCAGTCATGATCACACCTCCTATATACAACACAGGAAAAGAAGATGAACCACAGAGTCACAGAGGGCACAGAGAAGTTCATTATAAAGAAGAGGGAGTGAATTAATTTGTGAAGTTGTAGACTCTCTTTTCTAATCTACATCTTCTCAGTGATCTCTGTACCCTTTCGGGCATAATGCCTCTGTGGTTTTCTATATCAACTCCGATGAGCGCAGGCGCACGGCCGGGTCGCCCAGTACGATATAGCCTTCCGCGTCATTGCGCTGCACCCAGGCAACCGCCAGTTTTTCATCCGGCACGTTCTTGTGGTAATAGATCTTATCCTCGACGATGCTGCTCACCTGGATCGACAGGTCGGCGTAGCGATAGTTAAAATCCTGGATGGCGTAGCCCACCGGCAGGCCGCCCAGGATGCGCTGCACCGCGTTGCGGAACGCGTCGATTTGCGGCAGCGCGCCTGGAGTCTGGATCGAAAAGCCCCAGGCCCGGTCGACGTGCGCAATGACCGCCAGCGCGCCGCCGTTGGGATGCGCCAGCAATGCTTTGGGCAGCGCGGCAAAGAACGGCCGCGAGGCCAGTTGGGCCGGTTTGCCGCCCTCCAGCGCGGTGAACCTGTCCAGGGTGGGCGTTCCACCGCCAAAACAGGCAAATAAAAATGCCACCAACCCATGCACCTGCGCGCTTGCTGGCAGGTCGGCGGCGGCGAAGTAATGCTGCGGCGCCACGCTGTAGCGCAATTGCCAGTCCTGGCAGAGCAGCGCGCCCTGCGCAGCCATCTGCTGCGGATCGCCGCTGGCAAAGCCCAGCCCGTGGCTGGCGGTGAGCAGAAAGGCGGGCGGCTTTTGCCCAGACGGCGGCGCCAGGATGCCGGTCAGCTCGGCTTTTGTGGCCGGCGCGCCGATCCAACTGCGCAGCCGGAAGCCGCTCCCATCGGTGACCGGCGGATAAGCCGGCAGCGGATCGATGGCTGGAGCGCCTTCCACCAGCGGGCGCATCAACGCGTCCGCGCTGAGTTGCGTGGCCCGGTCCAGCAGGTGGCGCGTGCCAAAGAAGGCCACCTCGCGCGCGTGCGGCAGATCGGTGGGTAAAACTGTTTCATAGGCAACCACCGAGCGCGCGTACGCGCCGTACTCTTCCGGCGTGTCAAAGTGCAGCCGCCCGACGGCATATTCAAAATCCAGGCTGTGACCAAAGAACAGCGGGATGCGCTCCGGGCTGCCCACCAGCAGCAGGTAATAAGGCACCCGCGCCGGGTCGCGCGAGCCGGCCGAGATGCCGTAGCGCGTCAGCCAGTCAGATTTGCTTTCGTTCTCCCGGTATTCCAGCACCTTGACGCGCGCTGGATCGACCTGCCCCCTGCGATGGTCGATCAGCAGCTGCAAGGCCGCTTTGACGTCCGCGTCCTCGTTTTGATGGAACACCACCCCCCAGCCCGCTTCGGCCGGGTTGGACCAGTCCGGCTCCGGGCCGAGGTGTTCGGCGCCCCACACCGCGCGCAGGAAGATGGGAATGCGCCGGTCGCGCTCGCGCAGCGCCTGGCGCACCACCTGCTTGACCGTCATCGGTTTGGTGAAGTAGTCGCCCGTGGCGGCGTTGATGCCGTTGACGTAGATCTTCTCGGCTTTGCCCATGCCTGCTCCGCGCCGGTCAGCGCCCGGCAATCATATCAATCGTCCGCGGCTCGGCCGGTTTACCGGCCGTGGGCGCAGCCTGCGGCGGCTGGATGGGCGTCACCGCCGCCAGCGCCTTGAGGATGAGCGGCGCAGAAATGCCGATATTGATCGCCAGCAGCGGATTGGACACGTTCTGCACCGCGGCAAGCAGGCCGCCTGCCAGCGCCATCAGCACGGTCAGCACCCAATACTTCGCGCTGCCCAGGTACGGCGGCGAATTGGGCGATTCGCGCAACTGGTACCACTTGAGCAGCTCCGCCAGCGCGCCGCCCAGCACCCCGTAACCGAAGACCATCCAGTTGAATGTCATGACGCACCTCCTGCGTGGAAATTGCCTGCCTGAATCAAAGGCGGATGGAATGTTCCCCCGCGGCCAGCACCACCAGCTCGCAGGGAATTTTCTCCTTTTTAATGCGGCGCTTGATTATTTTGAGATTGGGGGTCAGGTTGGTGGCCACCATGCGCATGCGGCCGTTGGGGCGCGGCGCGTCCAGGATCCAGTTGAGTGTTTCCAGGTCCGGGTTGCCGTCGTGCCCATGCTTGTTGGCCGAGATGACGTACACATCGGCGGTGAGCTGCTGGAAGAACTCCGGCGAGGCGTTGCGCAGGCTGCCGTGATGCTGCACCTTGAGCACGTCCACGTGCAGGCGGCCACCACGGTCAGTCAGCCCGGCCTGCTTGAGCGCAGCAAGGATGTCGTCACCGTGCGCGTCGCCGGTCAGCAGGATGCGCCGTCCGCCGCCCTCGGCCAGCAGGATGATCGAGCTGCGGTTGGCGACCGCCCGGTCAATGGCGCGCGCCGTGCGTTGCGCACCGCTGCCAAAGCTGGGCTTCTTTTTCCGCTTCTCATACCATGTCAACCAGTCCTTTTTCAGACGTTCCAGGTTCTGCGGGCGCGGCCCCAGCACCCACAGTCGGGCCCCGTCGACTTGCATCACCTGAGGCGCAGACTGAAGCTGGACCACGCCAGCGGCAAAGCCGGGATTGACTGGCATGCCCAGAGCGCGGGCGGCTTCCAGCAGCAGCTCGCCCTGGGCGATGCTGAAGGCCACCGGGTTGACGCCGCCGTCGGGCGCGGGCGCGGCCAGGAAATCCTGAAACTGGCTGTAGGCAAAATCGGGCAGCCCGAGCGCCTGGCGGAAGGTGTTGTACCACAGCGCCCGGACAGAGATCAGCGGCGCGCTGTTCTGCTCCTTTGCCTCCACCAGGTCGTAAGCCAGGTCCACCAGCCCCGCCACGTGATCTTCATCGACATGCGTCAGCATCACCGCTTCCAGCGCCGCGCCGCGTTGAGCCAGGCTTTTCAAGGCTGGTTTGAGATGCGCGCTGTACACTCCGGGCGGCCCGCCGTCAATGAGCATGAAGCGCGGCGCGGCCGCCTGGCCGTATTCGAGGATCAGGCTGTCGCCGTAATCGGCCTGCACCACGTGCAGTCGCAAAACTGTACTTTGCCCGACAGATGAGTTACCCATAAGAATTCCTTTCGGATGGAACAGAAAGCAACTACGTTTTCAGAAACTAAGATTACGTTGTTAATCATTGTAGATGGGCAGGCCGGGCATTACAAGCCCTAAATAGGACCAATTTAGTCAATGGAATAAAAAAAGACCACCCGATTGGGCGGTCTATTCTGTACAGGCTGAAAATATCAAGCTTTTTGGCGTTTACCGTATTTTTCAAGATCCACCGAGCAGATATACGGCAGGTTGCGGCCGTTTTCATCAATATCCAGCCCGTAACCCATCACGAAGTAGTCAGGGATGCGAAAACCGCAGTACGCGATGGGAAGATCCACCTTGCGGCGCTCAGTCTTGTCCAGCAGCGCGCAAATCTTCAGGCTGCGCGGGTTGCGGTCGAGCAGCAGCTTGCGCACGAAGCTGAGCGTGTACCCGGTATCGACAATGTCGTCCACCAGGATCACGTCCCAACCGGCGATGCTGGTCTTGTGATCGGCCTCGATGCGGACAAAGCCGGTGCTTTCAGTGCCGGAATACGATGCAACCGACATGAAATCCATCGTCATCGGGCGTTTGACGTGGCGCATCAGGTCGGTCATGAACATGACGCTGCCGCGCAGCAACCCCAACAGTAGCAGCCGGTCGGAGTTTTGATAGTCGCGCGTGATCTGCTCGCCGAGTTCCTGCACGCGCGCCTCAATCTGCTCGGGCGTAATCAACACGTCGCCGATAAAGTCATAAGGGACGGGGGTGGTGGGCATTCCCATAATTTTTGCTCCTGAACACAAACCTGGACAGGTAAAACCAGTCGATTTTACCGCAATTCGGGCTGAAACTCGATTGATATTGTCTGGATAACACAATTGTAATCCGGCCCGACCATTCTTCACAGGGTCACAAACCCTCCCCAAAACTGATTGGCAACCAAAGAAAGCTGCATTATGATGAAAGTGTTCTTCACATCTAATCGCCAACCTGCGACCATTCGAGGTGAACGTGCAACCGTCTTTCCACCCGGCTTATCTGGATCTGCTGGACAACGGCCTACTGGAAGACCGCATCCGGCAGGCACAAAAACTGCTTTCGCCCTGCACACTTTGTCCCAACAACTGCCAGGCCGACCGCGCGGGCGGAAAAGTGGGCCTGTGCCGCACCGGCATGCTGGCACGCGTTCACGGCTGGTGCGCGCACCCCGGTGAAGAGGCGGTCATCAGCGGCTGGAACGGCTCCGGGACAATCTTCTTCAGCGGATGCAACCTGCGCTGCGTCTTCTGCCAGAATTTTGACGTCAGTCAGGGCAAGGGCGACCAGGAAATGAGCGCCCAGGCAATCGCCGCGGGCCTGCTCGAACTGCAATCCAAGGGCTGCCACAACATCAATCTGGTGTCGCCAAGCCACGTGGTGCCGCAAATCCTTGAAGCGCTGCGGTTTGCCGCGCTGGCCGGGCTGCGCCTGCCGCTGGTGTATAACACCGGCGGCTACGATTCAATTGAAACGCTGCGCCTGCTGGACGGCGTAGTGGATATCTACATGCCGGATATGAAATACGCCGACGCGGCTGCCGCCCGGCGCTATTCACAGGTTAAGAATTATCCTTCCATCAATCGAGCCGCCGTGCGCGAAATGCACCGCCAGGTGGGCAATTTGCAGGTGAATGCCGCCGGGCTGGCCGAGCGCGGGTTGCTGGTGCGCCATTTGGTGCTGCCGCACAGCCTGGCAGGCACCCTGCAGGTGGCGCGCTTTTTGGTGGAGGAAATCTCCCCCGACACAGCCGTCAACATCATGGATCAGTACCGCCCGGTCCACCAGGCCGGCAACCACCCCGCGCTCAACCGCCCGGTGACCGCGGCCGAAATGCAGTCTGCGCTGCAATCCGCGCAGAAGGCTGGCCTGAAAGCCATTATGAACTGATCGCCTGCTCCTCCAGCAACTCAATTATCCCGCTTGAGCCGTTAAGCCGAACCAACTGCCCAGTCTGCAGGCGCTGCGTGGCGCGGTCCACCCCCACCGCCGCGGGGATGCCATATTCGCGCGCCACCACCGCACCGTGCGTCATCATGCCGCCCACTTCCATGATTAACCCTGCGGCGGTCAAAAAAAGCGGCGTCCAGGATGGGTCGGTGCCGGGGCAAACCAGGATCTCGCCCGGCAGCAGACCGGCCTTGCGCGGATCCAGCACCACGCGCACGCGCCCTTCGACCACCCCCGGCGAGACCGGGCTGCCGGTCAACTGGCCGTCCGGCCCGCTGCCCGTCATGCCGTCGTAAAAGGCGCGCCCGTCCGAAAGCAGCAGGCGCGGGATCTGGCGGCGTAACCCTTCCCGCTCGAAGGCCTCGCGCCGCTCAGCAATCATTTTTTGCCAGTCTTTGCCGGGCTGGCCGGGCGTTTCGGCAGCCAGGGCTTGCAGTTCATTGAACTTCAGGTAAAAGAGGTCGTCCGGTCGAGCCAGTTCACCGGACTGGACAAGTTCCGCGCCGATCTCCAGCAGCGCCCAACGGACGCGGGCAAACAGCCGCACCACAAAGAATTTTGGCGCTTCGCGCGTGCCCATCAATTCGCGCACCCGGCGGCCGAGAAATCGCGCCTGCCAGGCTTTCAACCACCCGCCGCGGGTCTTGCGCAGCGCTGCAACCAGGCGGTCCAGGGCCGCTTCGCCGCTGGCTGCCCCGCGCGCAAAAACCGCATCCGGTGCACTCTCGCCGGGTGGAATTTGAAGATAGCCGTTCAGCACCTCAAAGACATGCGTTGGATCCTCCGACCAGCGCGGCCTGCCAAGATCAATTTCGCAGAATCCGCGCCCGCCGTAGCGTTGCAGAAATCCTTCCAGCACCTGGCTCAGCGCAGCGGACATGTCGCCCAAACGATAACGGCCGGCCAGTTCAGCCGGCGTATGATCTGCAAATTCAGCCGCGGATTCCGGGTTTTGTTGGATGGCACGGGCAGCCTCCCACAGCGCCAGATCCATTTCGGTGGTCGGGTTGTGAGGAACACCGCGGGTGACTTCCAGCAAGGTATCGGTCCAGTTGGCATCTTCCGTGGGCGTCGCTTTGATCCGCAGCCTCAGCAGGTTGAAAGCCGCCATCGCCGACGCCACGGCGGAAACAAACAGAATGAATGTTCGCGGTAGGTAATTTTCCATCACATCCGGCAGGACGCGTGCCAACTGGCCCAGGCGTTCATGCGGCGTCCCGTGCAGGCTGGCGCAGCGCTCGGCGGTGATCGCCAGCACCGATTCCCCCCGCGCCACAATCTTCTCGCGGCGGGTGCGCGGCGAAAGCCAGTTGAGCAGAACGTTACCCGCCACCGGCAGGAGCAACCGCGCGATTTGACGGCGGGCATGCCACGAAATTCCTTCCCGGGTGGGTTGCAGGTCAGGCTCTTTAAGCACCGCCAGGATGGCTTCGCGCGTGCCTGGTTCAACAAACTCCAGGACTACAGGCACGGCTTTCCGTCCAACCGAATTGCGCAGCAGCGTTGTCACGCGCGCCCACAGGCGCTCACCGGATACATAGAGGACGGACTGGTTGTCGGGACGGTAGTGAATGCCCAACAGTCGAGCGCCCATCGCGAAGATATGTGTCATCACATCCCGGCCCAGCGGGGTCATTGGGTCGAGCATGCCCTGCACCGCGCCAAAGGAGGTGAACACTTGCAACGGCTCGGCTGGCACGCCTTCCGGCGTCGGAAAGAGCGAGGTCACCGCGCGCGATTGCAACAGGGAAAGCTGCCCGCCCGCTAAGGCCCATTCGATATCCTGTGGCTGCCCGTATTCGGCTGCCACGCGCTGGCCCAGCGCCGCCAGCGCGAGGATCTGATCATCCGGCAGCGCCTGGCGATCTGCGCCCTGCGGCGTCTCGCGGCGCGTGCCGCCGCCATCAAGCGGGTGGATAGCCAACGCTTTGCTGCCGAGTTCCCGTTTGGTGATCTGCCCGCGTTTCGTATCGACTTCGTAATGGTCCGGCTCCACCTGCCCGGAGACCAGCGCCTCGCCCAGGCCATAGGTTGCGTCAATGACCGTTTCAGAGCGCAGCCCGCTGAGCGGATTGGCGGTGAACAACACCCCCGAAACCTCGGCCGGAACCATGCGCTGCACCACCACCGCCAGCGCCGCCCCTTCGTGCGGCACGCGGTTGCGCGCCCGGTAGCCGATGGCGCGCGCCGTCCACAGGCTGGCCCAGCAGTTCACCACCGCCTGCAACAGGGCGTCCGCGCCGACCACATTCAGGTAGGTGTCCTGCTGCCCGGCGAAGGACATCTCTGGCAGGTCCTCGGCGGTCGCGGAGGAACGCACCGCCACGGCCGGGTCGCCCAGCCCATGATAGGCCTGAACTGCAGCTTCCACGATCCCGGCGGGCATCGACCCGGCCAAAAATAGACCGCGGATCACCGCCGAAGTTGCCTCAAGCGTATCCGGATCATCCCCGGAAGCCGGCAACGCGGCCAGGATGCGCATTTCCAGGTTGTTGGCAACCACAAATTCACGGTAGGCGCGCGTGGTCAGGATATACCCGTTAGGCACGGGAAAACCCGCCCGGGCCAGTTTGATCAGGTTATAGCCCTTGCCGCCAACGGCGGCCAGGCCAAGCTCCGGTTCAGGCATATATTCTGGGGCAGCATCGATCGAGAGCACGAACGGGATCGCATCACTCATCACGCATCACTCAGGTATTCTGTAATTTAAATGGGATGGAACCATTGTATCAGAAGCAGGCCGTTGCAGGGTCTGTGATATGCTTAAGCCGATGAATCCAGCTTATGTGCCGCTCAACTTGCACTCGCACTACTCGCTGCTCGAAGGGCTGCCCTCGCCCGCTGAGTGGGTGCAAGCGGCCGCCGCGCGCGGCTTGCCCGCGTTGGCGCTCACCGACCACCGCCTGCTGACCGGCGCGGTCGAATTTTTCACCGCATGCCGCAAGGCTGGCGTGCAGCCGCTACCGGGCCTGGACCTGGAGCTGGATTACCCGGACGGATCCCGGCGCGTCACGCTGCTGGCGGCCGGAGAGCAGGGCTGGCCCAACCTGTGCTGCCTGAGCAGCGCGCTGATGCTGCCCGGCGACGAAATGCCACGCCTGCCGCTCGCTGTGCTGGACGCACACAGCACAGACCTGATTGCGATTGCCGGTGAACTGGGCGATTCCTCGGGACGCCGCCTGGCTGCGCTGGCCGAATTGTTCCCCGGGCGGCTGTACCGCACGCTGGCCGTGCCGCCGGGGGGCGGCCAGGCGGAACTCATTCGCCAGGCTGAACAGGCACGCTTTCTCAAGTTGCCCTTCACCGCCTCGCCGCCAGCCTATTACCTGCTGCCCGAGCAGGCCGCGCTGCAGCGCACGCTGGCCGCCATCCGCCGCAACCTGCCGGTCGGGCGGCTGGCCCCGCAGGACGTGGCCCCGCCGGGCGCCTGGTTCCTCAGCGCGGAGGAAATGCGCCTGCAGTACGGCAGCATCCCCGGCGCGCTGGAAACCACGCTGGAGATCGCCGCGCGCTGCACGGTGGAATTGCCGCTGGGGCAGCCTTTCTACCCGCGGGTGCCGCTTCCGCCCGGCCAGACCCCGCAGCAGGCGCTGCGTCAGAAAGCTGAAGACGGCGCGCGCCGCCTGTACGGGCGCATCGCCCCGGCCATCCAGCAACGCCTCGACCACGAGCTGGAGGTGATCGCCGGGCGCGGCTTTGAGCCGGTCTTCCTGATCGTCGAGGAGGTGCTCAACTTTGCCCGCCGCACCGGCACGCCCTTCTCATCGCGCGGCTCGGCGGCCTCCTCGCTGGTGGCGCACTGCATTGGCATCACCGGCCCCGACCCGCTGGCGCTGGACCTGTACTTCGAGCGCTTCCTCAACCCGGCGCGCTCCACCCCGCCCGACATCGACACCGACCTGTGCTCGCGCCGCCGCGACGCGGTCATCCAGCACGTTTTCGACGTGTACGGCGCGGAGCGCACCGCCATGGTCGGCACCATCAACCGCTTTCGCCCGCGCTCGGCCATCGGCGACGTGGCCAAGGCCAACGGGCTGGAACCCTCCGAGGTGCGCGCGCTGGCCGAGGCCATGCCGCACGCCTTCTGGTCGCGCCGCGAGGGTGAAGAGGAAGGCGAACACCCCTCGCCCTTCGCCGAACTGGCCGCTGCCCACCGCGACCCGCTGCACCAGCGCATCTTCCAGCAGGCCCAGGCGCTGCTCAAGCTGCCGCGTCACCTGTCGGTGCATGCCGGCGGGCTGGTGGTCGGTCCCAGCGCGCTCACCGACCGCATTCCGCTGATGCGTTCGGGCAGCAAGGGCATCCCCATCACCCAACTCGACCTGGACACCGTCGAGGCGCTGGGGCTGGTCAAGATCGACCTGCTCGGCATCCGCGGCCTGACCGTGCTGGGCGACGTGGCCGGAGCGTTGCATTCCTGGCAGCGCACGCGTTACGCCGGCCCGCTGGAGGTGCTGGAAGACATCCCGTCCAACGATCCCGAGGTCTCGGCGCGCATCGAACGCGGCGAAACCATCGGCTGCTTCCAGATCGAAAGTCCGGGCATGCGCGCCACCCTGCGCGAAATTCACGCCCGCACGCCCGATGACCTGATGGCCGCGCTGGCGCTCTACCGTCCCGGCCCCCTGCAGGGCGGCTTGCGGGATGCCTTTGTGCGCCGCTTCAAGGGCCAAGAGGCTGTCGAACACATCCACCCTGCCCTGGCGCCGCTTCTGGCCGACACATACGGCGTGATCCTCTACCAGGAGCAGGTGCTGCGCATCGCTCACCAACTTGCCGGGCTGTCGCTGGGTGAAGCCGACCTGCTCAGGCGCGCCATGTCGCACTTCGACCCCGGCAAGCAGATGGTCACGCTGCGCGAAAAATTCATCGCTGGGGCACAGGCGCACAGCGGCGTGCCGCCCGAAACCGGCGCACGCGTGTGGGAACTGATGGCTGCCTTTGCCGGCTACGGTTTTCCCAAGGCGCACGCCGCCTCCTACGCGCAGGTGGCCTGGCGCGGCGCGTGGTGCAAAACGCACTTCCCGGCCGAATTCATGGCGGCCGTGCTGGCCAACTGGGGCGGTTATTACTCACAGCGCGTCTACCTGAGCGAAGCGCGCCGCCTGGGGTTGAAGGTGCGCCCGCCGCACGTCAACCATGCCGCTGGGCAGTTCAGCGTGTGTTATCCCGACGGCGAGCCGCTGCTTTATATGGGCCTCGACCAGGTGCGCAGTTTGACCCACCGCACCATCGAGCGCATCCGCCGGCTGCGCCCATTCACCTCGCTGGAGGATTTCCTTGCGCGCGTCGATCCGCGCCGCCAGGAGGCCGAAACGCTGGCACGCTGCGGCGCGCTGGAAGGCCTGGGCAGCATCCCGGCGCTGCTGCAGCGCATCACCCCCGGCGGCTGGCGCGCCGGCCAGCCAACCCTGTTCGATCTGCAGGCGCAGGATACCGCCGACTGGAGCGTGGAGCAAAAAGTGGCCGCCCAGCAGGAGGTCCTCGGCGTCAGCCTGGAGGCGCACCCGCTGGAGTTGCTGGCCGGCAAAATCGCCGCAGCGCATGCCGTTTCCACGCTGGATGCCGCCGCGCGAATCGGGCAGCGCGTGACCGTGGCCGGGCTGCGCCAGGTCAGCCGCCGCACCCGCACCGCTAAAGGCGAATGGATGTACTTCCTGACGCTCGAAGACCTGGACGGCCTGCTGGATGTGGTCTTCTTCCCGGATGCCTACCGACGCAACCGGGCCGCGCTGCAAGGCGGCGGCCCGTGGCTGATCAGCGGCACCGTCGAAATAGACGCGGAGCGCGGTGAAGCGCTGCTGCGCGCGGAACGTGCCGCTTTGCTGGCTTAGCCGTTATAATCCCGCCCCAGAATATAATTCTCCAATCCGCTGATCGTCGACTCGTGCTCGCCGATCAGTGCGCGCACCACATCGCCAATCGAGATCATGCCCGCCAGCTTGCCACCATCCATCACCGGCAGGTGTCGGAAGTGCTCCTGGGTCATGATTTGCATACATTCCTGCGTGGTATTGTCAGGCCGCACGCCGATCACAGTTTCAGTCATAAAATCAGAAACGGGTTCATCCAGCACGCATCGACCTTTATTGGCGATCCGCCGGACCACGTCGCGCTCGGAGAGGATGCCGGCGACCCGTCCGCCATCGGTCACCAGCAGCGCACCGATATTCTTCTCAGCCATCAACTTGAGAGCATCCAGGAGTGTGGTGGTCGGGCCGCAGGCCCACACCGCGCGGCCTTTGATCTTTAACAGGTCCGAAACGATATACATGGCACATCCTTTCTTTATCGGCTCAAACAAAAATGGTTGGCTGCAATTATTCACTTTGTATAAAGATTATAGAGTAATTTGACCCGAAATAAAACAATCAATTACACCGGCTGATGCGCTTGCCAGGAAAACTAATCTGGAATAGGATGAAGACAGACCGGCCACGCCAGTGCAAATTTCGTATCACTCGTGTTTTCGTGGTCCATTTTTCCTGCCCTAAACCTCCATGGCAACAAAATCTGCATCTTCGAGCATCCAACCGCCAACCTCCCTGCCCGGCCGGTTGAACCGACTGGCCCGCCCGGCCGTGCTGGCCGCGCTGGCGGCGCTGGTGGCGCTCTTTTACCTGGCGCTCTTTCCAGGCATGATTGCGGCCTCGCCAGCGCTGCAACAGACCGGCATGCTGGACACACGCCTGAGCTATTCACCTGCCGCGGCCTACCAGGCGCTGGAAGTCTACGGTCCGGCCGGTCGTGCGCAATATGCACGCACCACAACGCTGTTGGATTTCATCTTCCCGGTCGTATACACGCTGCTTTTGAGTCTGCTGGCTGCCCGCGGACTGGCACGTGCCTTTCCTGGCGCGCCGCGCATGGGCTGGTTGGCGCTGCAGCCCCTGGCCGCGCTGCTGTTCGACTGGCTGGAAAACGGCTGTGTGCTCGCACTGCTGCTGAGCTACCCGCGCCAGTTGGACGGTCTGGCCGCCGCGGCAGGAGTTTTCACGCTGCTCAAATGGATCAGCTTCGCTATAGCGGTGTTGATTGCCGCGGGAAGCCTGCTGGCAGCCCGGCTGCGCCGCCAGGCGTAATAAAACCGCCCCGGAGAAGATTCCCCGGGGCAGGATTGGTCAGGCTGTTCTGCGCGTCCGCGCGGACCGGTTTAATCCACGGTCAGGGTCTTGCTCAGGTTGCGCGGAAAATCAGGGTCGAATCCGCGGGCCACCGCCATGTAGTAGGAGAGCAGTTGCAGCGGAATGACCGCCAGCAGCGCGGCGACCTCGGGGCTGGACGCAGGGAGGGTAATCATGTCGCTGGCGTTGGCCGCCAGGCGTGAATCGGGCGCGCCGATGGCAATTGCCCGCCCGCCTCGGCAGGTGACTTCATTAATGCCGCTGACGATCAAGGGCACGTCCTCCGGCCCAGCCGCGAACAGCACCGGGAAGCCGTCGGTGATGGCCGAAAGCGGGCCGTGCTTGAACTCGGTGGAGAGCATGCCCTCGCAGTGCGCATACGTGATCTCCTTGAGCTTGAGCGCGCCTTCCAGCGCCATCGGGTAGGTCGCACCATAACCCAGGCAATAAAGATCGTTCCAGGCATTAATCGCCGGCGCCAGCGCCCTCACCTGCGGATCGGTTTCGGCGATTGTCTTTTCCATCAATTCTGGCAGGTTGTCAAACTGGGCCAGGTCGCGCCCGCCCAGGCGCGCCGCCAGGTACAGGAAAGTGATCACCTGATTGGTGAAGGTCTTGGTGGCGGGCACGCTGATCTCGTAGCCGCAGCCCAGCGGCAGCCAGGCCGAGGTGCCCCGTGTGAGCGTGGAGCCGATCACGTTGGCCATGCTGAAGGTGGTCATGCCTTTTTCCTGCGCGGCCTGCAGCGCGCTGAGTACGTCCTTGGTCTCGCCAGACTGGCTGACGAAGATGCCTGCATCCTTGGAACCAATTGCCGGCAAATATTGTGGGATGAATTGCGGCGCCAGCACCGGGATGACGGCCTTTCCGGCCAGTTGAGCAAAATAAACCGCGCCGGCCAGGCAGGCGTGGTAGCTGGTGCCGCAGCCGATGAAATACACCTGGCGCGCGTCGCGGATCGTTTCCAGGATGCGCGGCACATCGGTGTTGTTTTCCAGCAGGTGCAGCACCTCGCGGGCCACTTCAGGCTGCTCATGGATTTCCTTGAGCATGAAGTGAGCATAACCGCCCTTCTGCACCGCCGACATTTCCTCGACGATGGTCTCCGGCGCACGCTCGATGCGGCTGCCGTCTTTCACCAAGTGCAGTTCCACCCGATCGGCCCACAGCGTGATGATCTCGCCGTCATTCAGGCGGATCACCTCGCGCGTCAGAGGCAGAATGGAGGGCAGATCGGAGGAAAGGCAGGTGAAGCCGTCGCCGATGCCCACCACCAGCCCCGAGCCCTTCTTGATGGCATAGAGCTTGTCGTCGTTGATCCGGCCGATCACGAAGGCATAATCACCCTGCAGATCGCCGTAGGCCAGGCGGATGGCCTCGATGAAGTCCTTGCCCTGGTTGATGTAACGTTCCACGGCATGCACGCAGGTTTCACCGTCATTCTGTGAGCGCACGGTCAGGCCTTCGGCCATGAACAGCTCGCGCATTTCGACGTTGTTGACCACGTTACCGTTGTGCGCCCCGACGATGTCGCCGTCGGAATCGAGGTGCGGTTGAGAGTTGACCTGCGAAGGCGCGCCGAAGGTCGCCCAGCGCAATTGGGTGATGCCGCGCTGTCCGCTCATTTCGGCGAAGTTGTATTTGGCGGCCACATCGTCCACCCGCCCGGCGTCCTTGCGCAGGTCGATGTGGCTGCCGCTGATGGTCGCCGCGCCGACCGAATCATACCCGCGGTAAGTCAACCGGCGCGCCGCATCGATCAGGATGGGCCCCAGCGTCTGTTCATTCTTCGTCACGATTCCAAAAATTCCGCACATGTGCTTCCTCTCAATGCTCCATCGTGAAAGTCTGTCTTGATGCCGAAATGAAAACTCATTGCTTTGATTATTAACGCCTCTACAGGAACTCACCTGGTCTATCGCCAGCCAGGAAACCCTCAACCTCTGGTTTCAAAGTCAAACGACTTCTTTCCTAGTTAATTATTAGGCGCCCCCGGAGAGATTCGCCTGTCCTGACGTCTGTCAGGAAACGCTCAACCTCTGATTCGAAGTCCTTTTGATTGCCAGGTCATTCACCGAAGGATAATTCTCCAATCATCGAAGGCGCCCCCGGAGAGATTCGAACTCTCAACCTCTGGATTCGAAGTCCATCACTCTGTCCAATTGAGCTACGAGGGCGGAACAGGGCAATTTTACCACACCCGTGA
>JAPKMQ010000190.1 GCA_026645875.1 Longilinea sp.
GCAGGATGCGGATGGTGGTGGTTTTTCCAGCCCCGTTGGGCCCCAAGAGACCAAAGATTTCGCCGGGGTTGACATCAAATGTCACCCCATCCACGGCGCGTTGGGTGCCAAAGGATTTCGTAATGTTCTCAACCTGGATGGTGCTCATATGCAATTCACCTCATTCTAATGTTAGCTTTCGTAATTATAACAAACCGCAATGAAAACCTCCCTGATCTTTCGGCCAGGGAGGTTGTAGGCATTTAGTTGTGACTTTAGAGCTATTCTTTCGTGTATGGCTTGCCGTCTGCAGCAGGCACGTGCCCTTTACCTACAAAACCTGCAAGCACAATCATGGTGATCAAATACGGAGCGGTTGACATTAATGTTGAAGGTATTGCGCTTCCCAGTAGCGACAGCTTGGACCCGATCGAATCTGCAAACCCGAAAAGAAAACCGGCACCTATCGCGCCAATTGGGCTGTAATTGCCAAAGATCATGGCAGCCAAGCCAATGAAACCTTTGCCTGCGGTCATCCCTTCATCGAACCTGCCGACAGATCCCAAAGTATAGAATGCGCCAGCGATGCCTGCTACCATCCCGCCCAGTAGAACTGCCATGTACCTTGTCTTGATAACGTTGATCCCCAGGGTATCCGCTGCCTTCGGGTGCTCTCCAACACTGCGCATGCGTAAACCCCAACGGGTTGAGAAGAGGGCAATCTGGATAATGATCAGCAGGAAAAACATCAGGTATACGAAGAAATTCGTATTGAAAAGGATCGGGCCGATCAACGGGATCTTGGCAAGGACAGGGATCTCGAAACGAGTGAACATTATTGGATTGTTTAATTCCTGGTGAACTTGCAGGAATTTCTGTGAAATAAAGGAGGTCATACCGGCCGAGAAAATGTTGATCACGGTACCGGAAATGATCTGGTCAATCTTGTATTTGATGGATAGAACGGCATGCAGGGCTGCGAGGAGCACAGCGGATAACACACCAAAGAACAGCCCGAGCCACATACTCTGTGTGATACTCCCCATTAACGCGCCTACCATTGCCGCCATCAACATCATACCTTCAATGGCAATGTTCACCACTCCGGCACGTTCACAAAGAATTCCAGAGAATGCCCCCAGTGTGATCGGAACTGCCAGTAATACTGAACTTGAAAGCATTCCCGCCAGGTTGAGTTGTTTACCTGATGCCTGCCAGGTGAGAAAGCTAAAAATAAAGGCCAGGAACACAACCCCGATCATCCCAGTGGAGAATTTCCCAAACCCTTTAATCAGTTGGTAAATTCCGATCACCAGGCAAATTCCTGCCATGATCCACAAGGTTAATCTCGTTTGAACGATCCAATCTCCCATTTTACCAACGGTGATTCCTCCCGGGGTCATCACAAACTTTGTGAGGGCATCGCCAGTAATCTTCGACGCAAACATGAAGAAAATGAAAGCGGCAATGAGAATCTCGATAACACCGGTTGAGATTCTCCGGACTCTCGAAATATCGCCAATTTTTACACGTTGGATGGTTGCAGATGAAACAGCCATTATTTACCTCCTCCCCAACTGCTCAGAGTGACTGTTGCGATTGATTCCTCTTTGACCTTACGCATTCGGTAAATCGAGCGGATGATGGCCGGAGCTGCAACGAATATCAGAATCAATGCCTGGATGATCGTCACAATGTCAATGGGGATCGCTGAAACAACCATCATTCTGGTCGCGCCATTTTTCAGAACACCGAATAATAGGGCAGCCAAAATGACACCTACCGGGTGGCTGTTTCCAAGCAATGCCAGGGCAATACTATCGAAACCGTACCCAGATGAAAGCCCAATTGCCATACTGCGGTTGACCGCCAGGATCTCATTAGCGCCTGCCAGTCCAGCCAATGCGCCGGACAGGGCCATGCCAAGAATGGTGGTTTTGGCAATGCTCAGGCCAGCATATTTTGCAGCCCGCGGGTTGGTTCCAACGGTTCGAAGGTTTAATCCCCATGTGGATTTGAATAATACCCACCAGACTGCAAAAGCAACCAGTAATGCCAGCAAGAATCCTGCGTGAAAACGGATCGGGGTTTGAAAGAACTGCGGGATCTCAGCGGTTTTTTGAATGATCGGGCTAACAGGCATCCCACCAGTTCCTGGGCGGCTCATTGGTCCAGTCAATAAAAAGGTGGTGATCCTGTAGGCAATGTAGTTCATCATGATACAGTTGATGACTTCGTTACCCCCGGTGGTCACTTTCAGAATTCCGGGAATGGATGCCCAGATCGCCCCACCAAGGGCTCCAGCTAAGATGGCTAGTGGAAGGTGAATATAAACTGGCAACCCTGTGATGGAGTAACCCACATAAGTGGCTAAAGCAGCTCCCATAAAAAGCTGGCCTTCAACCCCGATGTTAAATAAACCGGCACGAAAGCCAAGCGCGCAGGCGAGACCGGCAAAGATGTAAGGTGTGCTTTGAACCAGACTTTCCAAAAAGGGATTCACTGCACTTCGAATAGCTGCCGCGTCACCCGATTTCAACGCAGCCACAATGCTTACTGGATTGCCCAGCGACCCGGTGATTAGTGCCAGATAGGCTGTGCCAATTTCCTTGAAAGCCTGTCCCAGGCCAGTAAAGAAGCCTTCTCTAAAAGCAGCGTAAACCGTCTCACTTGTTGCTGCAATGAGAATTGCACCAATGAACAATCCCGTGATGATTGCAAGGACAGGGATCTGGATGGCTTTCCAGACACTCTTTTTCTGTTTTTTTGCCTTCGGATCTCCCCCCACAATTTCGTTGAGGACAACTTTTCCAAAATCCTGTTTCTCTATGTTTTTCTTGTTCAATGGAGCACCTCGTTAGAAAGTGGTTTCCACAACTTTTTCGCCATTGGGAGCTGACTCGATCTTCTCTGGTACGATGCCTGCCATTAGCAAACCAAGTGTTTCTTTGGTCACATTGTCTGCATTAACTGTGGCGATGATCTTCCCTCGATACATTACGGCAATGCGGTCGGAAAGCTCAATGATCTCATCAAGTTCAGGAGAGATGAGCAGTACAGCACAACCCTCGTCACGTTTCTGAACAATCCGTTTGTGTATGTATTCAATGGAACCGACATCCAGGCCTCGGGTGGGTTGGGAAGCAACAAGCAGCTGAATCGGCCGGGATAGTTCTCTTGCGATGATCACTTTCTGTTGGTTCCCGCCTGAAAGTGTACCCACTGCTGTGAGGGGACTCGGCGTGCGGATATCGAAATCTTTTACCAGCGAGATTGAATTCTCAAGGATTTTGTCATATTGAAGAACAACACCCTTGGCAAACGGCTCCTGGTAATATGTGCAAAGCACAAGGTTCTCGGCTACTGTGAATGGAAGCACCAGACCGTCAGCCTGACGATCCTCTGGCACATGGGCTGAACCAAGCGAAGTGATCTTGCGTGGCGAGGCGTTGGTAATCTCGGTACCTCCAAAATCAACCGAACCGGATACTGATTTTCGTAAACCGGTAACAGCTTCTACCAGCTCAGTTTGCCCATTGCCCTGCACCCCGGCAACTCCCAGTACCTGCCCGGCATGTACGTCAAAAGACACGTGGTCAACCACCATCTGTTTCATTTGGTCAGCAACCACCAGGTCTTTCACGGATAGGACAATTTTTCCCGGGGCTTTTACTTCTTTTTGAACAACCAGGCTAATTGCACGGCCAACCATCATTTCAGCAAGTTCATTCTTATTGGCGGTTTTGGGGTCTGCCTGACCAACCACTTTGCCTCTGCGGATGACAGTGATCCGGTCAGCCACATCCAGTACTTCACGTAGCTTATGGGTGATGAAAATGATCGACTTCCCCTGTTTCACCAGCGAACGCATGATCAGGAACAATTCATCAGCTTCTTGTGGAGTCAGCACAGCTGTTGGTTCATCAAAAATGAGAATTTCAGCTTCGCGGTAGAGCAGCTTGATAATCTCAACCCGCTGCTGAACACCAACTGGCAGGTCTTCCACCCGGTCATCCGGATTGACTTCGAGTTTGTATTGCCTGGAGATTTCGCGAATTTTGTCTGCTGTCTTTGGGCGGTCCAAAAAATCCCCTGCCTTGACAGGTTCCGAGCCCAGCATTACGTTCTCTGTGACAGTAAAAACCGGGATAAGCATGAAATGCTGATGTACCATGCCAATGCCAGTTTTAATCGCGTCCGTTGGTGAATGGATGGTCACCTTTTTGTCATTTACCAGGATCTCGCCTTCATCCGGTTGGTAAAGCCCATATAGGATGTTCATCAATGTGGATTTCCCGGCGCCGTTTTCCCCCAATAGCGCCAGGATTTCACCCTTATTAAGGGTGAGATCGATGTGATCATTCGCCAACACACCCGGGAATTGTTTTGTGATCCCCTTAAGCTGCAGGATTGGAGCCATATTTACCCCATTTTCAAATGGTGGATTTGTTCACATCATTTTATCATAGTGTGATTTATTTAATATAAAAAAGAGAGGCTGGAAATTTCTCTCCAGCCTCTCATCTCTCACGCTAAGTTTACTGTTGGAACGCCGGGTTCATGGGGATAGAACCATCAAGAATACCAGCTTTGACGGTTTCCAGTTCTGCGGCTAATTCAGCAGAAACCAGGCTCTCAAGATTATGGAACGGAGCAAGCGCAACACCACCGTTGGCCAGGTTACCAACGGTTGAGCCACCCACGAATGTTCCATCAATGGCGGATTTGATCACGTTGACAGTGGTGACATCCATCAGCTTCATGACGGAGGTCAGGGTGATGTCGGCGTAATCAGGGGCAGTCAGGAACCAGTCGGAATCAACACCGATGATATAGGCGTTTCCACGTTCCTTGACAGCGGCAGCAGCACCCAGGCCCACAGGTCCGGCAACGGGCAGGATGATATCGGCACCTTCGTCCATCATGGAGATGGCGGTGTCTTTACCTTTTTGTTGATCGCTGAAGTCGTTGGTGAACACACCGGTTTGAGCTTCAGGGTCCCATCCAAGGACTTTCACATCGGTGGAGTGTTTCTCATTGTAGTAAGCCACACCACGGGCGAAACCGTCCATGAAGATGGTTACGGTCGGGATCTGCATACCACCAAAGGTTCCAACCGTGCTAGTCTTCGTCACACCAGCGGCGAGGTAACCAGCAAGGAAGCCAGCTTCATTGGTCTGGAATGCCTGTCCAACGACATTGGGGATCACAGGGGCATAACCGTAGTCAACGATGGAGAATTTCATATCGGGGTTGGCTTCCGCGGCGGCCTTGGTGGCATCGCCCAGAAGGAAGCCAACGGTGATGATGATGTCGCATTTTTCTTCAATGAAAGCGTTGATGTTCTTTTCGAAATCTGCAACTTCCTTGGATTCGAGGTACTTGGCTTCGATACCAAACTGAGCCACAGCATCCTGAGCACCCTTCCATGCGGTCGCATTGAAGGATTTGTCATCAACACCACCAGTGTCGGTAACCTGGCATGCCTTAAACTTGGCGACGGGGGCCGCAGTGGGTTCAACAGGCGCAGCGG
>JAPKMQ010000191.1 GCA_026645875.1 Longilinea sp.
CCGCGGGCAGAAGAACCTCGATTTTCAGATGGCCGAGGTGCGCCGCATCGACCTGGCCGGCCGGCGCCTGCTCACGGACCACGGCGAGCTGGAATACGACTACCTGATCGTGGCCGCTGGCGGACAGACCAACTTCTTTGGCATGGAATCGGTTGAACGCAATGCCTTCGACCTGAAGGAACTGGGCAACGCCGTTGCCATCCGCAACCACGTGCTGCGCCAGTTTGAGCTGGCCGCGCTGGAGCCGGACGCCGAAACCCGCCGCGCGCTGCTGACTTTTGTGGTGGCCGGCGGCGGCCCGACCGGCGTGGAAATGGCTGGCGCGCTCTCTGAGCTGATTCGCCTGGTGCTGGCCAAAGACTTCCCGCGCCTGCCGGTGCAGGAAGCGCGCGTGCTGCTGCTGGAAGCCGCCGATAAGCTGCTGCCAGCCATGCCCGCCGATCTTTCGGCTGAGACTGCCCGCGCGCTGGGCGAGAAGCAGGTGGAGGTGCGCTTTGGCGCGGCGGTGGCCGGCTACGACGGTTCCGCGGTGGCCCTGCGCGGCGGCGGGAGCATCCCGGCGCGCACGCTGATCTGGGCGGCAGGCGTCCGCGCCGCCGGGCTGGTCGAATCGCTGGGCGTGCCGCTGGCGCGCCAGTCACGCGTGCCGGTCACGCCCAGCCTGCAACTGGCCGGTCACCCCGAGGTGTTCGTCATCGGCGACGCGGCCCACCTGGAGGACGCCAACGGTCAGCCGCTGCCCATGCTGGCGCCAGTCGCCATGCAGCAGGCCGCCTGCGCCGCCGCCAACATCCGCGCGCTCATCCACGGCGAAACGCCGCAGCCTTTCGCCTACCGCGACCCGGGCAGCATGGCCACCATCGGGCGCAACCGCGCCGTCGCGCAGATCGGGCCGCTCAAACTGCGCGGCTTTCTGGCCTGGGCGGCCTGGCTGTTCGTCCACCTGGTGCAGATCATCGGCTTCCGCAACCGGCTGGTGGTGCTGCTTAACTGGGCCTGGGATTACATCTTTTACGACCGGGCCGTGCGCCTGATCAGTTCCCGGGCGGATTTGCGCGAATTCGAGTCGGAAAATGCCGTCCTGGGGTAAAATGACTGCAGAGTTAGAGGTACATTTTGGATAACGAACAAGAATCGCCGATCAAATACCCCTGCGCCTACCCGATCAAGGCCATTGGCCACTACGCCGACGACTTTGCCGACATCGTGATTGCCATTTTGCAGCACCACGACCCCGACCTGGATCCCGGCACGCTGGAAAAGCGCCTGAGCAACGGCGGCCGCTACCTGTCGGTGACGGTCACCATCACCGCGCAAAGCCGCGAGCAGCTTGAATCGGCGTATGCCGAATTGAAAGGCCACGAGCGGGTACTGTATTTACTCTGAACGATTCAGCAGCCAGAGGGAGGCCACCATGAGCCAGCCGACCACTCCACAAACCTGCTTCATCTGCCGCAAGCACCGCGGCGAGATCGAATCGCCGGGCGGCGCGGTCTACGAGGACGACCTGGTCTTTGCCGGGCATGCCTTCATCCCCGACGGCAAGGATGCCGCCTACCTGGGCATGCTGCTGCTGGAGCCCAAACGCCACGCCGCCAACTGGAGCGACCTGACCGACGCCGAGGGCTCGGCGCTGGGGCGCGCCGCGGCCAAACTGGCCCGCGCGCTGGTCGCGGCCTGCGGCGCCGAGCACGTGTATTCCTTCGTGCTGGGGCACAGCATCGACCATTTGCACATGTTCCTCATCCCGCGCTACGCGGATACCCCGCGTGAATTCTGGGGTCTCAACGTCGACGAATGGCCGGGCGCGCCGCGCGGCGAGCTGGAGGAGATTGGGGAGTTGTGCGGGAAAATCAGGGCTGCGTTGGAATAAACCGCACACACAAACGGTAAAATCACTGTTCCAATAACCACGCAGCCGTTGATCGCACCTGCACGGGCACGCCGTTCAATTGTAAATCGTCCTCGTTATCATCCGATAAGATTAGCATGCGTTGTGCATTTACGGCGCCAGCGGCATCTTCCAGCGCACGCAGTTCGCGGTCGCGCGTGGTTGGATTGGATAAATTCTGCGCCACCTGAATCAACATGCGATTCTCAGGAAGATAAAAATCAATTTCGTAACCGCCCGGCGTGGCATAGTAATATATTTCCCGAGTTCGCCTGCGCAATGCCAGGAAAACCAGGTTTTCCAACAGCTTCCCGTTGTTTGGTGAAAAATTAAACCCCACCGAGTTGACCAAACCCGTATCGATGCAATAAATTTTTTTGGGAGCTATCTGTTGTCGTTTAAGCGAGTAGTCGTAGAGCCGGCTGGTAAACAATAACCAACTGTTTTCCAAATACTCCACATAAGCGCGAATGGTATTGACACTACCCAGGCGGTATTGTTCCTTAAGCTTGTTGTAATTTACCATTCCAGCCGGGTTGCTGACCAGGGCATAAGCGACCTCCCGCAACGGCTGCACGCCAGTCACCTGGTAGCGTGTGGCAATGTCACGGTAAAGAACGTCGTCATATAAGGTTCGTGTAATGGACAATTCGGGATACTTAAGCGCATCCGGGATGCCGCCCAGGTGTAAATACTCATTTAAGGCGTTCTGGAGACATGCTTTTTCCGGCGTGGTGAGGTGCGTAAGGTCTGGTATGACCGCCTGGCGAAAATGAAGAAATTCCCGGAACGAAAACGGAAACAGTTCAACAGGAACGTAACGGCCTGTGAGACGGGTTCCCAGATCGCGGCTTAGTAGGGATGCGTTTGAGCCGGTGATGTAAAACTTGTGCCCCAAGTCCATAAAACGGCGCACAAAACGTTCCCATCCGGCCACATTTTGAATTTCATCCACGATAAATATCTTGCGCTCGCCAAACACCTCCACTAAAACCTGGTAGAGGTCATTGGCGTCCTGTGCTTGGAAACCGATCAGGCGTTCATCTTCAAAGTTGAGGTAGTAAAAAGCGTCCTTCCCCAGGCGGTGTGCCATCTGCGCCAACAGCGTGGATTTGCCCACCCGGCGCATGCCAGAAATAATGACCGCATGCGGCAGGTCAGCGGCATTTGCCACGTCGGCCAACTTTTCTCGCAGGATGCCGGTGTCGCGCTGCCAGAAAGCATCCATCTGCTCTAAAAGCATGGCCCGGATTTGTTCATTGGTCCAACGAGATTTCCATATCATTTCACTCATAATGAAATGATACAGCTAAATCATTTCATTGTCAATGAAATGATTTAGGGGTTTTATTTCATTCGCAGTGAAATGATTTTCATTGCCGCGGTGTGCGTGTGACCGTGGGCGTGATGGTGGCGGTGGGCAGGATGCCGGCGGGATCGAGCGCGGACACTTTCAGATCAGAGAAGCTGACCGAGAGCGGGCCCTTGCTGGCAGCCCGGGCGTAAAAGCCCACCCGTCCGCCGGTCAGGGTCGGGTCGGAGGCCGAGAACTGGAACTTGTCCTCGACGAAGACGCGCAGCTCACCCCGGTAGGCCCACACGCCCAGCTTGAACGACAGCGGCGGGCGGATCAGGATGGTGGCGGTCCAGTTCTGCACCACCGTGGCGGTGCCGCCCAGCACGCGCTCCAGGCGCAGGTTGCCGGCACAGTCGGCGAACAGGCGGTAGTAGTCGCCCTCGCTCTGCGCGCGCAGCAGCACGCCAAAGCGGTCGTCGCGCCCGCACAGCGACGGTTCGACCGTCACCTCGAGGTAAAAATTGCCGAAGTCCTGCGAGCGGCGCAGGCTGGTGAGGGCAACGTTTGGCTGGTTGATGACGATGCTCAGTTTGTTTGCGCCCAGCCCCACCGACCCGGCGGCGTTCTTTTGGGTGGCCCAGTCGGCCTCGCTGGAAAAATCGTCCTCCAGCAACAGCGCGCCCACGCCCGGGCGCATGGCCGGGGTGGGTTGCAACTCCAGCGGCGGCAGCGGCGTGGGCGTGGCGGTGTTGGGGAACCACTGGATGGTGGCCGTCGGCTCCGTTGTCGCCGTGGGCGTCTCGGTGGGCAGCGGTTCGGCGGTGGCGAACAACCCGCCGGCGCAGCCGCTGAGCGCCAGCACAAGGATCAAGCCAAGCCCGGCCAGTTGGCGGCGCATGCTCACCCTGGCACGTCCACAACCTGGTCGCGTTCGGGGCCGACCGAAACCTGCCCGATCGGCGCGCCGGCAATCTCGGCCACGCGGCGGATGGAGGCCTGCGCTGCGGCGGGCAGGTCGACCCAGCGGCGCGCGCCCTGCAGGTCGGCGCTCCAGCCGGGCAGTTCTTCGTAGATGGGTTCAAATGGCGACAGGTCGGCCGGGCCTAACGGGAGCTGCTCATATTCTTTGCCGCCCGCGCGGTAGGCCGTGCAGACGCGGATCGCATCCAGCCCGCTGAGCACGTCCAGCTTGGTCATCATGATCTCGGTCAGGCCGTTCAGGCGCACGGCGTAGCGCAGCAGCACGCCGTCCAGCCAGCCGACGCGCCGCGGGCGGCCGGTGGTGGTGCCAAATTCGTCCCACGGGTTGGCGCCCGTGCCGCGCAGGTGCAATTCGGCCGGGCCGGAGACTTCGGTCGGGAAGGGTCCCGCGCCGACGCGCGTTTGAAAGGCCTTGGTCACGCCGATCACGCGCCGGATGGGCGCGGCTCCCAGCCCCAACCCCAGCAGCGCACCGGCTGCGGTGGGGTAGGAACTGGTCACGAAGGGATAGGTGCCGGCGTCCAGGTCCAGCAGCGTGCCCTGCGCGCCCTCGGCCAGCACGGCCTGGTTCTGCTTGAGCGCCTGCCAGACCTGCAGGCCGGTATCCGAAACATACGGCTCCAGCCGTACAGCATAATCGTCGTATTCAGCGGCCACCGCCTGCGCGTCCAGCGGTTCGGCGCCCAGCGCGGCCAGTTGCTGGTTGGCGGCGGCGACGTGCGCCAGCAGCTTCTCGTGGAAAGCGGCGCGGTCGAGCACGTCCTGCAGGCGCAGCCCGCGGCGGGCGGCGCGGTCGGTGTAGGCCGGGCCAATGCCGCGCCCGGTGGTGCCGATCTGCCCGCTGCCGCGCGCCTGCTCCTGGGCGCGGTCGAGCGCGCGGTGGGCCGGGGTGATCAGGTGCGCCGCGAAGGAAATCTGCAGCCGTTCCGGGCCAATGCTCACCCCGGCGGCGCGCAGCGCCTCCATCTCGGCGAAGAAGGTGGCCGGGTTGACCACCATGCCGCTGCCCATCACGCCGCGCGTGTGCGCGTGCACCACGCCCGAGGGAATCAGGTGCAGCTTGAAGGTCTGCTCTTCAACCGTCACGGTGTGGCCGGCGTTGTCGCCGCCGTTGAAGCGCGCCACAATGTGGGCCTGACGGGCCAGTAGATCGACGATGCGGCCTTTGCCCTCGTCGCCCCATTGCGTTCCAACCACGATATCGAGGGGCATCTGTTTCCTCCCGGTAAAAATTTCTGGCTTGCGCCCTCATTATACCGTTATTGGGAGGGGGAAAGTTCTGTGTCGATGCGTTCGGAGGGAGGAGGTGATGGGTGATGCGTTCTGTGTTCT